>OY782667.1:1415000-1906477 GCA_963678135.1 Desulfovibrionaceae bacterium | reverse complement strand
CAGACATTTGAATGAGTTGTATAAAATCATCTTTACGCGCTGCCCAAATATGTTCTGCTTGCTCTTGAATATCTTGGGTTGCTTGAGCAATGCTTTGGCTCAGGTTATTCAAATGTTCTTCAAGTTGTTTTTGTCCGGCAGCGAGGCCTTGTGCTGTTCCTTTTTCTTGTGCTTCTTGGCGCAATTGAGTTGCTTCTTCCATAGCTTGGGTCAGTAGTTCTTTGGCTTTTTGCTGCGCTTTTCCGCGAACTCGTGTCATGAATTCTATATCCATGCCTTTATCCCAGATAAGCTTTTTTTTGCCTTCCATTTCGAGGAGACTTACCTCATGAGGCCCTGGAGTATCCACGCCGAGAAGAACACGTCCGGTATGCTGAGGATGTTTTTGTTGCTTAGACAAATTCATCACCACCACCTCTGCTTATGGCAACTCTTCCATCATTTTCAAGGCGGCGCACGACTTTGACCACGTTTTGTTGTGCAGCCTCTACCTCGGAAAGTTTGACCGGTCCCATAATTTCCAGATCCTCGCGAATCATTGTAGATGCACGTTCGGACATGTTGTTGAGCAACTTGTTTTTAAGGTCTTCAGAAGCACCCTTGAGACTGAGGGTAAGGTCTTCGTTTGCAACCTCTTTGAGAATTTCGCGTATAGAGCGATTATCAATACCTTTGATGTCTTCAAATACAAACATGAGGTTTCTGATATCTTCAGCCATTTGACTTGATTCATCTTCAATTTCTGAAAGAACCTCTTCTTCAGTGGCACGATCCACGGCATTGAGTATTTCGGCCACGGAATTGATACCACCAACCTTTTTGCCTTCCTTGCCACCAATTGCAATGAGTTGACTTTGTAAGACTTGATCTACTTCTAAGAGCATCTCCTCAGCAACTGTTTCAAGTTTTGCAAGGCGCATGAGTACTTCAGCACGCACACCTGACGGGAGATTTTGTAAAAGATTTGCAGCTTGCTCTGAATGTAAATGCCCTAAAATGAGAGCCAAGGTTTGTGGATGTTCGTTGCGTAATATTTGAGCAAGAATTTTTGGACTGACATTTTCTAGTTCTTGGAAAGGTGCTGGCCCTGAATCTAAGTCCAGAGAATCCAAAACGTATTTCGCAGTTTCTGCATCAACAGTACTGTTAAGTAGGCGTTTTACTGTATCGACTCCGCCCACCAATAATTCAGCACCATACGCAAGGGCTTCGTTAAATTCTTCCAGCACTTCAAGCACATCTTCTTTGGGTATGGAATCAGTGTCGATCATAGCTCTGGAAATAGCTAATATTTCTTGGCGTTCCATGCGCTTGAATGTTTCGGTCGTAAACTTTTCGCCAAGGGCGAGGAGTACGATGGCTGATTTTTCCAGTCCTGAAAAGTCGCTCACGTCTTATGCCTCCTGCTTACTCCAAGTTCTTAGTAACCTGATAGCTTGTTCCATATTTTCTTCAAAGAGTTGCAGTGCCAAATCTTTGGCTCCTTCCAGAGTCAGCTGTGTATCAAGCATATCATCGTCGAACTCTGATTCATCCAAAGCAAGGCGTGGTTCCGGACCACCGGGTAAACCAACCATTTCTTCAAGGTCTTGTTCCTGTACACGGGGTCGTAATAAAGCCATTACCAAGGGACGAATTACCAGTATCATAAAGAGGAATATTAACAGTCCATTGATAAAAGGTTTGCCCAGCCGCAAGGAATATTCCAGCATGGTTCGCATCAAAGTCTGGGTATCGGTTGGGTCTGGTTCCCCAAAGGATATATTGGAAATTTCCACTAAATCCGAGCGACTTTCATCATAACCAATGGCAGATTTTACCAATTTGTCGTATTGAGTCAATTCCTCCGCAGTTCTTGGAATATATTCCATTTGGCCAGTTTCTTGATTGCGACTATATGTTCCATCCACTATAACTGCAACTGATACTCGTTTGAGTTCTCCAACCGCGGCCACAATATTGTGTTCTTCACGGTTTATTTCAAAATTTGTAGTACGATTTTCAAGTTTAGAATCTTGTGTGGATTGACTGCCTGTAAAGCCATCTCCGCGGAAATTAGCTTCAGGGACGCCACCGTCAAGATTTGCGCGCCCTTGCGTTGTTTGCTCTGAACGTTTTTCACTGCGTAGTACAGTAACGTCTGGATCAAAAAGTTCTTTATGAATGGTTTTTTGAGAAAAATCTAATTCCGTATTGACTCTGGCAATAACCCGGCCAGAACCAACCGCAGGAACAAGCAATTCTTGGATGCGCCGTTCAATTTTACGCTCCAAATTATTCTTGTATTCTATTTGCGTAGAAGACATACCGACCATATTTTCATCATCATTCGGCTCGTATAAAGGAAGCCCTTTCATGTCCGTCACAGTCACATTATTTTTATCTAAACCCTCTACAGCCATAGTGACAAGATTGACGATACCTTGTGCTTCCTTTGGACTGAGTGCTCCGTCGGATTTTAATTTTAAGACAATGGAAGCAGTAGGCGGTATTTGTTCTTCAATGAATAAAGATTGATGCGGAATGACCAAGTGTACACGAGCGCGTTCTACTTGTGGAAATTCAGATATTGTTCTGGAAAGTTCTCCCTGTAGTGCACGTTGATAATTGATATGCTGTACAAAATCAGTTTGCCCTATCTTAACATTATCAAAAATCTCAAAGCCAATACCTTGTCCATGCAGCTCTCCTTCACCTGCGATTTTTAAGCGAAGATCATAAACACGGTCAGCAGGTACCATGACAGTGCTACCGTCTGCTTCAAGTTTATAGTTTTCTTTAGCTGCTTTGAGGATACTGACAACTTTATTGGCATCCTCTGGATAGAGTTTGGTATAAAGCACCCGATAATTGGGCTGGTTGAGCCAGTAGATCAGCAGGATAAAGGTCATGATCATGCTCACCGTGAGTCCGCTGATCAATACCCGTTGGCTAACAGTGCGACCGGACCAGTAGGAATAAAAACGTTCCCAGAGTATTTTCAAGAAAGAGGGCATTTGGCTTTCCTTATGTTCCTGAATTGTTCAATATACTTATACATTAAAACTGCATACGCATTATTTCTTGGTATGACTGCATTATTTTATTTCTGACCGTACTTGTCATACTCATGGCAAGCCCTGCTTTTTGTAAGGAAATCATAAGTTCATGGACATTTTGATTTTTGCCTGAAGCAAATTCATCGATCATAGTTGCTTTTTCTTGCTCTAATTGATTCACTTTATTGATAGAGTTTTTAAGCATGTCACCAAAACCGGAATCAGTTTTGGGAGTAGAAGATATACCTGTTATTTTACCTGTTGCCTCCGAGTGCGCTTTGATGGCGTTTTGGTAGGCATTCATGGCAGCATTTTTAACTATCATTTATAACTTCCTTTGCTTATGCACCGATTCGCAGAGCCTTGGAAAACATCTGCTTGACGGCTGTTATTGACTGTACATTTGCTTCATAAGAACGTTGGGTGTTCATCATATTGGTCATTTCTTCTACCACGTTAATATCTGGATACGCGACATAGCCTTGCTCATTGGCATCCGGATGTCCCGGTTCGTAGCTCATGCGAAATGGACGATTATCAGCAACAATGCCACGCACCGTGACTCCTTTCAGTTCGCGGTTACGCGCATCTTGCATAGCATTGTCAAAGGGAGAATACACAGGCGAAGATTCCAAACTTATGGATTTACGGCGGTATGGTCCGCCATCAGGTGTTCGCGTGGTGTTCGCATTCGCCATATTCATTGAAATAATATTAAGATAGGCTCGTTGCGCTTTGAGTCCTGAAGCTCCGATATCAAGGGCGGTCATGAAATCCATTATTTAGCTCCTTCTTGAATTACTCGTTGAATTCCTTCGAAATTCTTTTTGATAACTTGAGCCAAGGCATCATACATTAAAGAGTTTTTAGCCATCACAGCCATTTCTTTGTCGAGGTCTACTTTATCCTCTCCAAAAACTTGGCGTGGTTCAAATTCAGCATAATGTTCGGAATCAAAACCATTTGCATTAAAATCTCCCGGTATGTGTTTTTCATTTGTTCTGGTCATTTTGCCACTTAAGCCTAAGTTGAGAGCCTCTTGGAGCTCATCTTCAAACTCAAGCCGGCGTGCCTTATAGCCCGGGGTATTAATATTAGATAGGTTCGCCATGACAAGATTTTGACGTTCAAGGCGTATATCTAAAACCCTGCTGCTGAGATCAATTTGCGGTGTAAATAGGCCTTTCATGGCGTTTCTCCTTCTTGTCTACCTTGTGTCTTGGCGACAGCGATTGTTTCTTTGCTAAGCTGAAATGCAATACATGTTCCAAATGCTATATCTATCTGTAATATATATCTTTTAACTGCTAATATCTTGTTTTCTCACGTCATGAAGCTGACTCAAAATATTCTACTTAAAAGAAGGCCTAGAATAAAAAATAATGTTATCTTGTATGCACAAACATGAAGTAGCAAGAAGTCTGGCATACTTCTTGAATATAGCTAAGCAAAGTAAGCAAAGCCATTGTGGCTGTTATTTTTTATCTGCTCGGATTAAAAAAAATAAGAAAAAAACATGCCGAGCAAAGGAGTATGGAGGGGAACATTATGAGTAGTTTAGATTATGAAATTAACAAGGAACTCGGCGAATGCTATCTGTTCATGGGTGAGCTGGAGAAGTCCGAAGAGTATTACCTTAAAGCCGCAGATTCGAGCGAAATTTATCCTGATGCGTATCTTGGCTTGGCAACTATTGCCGTACAGCGTGGTGCTTTAGATGAAGCCATGGATTTGTATCGCCGTGCACATGCAATAGAGGCAAACGACAGAACGTTTTCTGGCATGGGGCTTATCCAGTTGGAAGCAGGGGAAAAAGAAAAAGCATTTGAAAATTTTTCTAAAGCTCTTTCGCATAATCCTGAGAATATGGTCGCCTTGTTCAGCATGGTACGTCTTGGACACGAGCTTGAACGCTTAGACGTAACTCGTATCCATCTTGAAAATTATTTATCCATTGACCCTGATAAAAATGAGATTCGGTATTCACTTGCAGGGTGCCTCATGTGTCTTGATGAAAAGGAATTGGCCATTGAGCACTTGGATATTATTCTCAAGAATGATGCTGAGAATATTCCTGCTAAAGATTTAATGGATTTGCTCCAAGAATAATATTGATCTCCCCTCCCCATTGACTTTCCGCTCTGGTTCTACGCAGAGCAGGGCGGAAGGTCTTTGCCCCTGATTTGTTTAAGAAAACGGGAAGCAGTAGGGATAGCTCATGATTTTTTTTGGGGTATGAGCAACAAGCAATATTTTCTTGGTGCATGAAAATTTGCTCAATTCATTCTTGCGAAGTTTAGGCAAAAGTGGCACTTCCTCAAAGAACAAGTGAGGTTGTGTATGGAATTTTTGCCGATTCACCGTGCTATTTTAAGCGTAACGGATAAAACGGATTTACCACGCTTTGCTACGTTTCTCTCTGAAATGGGCGTGGAGCTTTTTTCCACAGGTGGTACCAAGAAAAAAATTGTTGAGGCCGGCCTTGCTGTGGCCTCTGTTTCCTCTGTTACTGGTTTTCCTGAAATTTTGGATGGTCGCGTCAAGACCTTACATCCCCATATTCATGGCGGAATTTTAGCAAATAAAGAAAATTCTGCTCACCTTGCTACTCTTGCCGAGCACCGGATCAATACTTTTGATTTGGTTTGCGTGAATCTCTATAATTTTGCAGACGCAGTACAAAAGAATTTGAATATTCAATCTGCGGTAGAAGAAATTGATATTGGCGGCCCAACCATGCTTCGAGCTGCAGCCAAAAATTTTCATTCCGTACTCGTTGTTCCCGGACCACAGCACTATGATACTGTCATGAATGAACTGCGTTTATCAGGCAAAATAAGCCTTAAGTTGCGCCGCTTTCTTGCTGCGGAAACTTTTCGTTTGGTCAGCGAATATGATGCCATGATTGCACAGTATCTCTTAGAACATACTGCATAGTTTCGTGTATGCCGGCAGTTGGTGGAAATACACAGGGACTTAAATCAAGGCAATTAAAAAGTCTTGCGCGTTTGTATCAGCGTCATTATCCTCGCTCTGCATTGTACAGCAAAGAACAGGGCAGAGAACTGGCTAAGCTAAGCAATGATATTGGACGTCAAATTGCTGTGCTTGTAGACAGGCAAGGCAAAATTGTTTTGGTCTTAGTTGGTGATTCTCAATCTATTTATATTCCTGAACTCTCTAAAGCCCGTTTTGGAAATTCTCGTTTGCGCGGTTTACGCTTTATCCATACACATTTTGATTCTGAATTATTAAGCGAAGAAGATTTGATGGATATGGTTTTTCTGCGTTTTGATTGTATTGTTGCACTTTCAGTGAGTTCAGAAGGTTTACCTTTAAGGGTACAGATAGGGCATCTTTTGCCAGCAAATGTGCAGGGCAAGAGTTTTGAAGTGTATCCCTCTACTGTGTGGGATAATGCAGATTTTGATGTACACGCACAAGTTCTTGCCTTGGAAGAAGAATTTTCTCGCCAAACAAAAAAGCATACTGCACATACAGAAAAAGAACGTGTTTTACTTGTATCTGTTGCTGATACATCGAAAACTGTGCAGAAAAGTCGGATGGAAGAGCTTGCTGCTTTAGCAAAAACCGCAGGGCTTACACCTGTTGCAAATATGATGCAGCGAGTACGAAGGATGAACCCAAAGTTTATCTTAGGTAAAGGAAAATTGATAGAATTAGAAGTTCTCGCCTTACAAACAGGAGCAGAAATACTGATTTTTGAACAAAATCTTTCCCCTTCTCAAATTCGTAATATAACCGCTTTGACCGAGCGTAAGGTATTGGATCGCACGCAATTAATTTTGGATATTTTTGCCCAACATGCAAGCAGCAGTTCAGGGCGACTACAGGTCGAAATGGCGCAGCTGAAATATATGTTGCCTCGACTGGCCGGCGCAGGTCATGCCATGAGCCGGCTGATGGGAGGAATTGGCGGCCGTGGACCTGGGGAGACAAAACTTGAAGTGGACAGACGGCGTGCGAGGGATCGCATTGCTAAACTGAAAAAAGAATTGAAAAATTTACGCGAACGTAGGGCTCGTACTCGGGAACGTAGGGCAAAAACAGGTTTGCCCATAGTGGCCTTGGTAGGCTATACTAATGTTGGTAAATCGACTTTGCTGAATACCCTGACATGTTCAAGTGTTTTCGCTGAAAACAAGCTTTTCGCTACTCTTGATCCCAGTACACGGCGTTTTCGCTTTCCTGAGGACAGGGAAATTGTGTTGACCGATACAGTTGGTTTTATTCGTGATTTACCTGCGGATCTACAAGAAGCGTTTCAGGCTACCTTAGAAGAACTGCATGCTGCGGATGTTTTGCTTGTGGTCGCGGATGCCTCACATCCAGAAATGGCAGAGCAGCTTGAAGCCGTAGAACATATTCTTAACGAGCTGGAGTTGACTCAAATACCAAGAATGTTGGTTTTGAATAAGTGGGATCAAGTTGAACAGGATTCTCGTGTTGCAATTAAAAGTATATTACCACATGGCATTCCTGGTTCTGCCCTCCAGCGAAAGAGTTTAGTTCCAGTTGTCGATGCTATGCTTTCTTTGCTCAAGCGGGTCAGTTCTTTTTAAGTTTTTGCTGTATTTAGCACTATGCTCTGTGCTGTTTTTCATTTTTTCTTCAATTGCCAAGAATTTTCTTCGCCACGGTATAAACGGGAAATGTTTTCTTTGTGTCGCCAAAATAGAAGAAGGGTGAGTATACAGGCAAGTGGTATATACGACCATGCACCAAAAAGTATAGAGAAGACGGGCAGAGCCAAAGCAAAGGTCAGGGAACCGAGAGAAACATAGCCTGAAGTGGCAATGACCAGAATTGCTAAAAGAACGCAAACAAGGGTAGTTGCTGGCGCAAGGGCAGCAAAAGCTCCAATACTGGTAGCCACGGCTTTACCACCGCGGAAGCGCAAAAAAGGAGAAAAAACATGCCCCAGTACTGCGACCAAAGCCACAAGGCTGATAAAAAAGATGGATGTACTGACTTCTGTATCCATATAAACAGGGATATATCCTTTGAGCATATCAAGTAGCAAAGCACAAAGCCCCCATTTCACACCGCAAAGCCGCGCTACATTTGTAGCTCCTGTATTGCACGAACCTTGCTCGCGCAGATCAATTCCACAGCTCATTCGAGCAATAAAAAGTCCAAAAGGCAGTGAACCGAGAAAATAAGCCAAAAGTGGGCACCATAACCAGTACATATTATATGCTCCTTTTCATTCTATATACTCCTTTTCATGGTAGGGAAAAATATTGCATGAGGCATAAGAGTGTATCTTAAAAGCGAGTTTGCACTGTAGGGCGCATCCCGCGTTGTGGCTTTTTTAATTGCGGTAAAAGTGTTCTGGTATTTTGGTTAATGGGTACTGTCCACTGGTAGGACGAAATAAGTTGATTATTTCTGATGGTGTTAATTCTAGCTGAAATAAAAATAACATCATCGCCAATAAGATAGTCACCAGTCATGATACATGGCCAGATTGGGCGAAATTGTTCAGATAAGGAAAGTTCTGGCTCATCAGTTGCCGTAGTATTCTGTTCAAGGGAACCTTCTTTATTTTGTGTGCTCGGAAGTTGGCGAACTGGTTCAGGAGTGGTATAGTCATCCTTTCTTGCTTGCCCTGAAACAATCTTATAATCTTTTTGCGCTAAACGCGCAGCGACTTGTTCTGTAACTACTCGTCCAAAGGGGGCGGTGATTTCAGGGTTCGCGAGGTCTGTAAAAAAAGTATAATAGATGGGCGATTCAGGTGACAGTTCTAGCCATAGGTCTGCGTATAGGCAGTCGGCTGCATCATAGTTAATTTCTATGATAGGCGTTGTATCTTCAACCACAAAAGGTTGCGCTGTCGGCTGAGTATTAAAAACCCAGTTGCGGACAGAATCATAGTTTTGCTTTACTTCGCGCATAGAGCAGGCCGTAAGGGGAAGGCTGATAACAAGAAGTATGATTATAGCAAAATGCTTCATGGCTCTTTAATCCTTATTTGAAGACTATGGGTTGCGAGAAGACACAGTATCATCTAAAATACCTCCATGTGTCCAGTCCCTTTAAGGCAAGCAATTGACTGCCCCAAAATTTATTGTTGTACACTATTGATCAGCCCTTTAGTTTACAGGATATTTACCGATAAAGATTTTAAGTGTACGATGATTTTAGTTTGAACATGAGCAAGACGAGCTTTTGAACAAAGGAAAAGGTTGTTTTTATGGATATATCAACGCTTTTGGGCATGATTATTGGCCTCGCTTTGGTTGTAGGTGCCATTCTTATTGGTGGCGCAGTGGATGTCTTTATCAATATTCCAGGAATGATGATTGTTATTGGTGGCACACTTGCTGCCATTATGGTGGCTTTTCCTTTTGAAGAAGTTTTGCAAGCAATGATGGCAGGCTTGAAAGCTTTTGGCTCGCGTACATCGCAAGTGCGCGATGTTGTCAATGTTATGGTCAAGGTAGCTGAAATTAGCCGGCGTGAAGGTCTCGTGGCCTTGGAAAATATTTCTACTGAAAATTTGGTGTTAAAAAAGTCCTGCCAGCTTATTGCTGATAATGCTGATCCTCGAATGATTCAGGATACACTTATGATTGAAATAACATCAATGCGTAGGCGACATCAGATTGCACATGATGTGTTCAAACGCCTTGCATCGCTTGCTCCGTCTTTTGGAATGATGGGTACGCTTATTGGTTTGATTCAAATGCTTTCTAAATTAGATGATCCAAGCACTGTTGGTCCGGCCATGGCTGTTGCTTTGCTGACGACTTTTTATGGAGCAATGATGGGAACCATGCTTTTTATCCCTATTGGTGCAAAGCTGCGAGCCAGAACATTACAAGAAGAATTGAGTTTACAAATTATTTTTGAAGGTGGAAAATCTATTTTAGAAAATAATAATCCTGTTTTGGTGTACGAAAAGCTTTCAAGTTTCCTTGCGCCTAAGGATAGAGAGGCTTGATATGGCCTATGATCCTGGTTCTAATAACAGTAGTAGCGTCATGCTACCTCCTGCCGAGGAAGATGAGGGTGATGGTCAAGAGTGGCTAACAACATTTACTGATCTTTCTTTACTTTTACTGGTTTTTTTTATTTTGCTGTATTCATTATCTGAGATTGATCCTAAAAAGTTTGATAATGCTTTTGAGTCCATGTCTCAGGCTCTCAAGCATGATAAGGTTGTGACAGAACGCATTACGCAAGATGAAGCAGCTGTGTTGGTGAATCAGATTACGACACGACGTCAAATCATTGAACAACAGCGCAAAGTATTTTCAGATGTCAAATTATTACAAACAACACAGGGCGTTGCAGGAATACTGTCTGCAACCTTTGAAAATGGTGTTATCACTTTGCGTATACCCGGAGATATTTGCTTTGAGTCAGGTTCTGTCGAATTGACGAGAGCTGGTAAACGTGTGTTGGTTGGAATGAAAAAATTTCTTGTTAAAAATTTTCAGCAAAATATAAATATTAAAGGGTATACAGATAATATTCCGCCTCAGGGGAAAGGGCGTTTTAAGGATAATTGGGAAATTTCAGCCTTGCGTTCTGTCAGTGTTCTTCGCTTTCTTTTAAGAATGGGCATTGAGCCGGAACGCATTACCGCTACAGGCTTGGCAGACTTAAACCCTTTGCTCCCTAATACGACAAAAGCAAATAGGGCAAAAAACCGCCGTGTAGAATTTGTGTTGGAACGCCGTATGTGATATTATCCTCTTCACGGAGGAAGAGAGATGAAGTTTTCAATTAAAAGTGGTAATGCTGATAGCACGAATAGAAAGGCTTTTCGCGCAAAAATTCCGGGGTTTAAGGCTGTAGTTGCAAATGTTCAGTTTGATGTGAAAGATTTATCGGCTTCTGGCTTTTCACTCAACGATCCGACAAAACGATTAAAAACAAAAAAAGTAAACAAAGTTACTTTTTATTTGGATAGAAAAGTTTTTTTAAGCAATGTACCAGCAGAGATTGTTCGTATTTTTGATAGCGGTCTTGTAGGATTTAATTTTGGTGAGTTGAATCGTCAACAGATGTCAACGCTTGATAAATTGATACTGGAAGTACAGAAAAAAATGATTGAAGAGCGCAAAAAACAACAAGAGTAGCAAATCTTTTTGGTTTTTTAACGCATATAATATTGTATCTAAGCGTCCTATCTGCATATATTGTTGTACTTTGTGTAGGTTCTTTGAGGAAAAACACATTTCTTATCTTGCCTGTACCATATACAGTCTTTTAGCCTGATAAAAGCAGTACGCCTTGCAAAAATATTTTGCCGTCTAAGGGGCATTGAAAATGTTTAATATTCGGGAATTATTAGAAGAAATTAAAGCGTCTCCTTATAGAATCATAGAGATAGTTGCTCCGCATACAGGTTTTGTGAAGTATGCACAGCTTGTTGCTGGAGACTCTGTATATGGAGCTTCCGGCGAGTTTCGAGAAAAAAATGGCACCCCTCTTGTCACCATTACTCGTGAAAATAATGATAAAACGCTGTATGCGTCTGAAAATGGCGAAGTTTTAGAAGTAATGCCCTTAGACCAATCCTTTGTCGAAGCAGGGCAAGTGCTTATGACAGTTCGACATTACTTGTCATGTGAGGAAGTGATTGAACGTATTCTTCAAAAAACCTTGCATCTTTTTGTTGCCCCTGAACAAGCTAAATATTATTTTATTCCTGAATTAGATACAAAGCTGAAACTTTCCGGCAAACGGTCAGTTAAGGTTCGATCTGGCATGGAAATTCTTATTGCTTCCCGTATGAAAAGGGAAACGCCATTGATGTATGATGGGCCGGAAGGAATTATTTATTCCGTATATTTTCATCGAGGGGAAACAGTGGAGGCAGGCCAAGCACTTGTTGGTATTTGTCCAGAAAAGCAGTTAAGTGTTGTTCAGGAAGTCGTGGCTCGTGTACACTCGGAATGGGTGGATGAAGTCCATGGGTAAAATTTTATAAATAAAATGGCGTAAAATCGCGTAGAACAAGGGAGGATATATGGCTGGCAGTATGAATAAAGTGATTCTTATTGGTCGGTTAGGGCAAGACCCTAAACTTTCGTATACCCAAGCTGGACATGCAGTAACGAATTTTACGATGGCTACCGATGAAGGCTACAAGGACAGAAACTCTGGGCAGCGCGTAGAGCGTACTGAGTGGCATCGTGTTGTGTGTTGGCGACAAGCTGCTGAGTTTGTTTCAAATTATTTGTCTAAGGGGAGCTTGGTGCTTGTAGAAGGCAAACTGCAAACGCGTAAATGGCAAGATCAAAATGGGCAAGATAGATATACGACTGAAATTATAGCGGATAGTGTTTCTTCGCTGGAGTCGCGAAGAGATAACTCGCAAGGTGGCTATCAACAACAGTCACAACAGTCTGGCTATCAACAATCTGGCTATCAACAATCTCCCCAAGGGGGGCAGGCTTCACAGCAGGGCGCGCAACAAGCTCCTGAAGCAAACGAAGATTTAGGGCCGGCTTTTCCTTCGGAAGCTAGCGGTATGGATGATGTACCGTTTTAATATAAGTATTTTTGCTTGAACTCTATTGTGCTTTGATTGTTGCACAGCCTGGGTGCTATTTTTTTATGCGAGGCATATTTACTGCCGGAGCATAGAATGTATTGTAGACTAAGGTGAGCAGTACAGCGAAAATGACTGAACCGGTACCTAAAAGGACATCCCAGTATGCCGGAGCCGTGAGCGCAAGACGAATGAAAAGAGTGGAAAGCGCAAAGCCTGAATTGCGAAAAACTGAGCGAAATCGTGGGAGAAAGCGTTGGGCTATTAGTACCAATAAAATATCTGAAAAAATAAGTACTGTGTAAAAGGCACTAAAAAAATCATAGGAAGGCCGGCCTATAGCAATATGCCACACTTGATAAATGCCCATGCTCGAAAAGATGCAGAGTAAGGCGAGTGCTACAATTTTTTTGGCAGCAACATAGCGAAAGAGCATTTCTCCTTTTTTCATGCTAGCATCTTGCACCATGAGAACTCTAAAAATTCCAAGCAGAAAGAAAATGATCAAAGCTCCGAGGCCATCTGTGGCTATTGAAAGCAGGGTATCTGTATGCCCTGCAAGGCTAATGGGTTCAGGGAGTTCGATGAGTTTTTTGAATGAGCTTCGTAAAAGGATAAGAGCTAAAATTTCAAATTGTTTTCCAATAGATTTAGAAAGCGAACATGGAACAGTGAAAACAAGACTGAGAACCTCTATGATCAAAACCAGAGTGAAGGCTACGTTTATTGCAAAAAAATGGTTGCTTGAGGGTAAATAATGACAAATCGGCAGGAAAATACCTTGCCGTTTGAGTTCAATAGCTCCTAGGCTCAAGAGAAAAACAGCTATTAAAAGTCCTGCAACATTGCGTTTAGTGCGTTCACTTTCCCAAAAGTAGTGCAAAGGGTCGAAAACAAAAGTTGCAATAAGAAAAATACGATTCATGTTCCCCTCCACTCTTATCACGCTGCGTGTACATTGCAGTATCCAGTTTCTTTGCTAAATTTCAAAAAGCATTTCAAGGTCATCTCGTGTGAGGGATTCCAAAGCGCTGTGCCCCGGAATGATGGCCTCGGCTACATTCTTTTTAGCTTCTTGGAGGCCAAGTATTTTTTCTTCTACAGTATTTTGGCAGATCATTTTATAGGCAAAGACTTGGCGTTTTTGCCCAATGCGGTGAGTTCGGTCAGTCGCCTGATTTTCTACAGCAGGGTTCCACCACGGGTCGTAATGAATGACATAGTCTGCGCTGGTGAGGTTGAGGCCGGTACCGCCGGCTTTGAGTGAAATAAGGAAAATAGGAATTTCTGGTGTTTCATTAAATTTATCCACTTGTTCAAATCGATCTTTGCTCGCACCATCAAGATAGGTATAGGGAATTTCTCGTGCATTGAGCCATGCTCGAATAACATGGAGCATTTGCACAAATTGTGAAAAAACTAAAACCTTGTGCCCTGATTCTGTGATGTCAGTAATCAGGCCTTTGAATGCTTCAAATTTCCCTGAAGGTAAATTGGTTGTAATGCCCGGCATATCGAGTTTGAGTAAACGGGGATGACAGCAAATTTGTCGTAATTTTAACAGAGCATCAAGAATAGACATTTGGCTTTTGGCCATGCCTTTTTCATCCACATCTTTGAGCACTTGATCTTTGAGTTTTTTGGCTAAAGCATTGTACAGTTCGCGTTGCTCTTCGATAAGGTCACAGTATTGGACAGTTTCCACTTTGGGTGGCAGGTCTTTGGCAACTTCGTTTTTGGTGCGGCGCATAATAAATGGTTTCACCCTGCCTTTGAGATATTCTAAAGATTCTTCGTGTCCGTCTTTAATAGGTTTAACTATGCCACGCTGGAAGCTGTGCTGGGAACCAAGGAAGCCGGGCATGAGAAATTCAAACAAGCTCCACAGTTCAAAAAGATTGTTTTCAATGGGTGTTCCTGAAAGGCAAAGGCGCATGTCTGCTTCAAGTTTACGGACACTACGAGCAGTTATGGTATTTGGATTTTTAATATTTTGTGCTTCATCAAGAATGACTGAAGCATATTTATATTTATTCAGCTCTTCAAGGTCGCGCCGAAGCAGAGCGTAAGTCGTGATAATAAGATTTGAACGCATGATATGCTGAAAAAGATCATCACGCTTGGTGCCGTAAATAGTTAAACGTGTTAAATTAGGTACGAATTTGGCTGCCTCTCTTTCCCAGTTGGGTAAGACTGACGTTGGCACAATAATAAGGTTTGGCCCTTCAATGCCTCGTTCTACAAGATGCTGAATAAAGGACAGGGTTTGAATAGTTTTTCCAAGCCCCATTTCATCGGCAAGGATACCTCCAAAACCATAATCGCGTAAAAAGTTAAGATATGAAAGTCCTTGCAATTGATATGGTCTGAGGGTCGCTTTGAGTGCATGTGGTTGTTCAAGATTTTGTATTTGTTCAAAGTTTGTAATTTTTTCTTTAAGATTGACAAAAAATTCATCTGTTTTTGTTTGTGGAAGATCTTCAATAATTTTGTCCAATACAGGGAGTTCAAATTGTTGAAATTGAGTCTGCGGTGGCTTTTCAGAATCTATGCCTAAGGTTTGGAGTTTGTAGCCTAATTTTTTGAGCCAAGATTCAGGCAAGGAAGTATAAGAGCCATCTTTCAGCTGGACATATCTTTTGCCGGCTGTCCAAGCCTTCCATATTATTTCAATAGGTACTCTTTGATCGTCATATTCCACGGCAAGATCAAGATTAAACCATTTATTTTCTTCGTCTGTTTCTATTTCAGCAACAACTTGCGGTTGAGAAAGGCGTACTTTGTAGCGAGTGAGATTCTGTTCACCATAGACGCGATAGGCATCGACCAATGCAGGGTAGTAATCAAGGAGAAAATTGATGGCTTCTTCCTGCTCCATAAACCAAGTATGATTATTACGCGCGGTAAAACCCATATCGGTCAGCTCTGCCATGAGTTGAGTTTCTTCATCTTGGGCACGGCGTATGAGATAAGATTTACCATTGGCGCGGTAGGAACCGGTCTGGAGCTCCGGAGTTGGCCCCATAAGTGGGAACTCACCGTCTTCAGTTTCATAGATATTTTGAATTTTTAGCGTGAGTAAACTGCCTTCTTCATCTAAGAAAAGTTTTGGGTTAAATTCTGCTTTGACAAAAATAGAACCCATGCGTTCTAAGAAATCTTCGTGTCCATAGAGGTCGGAGACCGGTATTTGAGTCCACACTCTGTCTAAAAATTCTGAAATTTCAGCATGTGGCACCACGGGCTGTTGTTCTACCATTTCTTGTACAAGTTGTGGCTCTAAACCTGTTTGGACAGGGTAAAAGGTGTTTTTCCAATAAAGCCACAAAGGAAGCCTGCCGTAAAAATATATTTCTTCTTTGCTTTGAATAGAAAATGGCGGTGTATCTTCTCGGTTGAGCAAAATGTCAAAATACAGTCCGTCTTCATTAAGTTTTGGTGAAAGACGAAGCTGCATTGGCTTGCGAACGATGCTGACGGGTTGGTCTGAATCTCTTAAATAAGTATAGTGTTCATTTTTAATGACTCTGAAAAACCAAGAGTGTAGCCCTGGCGGTAATTCAACTCGGTGTCCTCTGTAGTCAAGATAGTGGCCTATCTGCTCCGCAACCTCAGGCAATTTAGGGCTGAGTTCACACCAATCAGGGTTATCTACAAGCTGAGCTAAACTTATTTCATTTTGTACTTGAGAAATGCCGGATTTATTTTGGCGAGCTCGGAAAAAAGCGACTTGCAATCTTCCTGCTTCAGGATAAAGGCGAAAAATAATATAATGCTTGCCTGATTCAGGCTCTGGTTCACTTGTAAAATATTCACGAAATGTTTGGCGCCAATTATGCTGTTTATTTGCAGTGACTTCTTGCGCGGTT
Organism: Desulfovibrionaceae bacterium; assembly: GCA_963678135.1. Taxonomy (GTDB): domain Bacteria; phylum Desulfobacterota; class Desulfovibrionia; order Desulfovibrionales; family Desulfovibrionaceae; genus JAHJKV01. The sequence goes on along the minus strand of OY782667.1, from coordinate 1,890,038 downwards.
TCCAAATTAAAATTTGCAAGAAATTTTGATGCCAAGGCTGCAACATGTTTGCACGCATCGGTGAAAAATTCTTGGCAATTGCAATCGGCTTTAATGGTTTCTTCTGTAAGGTCAATTGATATTTTAGGAGAATAATTTTGGAAGTCTTCTCCTTGCACCAAGGCAGTAACCTCCCAAGAGGAATCATTTGCATCAACCGTGGTTTTAATAATACTTTCCTCTGGTACGGCCTCTTGAGCCATCTCAAGGATGTATTCGGGGATAGTGCCGGATACGAAGTGCTGTAGAATCTTTCGTATTTTTGTTTCGTTTTCTTCTAAGAACATAAATAAAAGTATCTCTTATAAAAATAGTTTACATTGATAATTCTGTAACCCTATACTGTGTACTTGACTTGTCTCGCAAGAGCAAGAGGGTTATTGGCTTTATTTGTTACTTCGTGCATACTGGGTTTAACGCCATGAACAATTTGAATGATATGCTGAAAAATTTTAGAATTGGCAAGTATTTGTTTTGGAAAAATTGTCTTGTCTTCATCTTTTTAGGCTTTGCGCCCTTTGTTTGGGCTTGCTCTGATACCACAGCTGAGCAGGAAGAGCAGCCTACACAAAATATTGCCACTGCTACGGATTATGCTGCCTGCGACCTTCCGTGTTCTGGTGGACGCTTGAATCAGGCTTTACTGGGTGATGCTACGAATCTTATTGATATTTTGGCAACAGACGCTACCTCGCACCAAATTGCTTCCCAAATATTTGTCAGTGTACTGAAATATGATAAAAATTTGAAGATTGTTCCTTATGCTTGTGAATCATACCAAGTTCTTGAAGGGGGCAGATTATTACGATTTAAGCTGCGTGAGGATATTAAGTGGTTTGACGGTAGGCCCCTGACTGCCGAGGATGTAGAATTTACATATCGTTTTACAATTGACCCCCAGACACCAACTGCCTATGCCGGCGATTTTCAAAGAATACAAGAGTTCCATAGAACAGGTACATTTTCTTTTGAAGTACGCTATGAAAAACCTTTTGCTCGTGCTTTAGTCAGCTGGATGAGTAATATTTTGCCAAGGCATATTCTCGAAGGGCAAAATCCAATGGCAACAGACTTTGCTCGTAATCCTATTGGAGCTGGGCCATATCAACTGAAGGAATGGAAAGCAGGGCAAGTGATTGTTTTGCAAGCAAACCCTGGATTTTTTCTAGGTAAGCCATATATTGATGAACTCGTGTATAGGATTATTCCTGATCAAGGAACTCAGTTTTTAGAACTCAAGGCAGGGGCACTTGATTTGTTGACTTTGAGCCCCATGGATTATGTCTATCAGACGCATTCTGTTTGGTGGAAAAAGCATTTTATCAAATATAAATATATTGCTTCTGCGTATACATTTTTAGGCTATAATTTGCGCCCAGAGCATCCTCTTTTTTCAGATGTGCGTATACGAAGAGCCATGAGCTATGCGATTGATCGACAGGAAATTGTTGATGGCGTGCTTTTGGGTTTGGGCAGTATAGCTAATGGACCGTATAAACCTGATGTTTGGGCCTGTAATTCTCAGCTAAAGCCCTTGTCTTATGATCCGAATAAGGCTCTTGAAATTTTAGCACAGGCTGGATGGGAGGATCATGATGGGGATGGCATATTAGACAAAGATGGACAAGCTTTTGCCTTTACCATTTTGACAAATCAAGGAAATTCTCAGCGTATTAAAACCGCAATTATTATCCAAGAGCGATTGAGAGAAATAGGAATACAAGTCAAGGTTCGCACTGTAGAATGGGCAGCATTTTTACAAGAATTTTTGAATAAAGGGCGATTTGATGCCATTATTATGGGCTGGAGTACTCCTGCTGACCCTGATCTTTCGCAAGTATGGCATTCTCAGGCAAGTCCGATGCTGAATTTTATGCATTATGCCAACCCTGAAGTTGACGCTTTGCTTGAAGCAGGGCAAATGAGCTTAGATCAACTTGAACGAAAAGGTATTTACTGGAAAGTACAAGAAATTTTACATCAAGATCAGCCCTATACTTTTTTATATGTCCCTCACAGTTTGCCGATTGTCCATCGACGAATACAGGGGATAGAACCTGCTCCTTCGGGAATTGGACATAATTCTGATTGGTGGTGGATTCCTACTGTTTTGCAAAAACATACTGTTAGCTTACAGCCATAATATTTGCTGTTTTGGCTTGATTTTAAGGGAGCGGAAATGGATAGAACAGTGAGAATACGAATAGAGGATATACTGGAAAATGTTAGGCAGTATATTACTCAGCCGGACTTAGCCCTTATACAACTTGCTTTTATGTTTGCTGCCAAAGCGCACCAAGGAGTAATGCGCCGTTCAGGAGAGCCGTATATCTCACACCCTATTGAAGTCGCATATATACTAACCTTGCAGCGGATGGATGAGACCGCCATCGCTGCTGGGCTACTTCATGATACTGTAGAAGATGCTGGAATTAGCATTGATGAAATTCATGAGCTTTTTGGTGAAGAAGTTGCAGATATTGTTGATGGTTTAACCAAAATTAGTCGCTTAGATTTTCCTGATAAACTTGAGGCGCAGGCAGAAAGCATTCGCAAGATGCTACTTGCTGCAGCCAATGATCCGCGTGTGCTTGTTGTAAAGTTGGCGGATAGATTACATAATATGCGAACGCTAGAGTTTATGAAGCCACATCAACAATTGAGAATTGCACAGGAAACACTTGAAATTTATACGCCTTTAGCAAATCGATTAGGACTCCATAGCTTTAAGGTCGAACTTGAAGATTTATGCTTAAAATACCTTAAACCTGATGTTTATGCCCAGCTTCAAGAAAAAATTGCAAACCATCCTGCATCAAAGCAAGAATATATTGATAAAGTTGTTGCCCTACTCACAGCTGCATTATTGGAAAAGAATATAGAAGGTAATGTTTTTGGGAGGACAAAGCATTTGTTCTCGATTTATACAAAAATGCAGCAGCAGGGACTAAAATTTGATGAAATTTTTGATTTACTCGCCTTTCGCATAGTAGTGCCGACGCTTGAAGACTGCTACGCTATCCTTGCCTATGTTCATGGCGCATGGAAATCCATACAAGCGCGCTTTAAGGACTATATCTCTAGACCTAAAGAGAATGGCTACCAGTCTCTGCACACCGCTGTTTTTGGACCTGATAACGAAATTATTGAAATCCAAATTCGCTCAGCAGAAATGCATCAAATCGCAGAATATGGCGTGGCAGCACACTGGGAATATAAAGAAGTTGGCAAAGGGACAGTCAGAAAGAAAACAATCAACCCCAAAAATGCTAAAGAATATAAATGGTTTAGACAAATGCTTGAATGGCAAGGCGAATATAATTCTGAAGAATTTCTTGCCCATTTCAAGTCTGCTACGTTTCAAAAAGAAATTCAGGTCTATACCCCAACTGGCGACTTAAAACAACTCCCAGCAGAGGCTTGCCCTATTGATTTTGCTTATTCAATTCATTCTGAAGTCGGTGACCACTGCGCTGGGGCAAAAATAAACGGTAAATTAGAAACCTTGTCTACGCCCTTAAAGAATGGAGACCGAGTTGAAATCATTACCAAAGAAGGCAGCAAACCAAACTTAGACTGGTTAAAATTTGTCAAGACAGCAAGAGCCAAAACCCGCATAAAACGTTATATACAAACCGCAGAGCGCTCTTTAGCGGTTGAAACAGGCCGAGATCTTTTAGAAAAAGAAGGACGCAGGCGTGGAGTCAATGTATCTAAAGCCATAAAAAATAAAGACCTTGCCAAAGTTGCAGCAGAACTGTCTTTTGTTTCGGCAGAAGAGCTTTTAGCTCAAATTGGCTATGTTGCTATTACCCCTACAAAAGTGATCAATAAACTTAAAGCACTGCTTGAAGGCGATACGGAAACAGCTGTAAGACCAGAACATAAGGAAACAGCTGAAATAAAAGAAAAAAAAGTGCCATCTTTAAAAGACGCAGTAAAAATAGCAGGGGTTAATGGAGCTGTTTTGCATTTGGCTTCCTGCTGCAATCCGCTCCCCGGAGATTTAATTGTAGGTTATGTTACACGGGGTCGAGGTTTAACCGTGCATCGCAGTGATTGTCAAAATGTACGCAATTTTGAACCTGAAAGGATACTTAGTGTGTCTTGGGAAGGACAGGAGGAAAAACCGTATCCAGTTAAAATTCGTATCGTATGCCTTAATGAAAAAGGGATGTTAGGGAAAATTTGTGATTTGATTGGCGAAATGGATGTGAATATTGATTCGGGTACATTTGTCTCGAACGTGGATGGAAATTCCCAGTTGGATTTTATTGTAGAGGTTAAGGATTCAACACAGTTATATGCTGTTTTGAAAAAGCTTAAAGCAGTGCGTTCTGTGCGCGAAGCGCTTCGTGTGGACTAGCTGTGGATGAGCATGGGTTTCAAATAACTTCATTGTACTTGCATGTGTGGGTGATTTGCAGTACATAATTATGACTTAAAAGTGTTGTATGTTGTTCAAAATAGGGGGTAAGCATGGAAGATAAAAGAAAAAAATCCGATAGGCGTTCTGGTGAGTCACGCCGTCAAACAAGTGAAAGGCGTGCTGTTGAACGTGAACAAGATGATCGTCGCACGGTTCCTGATCGCAGATCCGGAGTCGATCGACGTGAACAACAGCAATCGTAATTTTTACATTTTTTGTTGATAAAAAAATCTATAAAAAATCCCAGCTGAAATGCATTGCTGGGATTTTTTTATGAGCGATGTCCATATAGAAATATGCAAAAGATGTTACATGGCAAGGCGTATTTGTTCAGGGCTCAGTTTTTTTTCTAAGCGATTAGCCCATAGCGAAAGTGAGTAGCACAGCACAAAATAAACAATTGCTGCAAAGAAATAGAGTTCAAATATAAGTTCGGCTTTGCGATTATTCATAATGACCACGACACGAGTTAACTCGACAACTCCGATAAATGAAATAAGTGACGTATCCTTAATCATGGCCACGCTTTGTCCTACAATCGCCGGTAACATTTGTTTGAGTGATTGAGGCAGTACTATTTTACGCATGGTTTGCCAGTAGGAAAGTCCAGTAGAGTACGCTGCTTCAAATTGCCCTTGAGGAAGATTTTGGATTCCTGTGCGGACTATTTCAGCAAGATAGGCTGCATTAAAAATTGTCATGGCTATGGCACCTGAAAGAATGGGATCTAAAAATTCTCCGCGTATAATGCCAATAAAATAGTATGACCAGAAAATAACCATAATCAGCGGATTACCCCTGATGAGCTCTATATAAGCCATACAAGGAAAGCAGAAAATTCTATTGCGAGCAACTCGCCCTAAGCCAACAATAAGTCCTAATGGAAAACTTGCCAAAAGAACGATGGCAGAGAGTACAATCGTCAGAGTGACTCCGCCCAATCCTGCGTAGATGGCATCATGCGCTGGAAAGCGATAGACAAAAAGCAGTTTGAGCAAGTTCCCTAAACTTGGCCAATCAAAAGCAAAGAGTGCAAGCATGGTACAAATAAGTAAGTAGATAAGGGTCGCGAGAAAACTGAGTTTCAGTATTGAGGAAGAAATTTTTCTAATATATTTGAGTGTGTTATGCAGCAAAGCTTCCAGTGGAGTATAAGTGAGCGATTGTTTGCGAAGACTGCGTTTACGGCTTGTCCTGCGTAAAATTTGTGTTACATATATTTGACATACACTGAACGGCCACAAGCAGTAATTAAGGCAAATATCTATAATGTTTTGTTTCTCATTATCGCCTATTTTTAATTTTTTATTTATTGCATTCATAAGAGTTGAGATGAAGAGACAGGTGCCAAGATAGAAAAGGGACGTAAGGCAGGAGAATTCAAAATTCTTAAAGGAAAGAGAACTCATTTCTGTCATCTGCCAAGCAAGGTCCATTGCACCTATGAACATGGAAAGGGAGGAATTTTTCAGGTTGTTCAAAAATTCACTGCCCAGTGGCGGAATGATATTACGAAAAGCAATGGGCAAAATGATTTTTCGAAGAACTTGAAAATAGCTGAGCCCAGAAGAATAGGCTGCTTCCAATAAGCCTTTTGGGATAGATTGTAGGCCGGCACGGATGATTTCAGCCATGTAGGAGCCAGTGTAAATGGAAAGAGCAAGCACCATACACCAAAATTCAAAAGTGAAATTTAAGCCAAACCAGCTTATGTCAATATCATAAAATATCCATTGCCTGACTGTATCCGGCAGAATGAGGGGGAAGGCAAAGTAAAAGAAATAAATTTGAACCAAAAGCGGGGTATTACGAAAAAGTTCTATATATGCCGTGGCAAGCGCGTACAGTGGCTTAAAACGAGAGAGTCTTGCCAGACCAAAAAAAATGCCGAGCATGAGAGCCAATATCGCAGAAATGAGGGACATGACCAAAGTCAGTCCAAGCCCACGCACCAGCTCTAAACCATAGATGAAATTATAGGTGCTGTTGGTGCGAAAGTATATGCCCCAGTCAAATTGATAAGGTGGTTCAAAAAAGAAAATGAAATACACCGCACACAAGCAAAAAAAAGCGCATAGTGTGAAATATTGAGTCCATACTTGCTTAAAAATTTTAATGCGCATGATTGAGTACAGTACGGCTGATGGCCGATTTATGTTTACGAAGGCAAGATTGAGCTATCAAAGCAACTCAATCTTGCCTGTGTTATTGTATGCTTAAGGCCAGAGTTCAATTTTACCTGTCAGGGGGAAAGCCCATTTTGAATCAGGGCCGTACCATGTGTTGTAAATTTTATGATAGGTTCCATCGCGCCACATGTCCTGCAGCGCAGCATTCACAGCATCTCTCCAATCTGAATCATCTTCCGGCAAACCAATGCCGTAAGGCTCATCAGAAATAAAGTCACCGATTAATTCATATTTACCGGGATCATTGGCAGCAACGCCTACCAGAAGGCTAGAATCAGTAGTCATGGCTTCAACACGGCCAAGTTTCAAAGCTTGGTACTCTTCTGCTTCATTTTGAAAGCCGATATGATTTTTTTCAGCGTGAGTATCACCCAAGGATTTCATATAAGCAATGGAGTTTTTGATGGAAGTAGTACCTTGTCCTGAAGCTATTTTTTTGCCTATCAATTCTTTTACAGATTTATATTTACCAGCAGGAACAAGGTATTTTTGTCCGTCAAAGAAATATGTAATGGAGAAATCTATATCTTGATCACGGTCGCGTTTATGAGTCATATTAGCCAGTGTCATATCTAATTGTCCTGAAACGAGCATGGTGATGCGCGTGGTGTTGTTGACTTCAGTATGTTTGAACTGAGCACCAACACGTTTACAAATTTCTTTGGCTATATCTACGTCAAAGCCAACAAGGTCTCCATTTTCATTGATGAAACCAGCAGGTGCGGAACTGGTTTGCGTTCCAACGCGCACGGTTTTGGTTTTCATTACGCGATCATAGGTGGAACCGGCAAAGGCAGCTGAAGCTACCATTATGCCCAAGGCAACAAGTGCTACAATTTTTAGAACCTTCATTGCTTTCTCCTTTGTGAGTTTTGTGGGTTCGAGGGGTAAAAAAAGACTTTTGGGTGACTATTACCAAAAAGTCATCAAGTATAGAGTAAATTTAGTGAGTCAATATTTTGCTCAAAAAATCTTTGGTTCGTTCGTTTTGCGGATGATTAAAAAATGTTTCCGGATTATTTTCTTCAATGAGCAGTCCCTCATCCATAAAAATAACCCTATCGGCAACTTCTCTAGCAAAGCCCATTTCATGAGTGACGCAGATCATGGTCATTCCTTCTTTGGCAAGTTGCTTCATGACATCAAGTACTTCGTTGATCATTTCAGGGTCAAGCGCAGAAGTTGGTTCATCGAAAAGCATGATTTTAGGTTGCATAGCAAGACCACGAGCAATGGCAACGCGCTGCTGCTGACCGCCTGAAAGTTGCCCGGGATAAGCCTGCGCCTTATCAGGGATATTTACTTTGGTCAGTAGTTTCATGCCTTGTTTTTCTGCTTCAACTTTGGATGTATGGCGTACAAGTATAGGGGCTAAAGTGATATTATCCAGTACAGTCATATGAGGGTACAAATTGAATTGCTGGAAAACAAAGCCAACTTCTGCGCGGAGCATGGTCAAATTTGTTTTACTGTCGGCTAAATTCATTCCATCGACCATAATACTGCCATTTTGAATAGGTTCAAGTTCATTGATACAGCGGATAAGAGTCGATTTCCCTGAACCAGATGGCCCGCAGATGACAAGCACTTCTCCTTGCTTTACTTGGAGATTGATATTTTTGAGAACATGATGCTCTCCAAACCATTTATCCACCGCATTGAATTGAATCACTTCTTTTTTCTCCCAAAAAATAATTCTTTACGAAAAAGCAGTGAACACATAGCAGAATCGTTCTGATACGGCAAGCAGTAGAATAAAATACAGCAGGGCAAGCGTATATTATTTTCTGTTATTGAATGCATAAATTGCAGGGTGCAGTAGAGGAAAATTGCAAGGCCTGAATCTTTTATGACGAAGCGGAAAGAACTGAATACTAGGGCTCACGCGTAGTATGGCGGAGAAGGGGGGAATTACCATAAAGAGGGTACGCAGTCTCCAGTTTTTCCTTGTGTTCAATTTTTTATGGAATCAGTGAGTTTCAATGGACTTTGCCCTGCGACTCTACGGTCTTGATTTGTTCATCATCTTTAATTTTTTTGGGAGAGGAGGATGACAAAGATTGCACTGTTTTTTAGATTTCTTGTCTCTTGCCTTTCTGAGTTTATTCAGGTAGCCATATTTTCCTTTAATCGGGATGTGGCTCAGTCTGGTAGAGCGCTGCGTTCGGGACGCAGAGACCGAGTGTTCAAATCACTCCATCCCGACCAAGAATATCAAGCACTTACACTAGATTTTTGTAAGTGCTTTTTTATAGCATAATAATTGAGTACAACAAAAGAAACTAGCGCAAGAGCAATGGTGCAAGGTCAATGGTTCCGGGTGGATGATTAAGCACTTCGGTAATTTTGAGAGGCTCTTTGTTGATTGAAAGAGAACTGAGAGGAAAAGATTTTGCCTCGATTTGCCGTGTTGTTTCTGAAACAAAGGCAATAGTGGGCATTGTTGGCTGCAAGGGATCTGCTGAACAAACCACAGCTTCTCTGCCATTGGATACACGAACAAAGGTCCCTGGTGGATAAATCCCCACTGTTTTGACAAAAAGTTCAACATAAGATGGTGCAAAATCATCTTTATGTTGAAAAAGATACCCTAAAACATCCGTCTCAGCCCGTTTTTTATGATATACTCTATTGCTGGTCATGGCATCATAAATATCTACTATAGCTAAAATCCGTGCAAAAAGGTTAATTTTTTCCCCTTTAAGTCCTCGTGGATACCCCTCCCCATTCCATTTTTCATGGTGTTGTAACGCTCCCAGCACCACATCTTTAGAAATATTGGGTATATGCCTGAGGAGCATATATCCTTTGATTGGGTGACTTTTCATGATCATAAATTCTTTTTCTGTAAGTTTGCCAGGCTTATTAAGAATTTCTGTCGGGATCAAAGATTTACCTAAATCGTGTACAAAACCGGAAAAACTTAAACTGTGCAGTTCACTATCTGAAAGTTTCAAAAACTTACCAAACAGTGAAGCCAAGACCGAGACATTCACGCAGTGCATATATGTATAATCATCATAATTTCCAAGTTTTGTCAGAAAAAGAGCTGCCGAACGATTGGCAAACACTGTTTCTAGCATGGAATCAATTACAGCAAGTACTCCTTGTGGATCAAAGGCTTTGCCCAAACGAGTATCTTCAAGCATGGAGTGAGCATGAGCCACGGCTTGATTCAGTTTTGTATCAACAGCAGTGAGACTTTTTTGAAAAATTTGAGTGTCTAAACTTGCCGGACTTTTTTCAGTATCTACAAGAAAATCTATGATGCCAGTAGATTGCAGAGCATTAACTTCGGCTTCACTTTGCAGTTTTATATTAACACGAGTACTTGAGTCCTTGAACGAAGCACCGCCATATTCAACAACAAACATCCCGACAGCTAAATTTTCTGCTTTGACTCGTTGCAACATTCAAAGAGACCTCTTTCGTGACATCAATAGGATATTAAGCAAAAAAACTGCCACAAAATCAAGATAATATAAATATCATAAAGAGTTATTAAATTCAAGTGCATAAAAATTTGCTCAAGGCAAACGCATATTAATTTGTCCGTAGTTCAATTACCCTCTTCTGTCACTTCCGCGTGTAAGTCGCGATAGTACAATGCTTTGCACAGTGTGGCAGTATCCTCCCTCCGTCATTCTGCGCGAAGTCGCAGAATCCAGTGCTTTTACAGCATTGACATGCTCTTTCGCCGTGTTTATTATCTCAGCTTAAGGTAAATTATTGATTAAAATACGTTCCTGATAGTATTCAAACATTGGGAGCATGGAGTCTAACCATTAACAGGAGATATTTCGTTGGACGAAGGGTCTGACAATCGATTTTGGCATAAACTCATACATTTCTTCAAAAGAAACGGACATGATCTTGAAGAATACATCCTTGATGCTCAAGATGAAGGAGAAATTCGAGATGAAGATGTGTCTATGCTCCTTAATATTCTTGAACTCAAGGATACCACTGCTGAAGACATTATGATTCCACGAACAGATATGGCCGCAGCCCAAGAATCAGATACTATTAAGGCCATAGCTGAACTTATCGTAGAAACCGGTCACTCGCGTATTCCGATTTACCGTGAAACCAGAGATTCCATCGTAGGAATGCTACATGCTAAAGATATGCTTCCTGCTCTGCTTGCAGGCAATTTTTCTTTGCAGGCCTCAGACTTTATGCGTCAACCATTCTTTGTTCCTGAAACAGCAGGAATTTCCGGTATCCTCAATACCTTTCGCTCAGAAAAAATGCATATGGCGATTGTTGTTGATGAATATGGCGGAACTGCCGGCTTGGTTACTTTAGAAGACATCATTGAAGAAATCGTTGGTGAAATAAAAGATGAGCATGATGAAGACAAGCCAAACGATATTGAGAAACTTGATAACGGCGATTTACTGCTTTCCGGCAAAGCAGAGCTTGAAGAATTGGCAGAGCACTACGGCATTGACCTTCATTCCGAGCAAATGGAAACCATTGGCGGTTATCTTACTGAATTTGCAGGGCGCATTCCAAGTCAAGGGGAAGTGTTTACCATCCATGCTAAAAAATTCACTATTCGTGAAGCCAATGCAAAGCATGTAGAATCAATACTGGTGGAAACCTTGGGAGATGAATAATTTTGTCTATATCCCTACTTTTTTGTCTTATAGGAGGTCTTTTAGGCTTTGCTAACCCTTGGTTTCATTTTCCGCCTGCCCTTATTCTTATTCCTTTTAGCATCAGCAGCATATCATTCAAAGCAGCTTGCCCAAGCCATGCTTTTTTCAAAGGCTGGCTAGGTGCAATTTTTGCGATTTACCCCATAATATACTGGACGGCTTTACCTACGCATCAATACGGTGGTCTCAATTGGATTGTGGCTTTGCTCTGTCCTTTAGCCCTTGCTCTCTTGCTTGCTTTGTATTTTGCGGTCTATGCACTTTTCATGCACCTTGGGCAGTATAAACTTTCGCCTTTTCTGCTTATCGTCAGTTCCGCATTTTTTTGGACTACAGCAGAACATCTCAGCTCTCTTCTTTTTTCTGGTTTTCCATGGACTGCTCTTTCCTCTGGTCTTGTGGACTGGGTCTTTGCAGCACAGGGTGCATCCCTTGTAGGGGCGTATGGCCTTTCTGGTATTGTTACAGCCTGTGCTGTTTCACTCCTTCTTATCCATAAGAGCAAGGTTGCCCCTTTAAGTCTTCTGGGTATTGTGTTTTTTTTAGCAAGTTATGCTTATTGGGCAATATATCACACCAATATACCTGATGCTCCTCAACTGACTCTTGCGCTTGTTCAAGGCAATGTAGATCAAGCAGTAAAATGGGATCAAAAATTTAGAAATAAAACAGTCAATACATATACGAAGCTGACAAATTCTGTGCTTGCTCAAAATAATATCGACCTTGCTATATGGCCTGAAACTGCCATGCCTTTTTATTTACATGAACGCAGCATTTCACGAAATAAAATTTTAGAATACTTACAGCAAACCAAGCTCTCTCTCATTACCGGAACCCCCGGCTATGTACAAGATGATTCCCCAAGAACGACTTCACTTCGTAATCGCGCTATTTTGTTTAACAGTGTTGCACAAAACGAACAGTATTATGACAAAGAGCATCTTGTGCCTTTTGGTGAGTACATGCCTTTGCCGGATTGGTTGTCTTTAGATAAATTAACGCAGGGTATTGGTGATTATACGGCAGGGCAAAATCAGCCTCCATTTCATTTTAAGGGGGTCAATATTGGCCTTCTTATTTGCTATGAAATAGTGTTTCCTGACCTTATGCAAAAAAGAGTGGAAAATAAGGCAGATATATTGGTCAATATTTCTAATGATGCTTGGTTTGGACATTCCTCTGCACCGTATCAGCATTTGGCTCATGCTCGCTTACGCGCCATAGAACAGCGCCGTCCTATTGCTCGATGCACAAATAATGGCATCACTGCATTTATTGATCCCTTTGGCCGGATCACAGCAAAGGCTCCACAGTTCACAGCGACTACCTTGACTCAAACACTGAAACCTGTTGCAATACAAAGCTTCTATCATACAACGTATCATTGGCAACTACGCCTTTTATACATAATCACGGGATTATTTGTTCTTTGGAATTGTTTTTCCAGACCCAAGAAAACCTATACATATCGAAAACATATTTAAGAAATAAAAATTATGCTTCAATATTCTGAATTGAAAAATACATGCTCCCAGCTTTTTAATAAATTCGACTCCTTATGGAGGCGGCTTTGACTATGCAACAATAACAAACCGTTTAGCTGCCATAGAGCAAGACATGTCGCGCCCTGGAGCTTGGGATACACCGGAACAAATGACACCGCTCTTAAAAGAAAAGAGCGCACTTCAGCATAAATTAAATACCTATGATGCTTTGCACGAGGCCAAAGAAGATTTGGAGGCTTGGCTAGAAATAGTGCAAGAAGATGCAGAGGCTTTGCCCGAGCTCGAAGAACACGTCAATGCCTTTGAAGAACGTTTGGAAAATACTGAAGTTGCTATTTTGCTTTCATCCCCACAGGATAAAAGCTCAGCTCTTCTTGAAATTCATCCGGGAGCTGGAGGTGTAGAATCACAGGACTGGGCAGAAATGCTACTGCGTATGTATATGCGCTGGGCTGAAGATCATGAATTTAAGATACAAATACTTGATACACAAGCCGGACTTGAGGCCGGAATAAAATCCGTAACCCTTTCTATTGATGGTTCTTTTGCCTATGGTTTTTTGAAAGGAGAAGTTGGTATTCATCGTCTTATTCGTATTTCCCCTTTCGATGCTTCTGGACGGCGCCATACCTCTTTTGCTTCTGTAGATGTTTACCCTGATATGGAAGAAGAGATCGAAATTACGGTGCGAGAAGAAGATATTCGTGTAGATGTTTTTCGTGCGTCCGGCCCTGGTGGGCAGCATGTGAATAAAACAAATTCTGCTGTACGCATCACACATTTACCGACAAATATTGTAGCCCAATGCCAAAACGAAAAATCTCAATTACGCAACCGGCAAACAGCCATGAAAATCCTTAAAGCAAGGCTGTATGAACTCGAGCTACAAAAACGTGAAGAAGAACAACGTGTCGATTATGCTCAAAAAGATGCTATTAACTTTGGTAGCCAAATTCGTACATATACCTTACAACCCTATCGATTGGTCAAAGATCACCGATCGAATACTGAAATTGGCAATGTCGATGCTGTGTTAGATGGTAATTTAGATTCCCTTATAAGAAGTCAACTCCTTCATGCCCATGCCCAAAAAAATACATCCTCAGCTTAAGCAAGAACTTATTTCTTTGCAGGAAGAATTGCACTCCTTGGCTACGGTGCAAAAGAGTACTGCTAGCTCACACGATATGCTGGGGCTGTTTCGACTGTTTACAAATATTTCCCTCAAAGATTGGGAAAAACTTGCAAAACAAAATGATTTTTCTGCTTGGCTCCCAATATCTTTATCCAAAACTACATATCCACAGCTTGCCGGATTCTATGAACACATAAGCAGTATTTCAAAAGAAAAAAATATTTTTTGTGAGCACCTTTCGTTTGAGCACCTTGTTAAGCAAGAAATTGAAAGAACAAAACGAAGCAAAGGTATTATGTCTTTGGCTCTTTTGGCTTTTCAAGCACAAGAGAAAGAGCGTGCGTCTGAATTACTTCGCATCCTTGCCAAGCAACTGAGCAAAGAAAAACGAAGTTATGATATGGTGAATTTTATGGACGAAGAGCATATTTTCCTGATGTTACCCGGGGCTGGACAAGTACAGACTCGTTCTATGCTTGAGAGAGTACAAGGCTCCTTTGCACATGCTGCTTTGCCAAACACTGTGCAATCAAAAAAAGAAATCAATTTTAATGCTGGAGTAGCCAGTTTCAGGGGTGCAAAAAGTATGAGTGTAAAAAAATTACTGAGCAGTGCGCGTAAGGCCTTAGAAACTGCTATGCAATCAGGACGCTTTGGCATTGAACTGGCTCCATTGCCGGAAATGGAGATTGCGAGCAAGGAAACTTTAGTGCTGGCCAATGAAAAAAAATTTTTGTTTACCGGAAAAAAATAAGGTGAACGTATGATAAATCCTAATACAAGTTTATCTTTATCCATTATGAGCGGTAAAGGTGGGGTAGGAAAAACCAATCTCGCGCTAGGACTTGGTTATGCTCTTTTTGAACAAGGGTTGCGCTCTTTGCTCATGGATTGTGATCTTGGTTTGGCAAATCTTGATGTGCTTTTGGGCATAGCTCCTGATAAAAATCTCCAAGACCTTTTGAGTGAAGGAGTTTCCCCCAAAGAAGTGGTTGTGAATATTGAGCGTGGTGGCCTTGATTTTCTGCCTGCGGCAAGTGGAGTTCCGGAACTTGTTGAAATGGACGATGATATGCAAGAAGTGCTTTTTAAGAAAATACTTCAACTACTTGCCGGCTATCAAATGCTTGTGCTTGATTTAGGTGCCGGTATCAACGCAACAGCTCTGGCTTTTGCGTCTATGACGCAGCTAAGGATGATTGTGGTTACCCCTGAACCCACTTCACTCACTGATTCTTATGCTATGATAAAAGTGCTTTTCACCAAACATGGAGTCAAAGATTTTCTTGTAGTTGTGAATATGGCCTCTTCAAAAGCAGAAGCAAAAACTACGTTTCAACGCCTTAGTGGCGCGTGCCAAAACTTTTTAGGCATTGAACCGCGTCTCTTGGGGCATATTCGTCTTGATCCCAAGGTGCCAGATGCAGTACGCAATCAAACTCCGGTTTTGATCCATGCTCCTGATTGTAAAGCATCTCAAGATATACGAAATCTTGCTCGAATTTTCTTAAAATATCGTCAGGAAAATATGGAAAGCATTGCTCGTCGGCCAATCTTAAAAAACTTTCCTGCGCTCTAGGAAAAAGGGGTTGACGAAAACCTTTGCTTTTTGACATAGTTAATAAGAATTTTAGATATGCTCATGTAATTTTGAGCGAAAAAACCACCCAACTTTTAGCCTCGGGGACTCAAGATGAACAAAAGTGAACTTATTAAATCCTTAGCTGAACAAAAAAAAATTCATGTAGATGAAGCAACCCAAATAGTAAGCTATTTTATAGACGCCATTAAAGAGGCTTTAGTCCATGGGGACAGAGTTGAGATCCGTGGTTTTGGAAGTTTTAAGATTAAAGAATATGAAGGCTACACCGGACGAAATCCCAAGACCGGAAAAACTGTTACAGTCAGCCCTAAAAAATTACCATTTTTTCGTCCCGGTAAAGAGCTTAAAGAATACATCAATAACTAAGTATGCTTTATCGCATCCTGCCTTTTGTTTTTAGCATTCTTTTTTGTAATGCGCCTCTTGTGCAGGCTTCTCCTGATGTCACTTTGCTGTTCACTGGTAATACTTACGGAGAACTCAAACCATTTCCAACTTGAGGTGGAAAAAATATGGGAGGATTAGCTCGGCGAGCGACCTTATTTTCGCATCTACGCACACAAATTGATGCACAAAAGCTCCTGATTGTAGCTGGAACACATGAATTTTCAAAAGGAAAACTTGTATGTTCTCAGCCTCAAGCTGAAATTTTAAGTACTCTTTACCAAACCTTGAACTATGATTTTCTCACCATATCAGCTGCAAGCTCTACTTTTTTTGAACAATTAAAAGTCCCTTTGCCAAAACATTACACCCTTGGGAAGCAGGCCACTTTTCAACAATATGAAACAAAACATGGAAAGATTGGCTTTATTTTTTTTCCAGAGCTTGATGCACTTCAAACTCCCAGTACTCAAATGTTAAATGATATTGAACAATTATGTACGGCGAAACGTAAAACCGTGGATTTACTTGTAGGCATTTCTTCATGGGGGTATAAAAATGAAAAACAGTATTTACACACCAAGTCTGAGCAAAGACTTGATCTGCTTTTAGGCACAGGCTCTGGCATTGAGCTGGAAGGACGTTTTATGGCAGATGGACAAATTTTGTGGTGCAGAGCTGCCAGTCTTGGGAAAAGTATATTAAAAATTGAAATATCAAATTTACACAATCAGCAGACTCAAAAAAAAGAAATACAAACTCAATTTTTAGATTTAGATGACAGTATCAAGAGCGATGCTTCTATTGAGGAGCTTATCAGCAAAGTTCTTAACACTAATATGCCGGAAACAATACATTAATAACACTCTTTTTACTTAAGGGAGAACATAGTATGAATTTTTACGGAGCTTTTACCGCCTTAGTCACCCCGATGAAAAATAATGAGTTTGATGAAGAAGCGTATAGAAAACTCATTGAATGGCAAATTGAAAAAGGTATTGATGGGCTTGT
The DNA here is from genome assembly GCA_963678135.1 of Desulfovibrionaceae bacterium. Taxonomy (GTDB): domain Bacteria; phylum Desulfobacterota; class Desulfovibrionia; order Desulfovibrionales; family Desulfovibrionaceae; genus JAHJKV01. The sequence goes on along the minus strand of OY782667.1, from coordinate 1,873,076 downwards.
TCCTTGCGGTACTACTGGCGAGGCAGCAACTTTGAGCCATGAAGAGCAAGGTCGTGTGGTGAAAGTTTGCGTAGAGCAGGCCAAAGGGCGTGTACCTGTTATTGCCGGAGCAGGCTCGAATTCTACTCGCGAAGCAATCCAATTAACCAAGATGGTAAAAGATGCAGGTGCAGATGCAGCTCTGCAAGTAACCCCTTACTACAACAAACCAAGCACTACTGGCCTTATTGGGCATTATAAATCAATCGCTGCCGAGGCTTCGCTTCCTTTTATTATCTATAATGTTCCAGGACGTACCGGACTTAATTTACAAGCAACACAGCTCAAAGCAATTGCTGATCAAGTCCCTGAAGTTGTTGGCATAAAAGAAGCCACTGGTTCCATGATTCAAGCGACAGAAGTGGTAGAGCTGATGGGCCAAGATTTTAATCTCTTGTCTGGCGATGACTTCACGGCCTTGTCGCTCTTGGCAGTTGGCGGTAAAGGCGTTATTTCTGTTGTTTCTAATATCCTGCCTGCTGAAATGAGTAGCATGTGTGCAGCATTTCATGCCAAGGATACTCAAAAAGCGATTGACCTTCATTTGTATATGAATCCTATTAATCGAGCCATGTTCATGGAAACCAATCCTCTTCCCGTTAAAACGAGTCTTGAACTGATGGGAATTATTCCACAAGCACAATTCCGCTTACCCATGTGCCCTCTGGCAGCTGAAAACCGGGAAAAACTGAAAAATATTCTTAAAGCAGCAAATATATTGTAAAAAATTCAATCTCACACATCGTCTTTATCATCCTGTTACTTGCACGCAGGATGATAAAGAGGGAAGGGTACTGGTACAGGGCAAACGCATATAAATTTTAACGCGAACACCTTTTTTGCCATTTTACACTCTCTCTTGTTGTCCTGTACTCCTTTTTGTTACTTTGTACTCCTTCTTGTTATCCTGTGCTCCTTCTTGTCATCCTGCGCGTAAGTTGCAGGATCCAGTTCTTCTGTCTTTGTTTCTTCTTCTTCTTCTTCTTTTCTTCGCCTCTTCCTCCTTGTTTCTTCCCTTACTGCGTCAAACCCTCATAGTCTGGCTTTGCTGGACTGTCGCGACTTACGCGCAGAATGACGGAGAGGGATGTACTGTCGCACCGTGCAACGCACTGGACTTTCACGACTTCACGCAGAATGACAAGCAAGAAAGGCATAACAAGAGGTAATTCCCAGAAAAATCATAGTGTTGAACAGTAAAATTTTCCAACAACGACAAGAGAGTTGGGATCACATTCTTGAATCAACGGGAAAGATCAAGCATTCATCTTTGCGGTTTTTTCGTAATAATCAGTGCTGTTTTTTTCGTAATAATCAGTGCTGTTTTTTTCGTAATAATCAGTGCTGTTTTTTTTGTAATAATCAGTGCTGTTTTTTTTGTAATAATCTTTGTTGTTTTTTTGTAATAATCAGTACTGTTTTTTTGTGATAATCAATGAAAAATAATGTGGTTTTCCGCTGCATTGTGAAACTGGGGTGCTGTATTCACCCTCCAGCCCGATACGGGACGCAATAATACTTTGTTCCAAAAGATTCATTTCTTGCAATACTTTTTTTATCTGTGGAAAATTTTGGTATGCTTTAAGAATGACTACATTATCGGCTATTGTTAGGCATTGACGTAATTTTTCTTCACTGCAAATCCCTGAAATTATATGCAAGCTCTCTTCACCTTCAGCCAAAATATTCAGGTTTTCTGCTGCAGCAGCTTGAAAAGAGCTGATACCCGGGATGACTTGAATAGGAATTTGAGGATTGCGGATGCGTAAAGTGGAAAAAAGATAAGAAAATGTAGAATACAGTAAGGGATCACCTAGCGTTAAAAATACTGCATCTTGCCCTTTGCATAGAGTTGATTCAATTATTTCGGCATTTTGAGTCCATGCTCTTTTTAGTTCATGTTGTACACGGGTCATGGGAAAGGCTAAGAGCTTGATATTTGCATCCGCATGGAGGTGCGGTTTTGCAATGCTCAGTGCTGTGGAAGTTTGTTTTTTACTGGAAAGGGCTGCAAAGATTTGTTTGCTTTGACCTAATATTGTAAGCGCACGCAGTGTAAGCAAATCAGAAGGTCCGGGGCCGGTTCCGATTCCATATAATGTTCCGTATTGGCTCATGGTTGTGACTCGCCTTGGGCTGCATCAAAGCATTCAGGGTGTAAAATTTTGGCTAAAAATTCTACGGCTTTGATATTATGTGGTCCTGGTTTTGAAAAATCTGCTTCTTCTACAATATATTCCGCATGGTTTTGGGCGCAAGCAAGAGCCTTAAGGCGAGGGCGACTTTTTAGCCGAATAGGATTGTTATTCATAGGTCCACGTTGCATAATATACACATTTGGATTGTGTTTTAAGATTTCTTCCTCAGTGGTTCGCACTAATTTTTTCTCATTGAGTATGCAATTTGTTCCTCCTGCTTTTTGAATAATTTCTGAAACCATTGAATGTTGGCCAACAGTGAGTAAATTTGGCGATCTTACTTCAAAAAAAACCGTGGGGCTCACTGTGCTTTGTTGTATTGCTTTGCTAATAGTATTGAGCCGTTGGCGCATATTTTCAATAAGTCTATGCGCTTTTTGTTCTTGCGCTGTGAGTATTCCCAAACGCGTAATAACTGAAAAAAGATCATCAAAATTGTGGATTTGGAAAAAAGCAGTTGTAATTCCGAAGCGTTTTAAGGGAGCAAGAGATTGAATTGCTTCGCTCCTTCCTCCCATTTGAAGAACTAAATCCGGAGATAAGCCAACAATACGTTCAAAATTAGGACGCATATGTGTCCCAATAGATGGTATATTCGGAAATGGCTCATATTTTGTTTTCGCGATAATAATATTTCCAAGTTCCATGGCTTGCAATATTTCATTAAATGAACTGTATAGACTGATAACCCGTTGTGCTGGATGCTGAAGTACTATCCTATTCCCAAGATCATCAACGATACACGGTTTGCCCCATATAATTTGTGCTGGAGTTATGATGATGAGCATCAGGGCAATAGAGAGCTTGGGGAATGCCCAATTCAGGATGCGGAATAATATTGACATTTGTTTTGTATACATCTTCTAAAATTTCCTTGCTAAAAACAGTGTGCAACGCGCCTGCGTAAGCAATCTTTCCATTTTTAAGAAAAATCAGTTTATCACAATAAAGAGCAGCCAGATTAATATCATGGATAACTGCTACAATGCTCATGCCAGTGTCTTTTTTTTGTTTGAGTAAATCAAAACTTTGTATTGAATGTGCTATGTCCAGCCCGGAAGTTGCTTCATCCAAAAGAAGGATAGGGGAGTTTTGAGCCAATGCTCTGGCTAAGATTACCCTTTGTAATTCTCCGCCTGAAAGCTCAGAGAGCATACGGTTTTTTATCTTGTATGTTTTGGTCTCGTGCATTGCCTGTGTAATACACTGTTGGTCTTGGCGTGTGAGTATACCCCAAAAGGAAAGATGGGCATAACGTCCCATGGCAATAAAGGAGTACACGCTCAGTCCAAGGTTGGCATTCACTCTTTGCGGAACAAGAGCAATATGCTTGGCACGCTTTTTAGAGCCCATATCCTTGAGCAATTGCCCTGCAATTTCAACGCGCCCTGCGCTAGGAGGCAACAGGCCAGCTATGCTTTTAATCAGGCTTGTTTTGCCACTTCCATTTGGCCCCAGAATACCTACAAATTCTTTTGCTGTGCTATGGAAAGAAATATCGTGTAATATGGCTTTTTTGCCATATGCAGCATGAACATGTGTTAGTTTGATCATCGTATATTTCTTTGTCTTGTATAAAGGATAAAGCAAAAAAAAGGTCCACCTAAAAGCGCTGTAATCACGCCAACCGGTAGTTCTGCACCGTGTTCAAGTATAGAACGTGCCAAAATATCAGAACAGAGCAAGAGCGTAGCACCTAAGAGCGCACTATTGATGAGCAAGGGGCGGTGCTTTTCTCCCTGCACCATGCGTAATACATGTGGTACAATTAGGCCGATAAATCCAATAACTCCACAAACAGAGACTGCTCCGGCAGTAATGAAACTGGCTGCAGTGAGTAGCACAATGCGTGAACGTGAAACATTTACTCCTAAGCCAGAGGCTTGCTCTTCGCCAAGGGCAAGCATATCCAATTCTTTAGATTGCCATGCCACAAGCGCAGTCCCAAGCAGGAAAAATGGAAGATAAAGCTGCACATGCTCCCAGCCTCGTCCTTGCAGACTACCCATTATCCAAAAAATAATAGCTGAAACAGATTCTTCATTGAGTGCTTTGACCAGAGAGATGAATGCAGAAAAAAACGTTGCGACCACTATGCCAGCAAGCACTAATGATTCTCTTTGCAACTTACCATTGACGCGCCCTAAAAGAAGTACGCAGCCAAGGGCTAAAAAAGAACCAATTAAAGCACATAGGGGTAAACTTAAACTTCCTAAAAGAAGAGAAGGAAGGCCAAAGCTAAGTGCTAATGAAGCTCCAACTGCTCCTCCACTGGCAATACCTAGAGTAAATGGATCAGCTAATGGGTTTCGGAGTACTCCTTGAAAAACCACACCACTGATGCCAAGTCCTGCTCCGATAAACCAAGACAGTATGGCGCGACTTAAGCGAATATCTTGGACAACAAGGAGCAAGGTTTCATCAATCTGTCGTTTGTCAAATATATGCAGTACAACTTGCCATATTTGTTCCTGTGGGAGTGGAAATGCTCCTATATGTATGGCAAGAAAAAGGGAGCAAAGGGATAAAACAGCACATAGAAGGCCTATTACAACGTACTGTCGTAGAAAGATTTCTCTTTGCATTTTCTTATTTAACCCTAAATTTTAGGGGAGTTGTTGTACAGCATGTTTGAGGTGTGCCAGCCAAACATCTATAATGTTTTCAAATTCCGCTGTCCCATGCAACACAGTTTCTACTTCAAAGCCGTGCAGGCTCAGTATGGATTTCCAAGAAGTATCTTCATCTCCGGCCATGTCATTTCTGACATGATCACCTGCAACGGACATAAAAGGTATGAGCCATACTTTTTTTTCTTGTAATGTGCATAATTGAGGCAGAATATCAGTCAGTAGTGGCCATCCTTCTACTGTGGCAACAAAAGCATATGGGTCTTGCTTGGAAATCGCAAATTGGAGTGCTGTATAATATAGATTGCTAGGATGGTGCGTACCGTGCCCCATGAACACAACGGCTTGTTCTTTGCTCCGCTTTTTTGGGATATTGCTTAGTATGGCACGACTTACTTTTGCAATATCTTCTGCTGAATACAGCAAAGGAGTTCCTAGTGTTATATGCAAGGTGGCTTGAGGTGCATTGTTACGGTCTTGAATCAATTGGCGCAGTTCATTGTATTCCGCGCCGGGGATAGTATGGAGGGATTGGACTGCCACATGAGTAAAACCTTCATCGTACATTTTGGATAATGCCTCCTCAGGGGAAAGCAGTATTTGGCCTTTTTCAGCCATGCTTTGACGGATAATTTGAGAAGTAAAAGCCCAGCGAATGCTCATTGTGGGGTACATGACATGTACTTTTTCTTCTATTGTATGAAAAGAAATTTGGGCTTGCTGAAAACTGGAACCAAAGGCGACTAAAAGAATGCCATACTTACATGCTGCATTTTGATTTTGCTGCTGAACAGGATAAACATGAGCATTGCAGATATGAGCATGGCAGAGCATGGTGAGGGCTAAAAAAAAGCTGCAAAAAAGCAACATGAAAGGGAATTTTTTGCCATGAATCATTGAGAAATCTCCACTGGATTCATGGGAGCCAAAGACATACAGGGGAAGGGAACCTTATATGTACAATGTATGTCCACAGTGCATTATTCTATATATACAATGTATATAAGTAGTGGCTTACCCTGCCAAAATATTGCGCTTTTGAAACAAGACTCCCGTTGTTTGAAAGCGCCCCACAACATGTCCGGCAGGTCTTCCGACTTGTTTTCCTGCTTTCCTTGCCTTCCCGAATGTTGTTCAGTGGCTTTTTTTAGGAAGCAGTTAGCAAAAACTCACGGCGGCGGGTCCGTTCCCGAATTGCACGGGATTCCCTGTTAGGGTCAGTACCACCGGACGAGAAAAAGTTAAGCTAGGGTACGGCATAAAGTCAAGACGAAGGGAAAGGGATAAGAGGGGGGGATGCAGTATCAAGCCGTTGACAGCCTCCCTACTTCTTTCCTATGTTTTTGACTCGAAAGATAAAAACGAGAGTCAATATGAGAACGCCAGCTGAATATTTTGCCGAGTATCTGAGCCGTAAAGGGCTTAAAATGACTCCACAGCGAAAAATAATTTTACAAATATTTTTAGCTAGTTCTGATCATGTTTCAGCTGAAGATTTATATAAAAAAGTTACGCATAAAAACCCGGCTATTGGTCAAGCCACGGTATACCGAACACTCAAACTTTTAGAAAATTCAGGCCTTGCTGTTGCAGTGGACTTTGGAGATGGCACGACTCGCTATGAACCAAATGACGGACGCGGACACCATGATCATCTTATTTGTGAACTTTGTGGGAAAAATGTGGAGATTGTGGATAAAGATATTGAACAGCGTCAACAAAAAATTGCTGAACAGTATGGATTTACTCTTTCAAGACACACAATGTATTTGTTTGGAATTTGTCCTGCCTGTCAACAAGAAGAAAATTAAAAATCCTCTCTCATAGAGTTTCGTTTTCTTGTCATTCTGCGCGTAAGTCGCAGAATCTAGTCTTCCAAAGTGTTTATTACAAAGCCTCAAGTGCGCTGGTTTATGTTGTTTCAGTGAATTGCTTTTTAAGATGAAAAATCGTACCTGTAGCTCAAGGTTTATGGAATAGACTGTGTACCATTTTGGTATGAAGAGTAGTGAATGTGCTATGAAGGATAAATTGTGATCAAAGTTTTGATTATCGATGATTCGGCCTTCATGCGTAAGGCCGTAGCAACATTACTTACAAATGATCCTCACATTCAAATTGTTGCTCAAGCAAAAAACGGGCAAGAAGGGCTTGAACTGATTCAAAAACATGATCCAGATGTTGTAACTCTTGATATTGAAATGCCGGTCATGGATGGTTTGACGACCTTAAAACATATTATGCAAAACAAAGCGCGCCCTGTACTTATGGTCAGCTCTTTGACAACCCAAGGCGCAAAAGCAACCTTTCAGGCCATGGAATTGGGAGCTGCTGATTTTATTTCTAAAGATTTTTTTAAAGTCAGCTTAAATATGCGACAAATCGGAGCTGAATTGATTGCAAAAGTGAAGACTATTGCTTCGCGAGGAGGAAATTTGTCCGAAGTTCGCACAGCTTCTTTTCCAAAACAAGCGGAAAGCCTGCAAGGGATGAAGGGCAATTCCGAAAATGTATTAGAGGGAAAAGGAAAATGCTTGCGTAATATTGTTGCTATTGGAGTTTCTACAGGGGGGCCTCCAGCAGTGCAAAAAATATTAGCCGATTTACCCGAAGGATTTCCGGCTTCTATTTTAATAGCACAACATATGCCTGCAGCTTTTACCCGTCCTTTTGCTGAGCGTTTGAATAGTATCAGCAAATTGCATGTCAAGGAAGCGCAAGATGGAGAAAAGCTTATGCCGGGCTGTGCGTATGTTGCACCTGGAGGGCAGCATTTAAGTATTGTGCAAAAAGGGACATACCTTGAACTTGTTGTGAGCGTTGAACCTCTGGATGCTGTCTATAAACCCTCAGCAGATATTTTAATTGATTCAGTAGCCAAGACCGTGGGCAAGAGAGCTTTAGGCCTTATTTTGACTGGTATGGGTGCAGATGGAATGTTAGGAATAAAAGCCTTAAAAGCTGCCGGTGGTTTGGCTTTAGCCCAATCTGATTCTACATGTGTCGTGTATGGAATGCCTAAAGCAGTTATTGAGGCCAAACTCGTGGATGAAGTTGTGCATTTAGATGCAATGGCAGATGCTATTGTCAAATATATTTATGCAACATGATGGTATTTTGGAGTGACAATGGCTTTGAATACTTTTTTAAGTGATTTACAAAGCATGGATAAAAGTATTGCACGCGAAGCAGCCTTGGCTGCCGGCGAAGCTCTGGCCGTAGAAGCTGTGCCACAGCTGCTTACATTGTTGCAAAGCGAAAACCTTGGACTCCAAGAAGCTGCTGAAGATGCTTTGAAAAAGATTGGAGGGCAAGCTACCATTGAAGCAGTCTTGCCTTTGCTACGCTTTGAAAATGTTACAATACGCAATATTGCTATGGATATTTTACGTTGCGTGGGTGGGCAATATTTTCAAGCTATTCATGAGCTTGTTCATGATCCGGATTCGGATATACGAATTTTTAGTGCTGAACTTCTTGGACTGACAGGGGAAATTGCAGCACTTGAACCCTTATGCCAGATGCTACTCAGCGATTCAGAGCTGAATGTTCGCCATCAAGCAGCTGTAAGTCTTGGAATTTTAGGTAGTCCAGAGGCAACTACTTGCCTAAGGGAAGCCATGCAAGACGAGGAGTGGGTTCAATATGCGGTTATAGAAGCTCTGGCAAAGATTAAACATCCGGATACCCTTGAAGTCTTGAACGAAAGTTTAGAAAATTCTTCGGATTTAGTACGTTCAATGATAGTTGATTCTCTTGGCACTTTGGGGAATATGAAAAGCGTTGAGATACTTTTGAAGCAATTGGATACTGCTAGTGTTGCTATGTGCAATAAAATTATAAAAGCTATTTTAGATATTTTAGGCACTAATCCTTTGACTCTACCGGATCAAAAGCAAGCGGAGAAAATCCATCAATACATGATTGCTGCTTTACAAGATACGGATGAGGAACTTCAAAATGCAGCAATTCGTGGTTTAGAAGTTTTTGGTGGAGAAGCAGCCACCTTGGGTATTTTGGACCTTGCTGCTTCTTTGGACCCTGATAGTGATATGGAGCGTTTATCCCAGATAGCAGAAAGCCTTGCTCGTATTGGCCTCAATACTGCACTGACAGAGGCTTTGCAATCACTTGAATTTGGACGCACTTGGGTAAGCATATGCGCCATGGGGTTTATCAATGAAGCAGCTGCAGCTCGGCATTTAATCGCTGTTTTTCCTAAAAAATATCTTGTATTGCAAAGGCTCATAGCGTCCATTTTAGAACAATATGAATTTGGTGAGGTTCAAGAATTTTTCTTGCAGGTGCTCAAAACATATGAAGACGGGAAGATACTAAAATCTGCCCTGCGTTTTTTAGGAAAAAATGTTCAAGACAAAGAAATTTGTGATTTTTTGAGGCAATTACTTGATCATGAATATGCTGATGTTCGCGAGACTGCTCTTCATACCTGTATACAGATTGATTGTCCTCATATGCTTGATATATTCAAAAAAATGGCAACTGACTCAAATCCGATACAACGGCAAATGGGCATATATGCTTTGGCCCGTATGGACGGCATTGAAAATTTTGCTTATCTCAAAGTTGCTCTTGCAGATGAAGATATTGAGGTACGAAAAACAGCACTGAAATCTCTTGCATTGCAAAGTGAATCGGCAAAGCAATGTTTGGAGTTAGTAACTCCGCATTTGCATGATGTAAGCCGTGAAGTAAGGCTTTGCGCTGTCGATTTTTTAGCTTATTTTCCTGATGAGGATGTGCTGGAACCGCTTCTGGCTGTTTTGGATGATCCTGACCCTTGGGTGAGGATACGAGCTTTTGAAATTTTGATTCATCGAAATGTTGAGGAATGTTTTGCTCGTTTTAAGCTCTTATTTCAGGATGCTGATACCTTGCTCTTGATTCGAGCACTTAAAATTCTTGGGGAACTGGAACACCCTATGGCCTTTGAGCTTGTCAACGAAGTGGCTAAGAGTAGCGAGCCAGAACTTGCTCTTGCAGCACAAGAGCTTATGGAAAAAATGTCTCATACCGAGCGTGGAAAATAACTATGGTTCTGTTACCCAAAAATATATCTCAAAACGGGACAAGCAGAATCACAGAGGATGAATTTAGACGACTGCGTGATTTTGTCTATGAACAATGCGGTATCTATGTTCCTGATAATCGCACATATTTGATGGAAAATCGTTTGGCCAATAGACTCAAAGATTTAGAACTCAAAACTTATGATGAATATTATCATTATCTGAAATATGATTCAGGGAAAGTTTCTGAGTTAAACCGTCTTTTTGAAGTCATCACGACCAATGAAACAAGTTTTTATAGAAATCCTCCTCAAATAAAAATTTTCCAGGAAAAAGTACTTCGTGAGGTTTTAGACGAGCTACGAAAAACTCGGACTAAAAAATTACGCATTTGGTCTGCTGGCTGCTCTACTGGAGAAGAACCGTATACTATTGCTATGATTCTTTATGAAGTGCTTGGTGCAGAAATCTCCAGTTGGGATATTAAAATTACGGCTAATGATCTTTCTACGCGAGTGCTCCTCGCTGCCCAAGCCGGCTTGTATGCTGAACATGCCTTGCGAACCACGCCACCGGCATTGGTCGCAAAATATTTTGAAAAAGAAGGAAAAGGGTACAGGATTGATCCTCGATTAAAAGAATTGATTTCATTTCAACAAATCAATCTTAATAATAGGTTTCAACTGAAGCGAATCGAGTCTTCACATATAGTTTTTTGTCGCAATGTGATTATTTATTTTGATAATGACATGAAAAAACGTGTGATTTCTTCTTTTTATGATAATCTTGTACAGGGTGGGCAATTACTTATAGGTCATTCTGAATCCTTGCATAATATTTCACGACTTTTTAAGCCCTATCACCATCCGGGTGCTATCGTATATAAGAAAGAGGAATAAGATGCTTAGGCACATATTGGTGATTGATGATTCAAAAACAGTGCGAAATCTTGTTGCTTTTATTTTGCAAAAAGAAGGCTTTAAGGTAAGTACCGCTGAAGATGGTTTAGATGGCCTTGAAAAACTGTATGCAGCGCAAACAATAGAACTTATTGTGGTGGATGTGAATATGCCTCGCATGGATGGCTTGCGGTTTATTAAAACCTTGCGAGAACAGGATGCGTATAAAGACTTACCTATTATTGTTCTTTCTACCGAGGCTGAAAGTCAAGATATAGCGACAGGTTTATCGGTAGGGGCGAATCTTTATATGGTAAAGCCTGCCCAGCCGGATATATTGCTGCGTAATGTGAGGATGCTGCTTAGCTAAGGCTCAAGGTGTAGACAGCAGATTATGACTAGCTTATACAAGTAAGTATATCGTTTGAGGCAAAGAAACCCCTGAGGAGGCTGCGTGAGTCAAGAATTTATAGACTCTGAAATTCTTGCTGACTTTTTTATTGAAGCCAAGGAACATCTTGAAAGCATTGAACCGAATTTATTGTTGCTTGAATCTCAGCCGGAAAATTTAAGCCTTCTGAATGATATTTTTCGTCCAATGCATTCTTTGAAAGGTGCTTCTGGTTTTATGGGCTTTGGCAATATGAATAGGCTGGCTCATAAGGCAGAAAGTATTTTAGATGAGCTTCGTCAAGGAACAATGACTGTCTCAAGCGAGATTATGGATACTGTCCTTTCCGCAACTGACGCCTTGCGAACCATGGTAGATAATCTTGAATCTCAAGGGACTGAAGGGGAAGTAGCAATTGATTCTATTATCAATAGCTTTGAGCTGATGCTTGGCGAAAAGCAAGGTACTGTTAGCCCTTCAAAGCATATTGCCGAACCAGAACTTGTATCCAATGCTGAGCCTGAACTACAAATAGAACCCACTTTAGAATCTAAGCCAGAATCTAAGCCAGAATCAGAGCCAGAATCAGAGCTAGGATCTGGGCCAGAATCCAAAGAAGAATCCAAAGAAGACCTTATTGATTTGAGCGCAAAGCAAAGAGCCCCTGAGTCTTGTGCTGAGGATAAAACGCGTTTTGAATATGAACTTGATCCAAATTTTGATGACAGCCCTTATCTTTTGACCACTGTGGGTGAAGGACACCTCAATGATTTTCTTGAAGAAGCCACAGATATTATAGGAAATCTCAATAATTCTTTGCTGATGCTTGAATCCTCGCCCCAAGAGGCTGAGGAAATTATCAATGATACCTTTCGTTATTTTCATAATCTCAAAGGAAACAGCGGTATTATTGGTTTTAGAGAGCTTAATATGCTTACTCATGAAGCTGAAACATTGCTTAATAAGATACGCAAGGGTGAAATGGAGCTGAAGCGTCCTCTTGTTGATTTATTACTTACTGTCGTGGATATGATTGAAGAAATGGTGAGTAAAGTAGAGCCTTCGAAAGGAGAAGTGTTACCAATTGACCCAAGTGGTTTGTCACAGATTTTGGCACGCGCTACTGAAAGCGGAGAGCTTTCAGGCATGGCTTTAAGCGAAGATGTTCCGCAGGAAAAAGCACAAGAGTGTGATGCCCCTCAAAAGACTTTTGCTGACTTATCGTCCATTGATGATGCTGACCTCCTTGTGTTTAGAGAAAATGTGTCACAACAAATTGCCGGCATTGAAACAATACTAGCCGAACTTCGCAAAGACGCTACGCAAAAAGAGCACATTGATAATCTGTTCCGTGGCTTACAAACCGTACAACATGCTGCAGCATATATGGATTTAGAAGAATGCGCTGTGTATGCGGAACGGACTGCTGGACTTGTTGATCAAGCTCGTAATTCAGATATGGATTTTTATCTTATGCTTGATATCCTTGATCAAGAGTCTGCTATTTTGCACAGTATGCTTGATAAGGCTCTTGAAGACATGGAAAGAGAATCTTCCACTGAGCAAGCAGAGCCATTAACAACTGTAGCTGATGAGCATTTGAGTCAGGCAGAAGAAGTAAGAGCTGATGTACAGCCTGAAAGTCCCACGATACAGCAGATAGCTCAGCAGCCAGCTCAGCAAACACATCAGCAAACTAGGGCACAAGCAGTTGCACCGCCCCCTGTACCAACTTCTGCAACAAAACCTACTATAAAAGATACAGCTCCAAGCACAAAATCAGTACCTGCACCAGTGCTTGTAAAGCCAAAAACGTCCAGCACTATTCGGGTCGATCATCAGAAACTTGATCACCTTATGAATCTTATTGGTGAATTAATTATTAACCGAAACCGTTATACATTGCTTGCTCGTGCGCTTGAAGAAGGGCAACAGGAAGTTCATGCCGTTGCTCAGCAACTGACTGAAACAACATATGCTATGGCTCGTATTTCTGATGATTTGCAAGATACTATTATGAATGTGCGTATGGTTTCAGTACAAACTGTGTTTTCTCGTTTTCCTCGTTTAGTACGCGATTTAGCCCGTAAAAGCGGAAAACAGGTGGAACTTATTACCGAAGGTGAAGAGACTGAACTTGATAAAAGTGTGGTGGAAGAAATCGGTGATCCTTTAGTACATTTGATTCGTAATTCTTTGGATCATGGGCTTGAACCGGAAGAAGAGCGTATTGCAGCTGGAAAAACCCCTATAGGTCATGTGTGGTTGCGTGCTTACCATAAGGGGAACTCTGTTGCTATTGAGGTCGAAGATGACGGCCGAGGTATTGATCCTGAAAAAATGCGTGCTATTGCCATTAAAAAAGGCGTGTTGACTGCGGATGAAGCAAAGAATCTTGATGATCGTGAAGCCATTGAACTGATTTTTCATCCGGGTTTTTCATCTGCTGAAAAAATTACAGATATTTCCGGTCGTGGCGTGGGCATGGATGTTGTAAAAAACAATATCAAAAACCTGAAAGGTTCGGTGCATACTCGTAGCGAATTGGGAAAAGGAACAAAAATGGTGCTTTCCCTGCCTTTAACTTTAGCTATTATTGATGCCTTAATAGTGGAAGTAGCAGGTGATACTTTTGCCATTCCTCTTGATGCTGTTTCAGAAACAACGAAAATTCATGCGGAAAAGCTTTCTGATGTCAACCAGCGTAAAGCTATTACCTTGCGCGGTGAGGTTCTTGGAATAATTGAGCTAGCAGAGTTGCTCGACTTACCTATGAATGACAAAGAACGTGATATTTTGCCCGTAGTTATTGTCCATGACAATGATCGACGTGTTGGCCTTGTGGTTGATCGTCTGCTAGAACGTCAGGAGATAGTTATTAAACCCTTGGGGCAATATTTATCCGAGTTTGACCTTGAAGGTATTTCAGGGGCTACTATTATGGGTGACGGCTCTGTGGTGCTTATCCTTGATCCTCACGAAATATATTCTTTAGCAACGAATTACACCAAACCGGTAGCTGCTATGCGTAGCAAGGAGAGAGAAAAAAAAGCTCTTGAAGTGTAGAACGTTGTGCTTTTGTAGAATATTGCTTTGCTTTTGTTGTACAACGCACTTTTCGTCATATATTATCCGAAGCATACTTTACTTTAGCTAAAGCGTGGGGTACTTTTGAGTATATGTGCTTATCAATAAAAAAGAATACAATCATGGCGTCCCTTCGTCATGAACGGAATATGTAATATGCTAATATTAACCCGGCGAACTGGTGAAAGCCTTTATTTGGGCGATGAAATTAAACTGAATGTGCTTTCTATTCAAGGGAAGCAAGTGAAATTAGGGCTTGAAATTCCGGATGATTTAATTGTTTATCGGGAAGAGGTGTATCTTAAAATTAAACAGGAGAACCAAGAGGCTCTTGAATGTGCTGATTCTGATCTCTTGCAGGCGGCTTCTTTATGGCAGAAAACAGAACAAAAATAATTCAAACGCGTTTGGGTGATCGGGAAATTTCCGAGGATGGGATTATCCATTTTCCGCGTGGCTTGATTGGGTTTGAAACATTACGCGATTTTGTTCTTATCCAAATTTCAGACAATTCACCTTTTCTTCTTTTGCAGAATTTAGAGGAATCTGCCCTTGGGCTTTTGGTCGCTGATCCATATTCTTTTTTAGCTGAATATGAAGTCAAACTTGCTGCTGCTGAAAAAAGTCTTTTGCAAGTCAAACAAGAAAAAGACTTGGCCATTTTGGTAACAGCTTCTATCCCAAAAGAAAATCCACAAGATACAACGCTTAATTTGACCGGACCTATAGTGATGAATACTCAGTGTAGGCTAGGGCTACAAGTATCACAAACCAACAGTGCTTTTCCCTCCCGTTTTCATATCATGCAAAAGGATTGAGCAAAGGGCTTACTCTTTCCTTGCCATAACCTAGATAGGAGAACAACAAGTGCTTAAATTTATTGCGAACTGGCTGTCTACAATTAGCGCGGCTTTATTTGTTGCAGCATTTTTAGGCACGGAACATGTCTATATGTCTATATTTTTAGGATGTTTTGCCATTATTCTTGGAAGTATTTTTCAAATGCTAGGAGGTAAAAAATAATGCCACTCAATCCGATTGGTTTATGGGGTGTTTTTTTTGCAATTTGTGCAATGAGTGCCTTGGGATTTTATCTTATCTATAAAGAAAACAAAGAAAAAAAAGAAAATAAAAGAAAATAAAAAGCTACTATGCTTGAAAGGCGGTCGAAAGACCGCTTTTTTTTGCTTCAAGCCTAATGTAGCGACTTTACAGTGGGGGCTAAGGGGTTAAGCTCATGCGTTTTTGTACAGCATTATGAACCTGTTCAAAAACTTTATCTGGATTGCATGAAGCATCAACAATGACTATACGGTCTTTATGCAAAGTCGCAAGGCTTAGGAAACCTTCGCGAACTTTTTGATGAAAGCTCATGGCTTCGGCTTCAAATCGTCCTTCATCAACACTTCGACCATCTTGCGAATTGCGTTGTACAGCGCGTTTGATCCCTATCTCTGGATTTAAATCTAAAAGCAGGGTAAGCTGTGGCCAATGCTCACCAATTGCTACTTGATTAAGTGTGTGTAAAAGTTTTGGGTCTAAGCCTCGACCATATCCTTGATAAGCCACGGTGGAATCAGCAAAACGATCCGAGAGCACTATTTTGCCCTGTTCTAAGGCAGGGCAAATAATGTTTGCTACATGTTGAGCTCGATCTGCCAAATACAGAAAAAGTTCTGCCTCACCGCTTAAGTCTGTGGATTCCATTGTCAGCAATAAACGCCGTAATTCTTTGCCAATACGACTGCCACCCGGTTCAAGAGTACTGAGAACGTTTTGCCCTTGTTTTTCAAACCAAGATTGTAAGCGTTTGATTTGTGTTGATTTTCCGCAGCCTTCTATTCCTTCAAAGGTAATAAACATTGATTCTCCGGAAGATTTTTCGAATTTTCACTTTTTTTGCAGGGGACAATTGTTCGTCTATGAATAGCGCGTTCCAAATAGCGATTATAAGCGGACCAATTATTTTCTTGGTTTTCCATTTCTTGATATATGCCCTGCATAATATTGAGTTTGGCATCTATATTATCCGCATGATGTAAAACAAATGCTTCAGGAGTCATAGGCAGTACAAGCGTACCAAACTCATATTCTCCGTGGTGAGAAGCAATCAGGTGTTTGAGGTGCAGTGTAATCTCTGGCTCCATCTTGGCTTGTGATAAAAATGGCTCTATTTTTTCCAGGCCAAGGAGAATATGCCCTAATAATCTCCCTTCATCGGTTTGAGTATTTTCTATATCACCGCTGAGTTCCCAGGCTTTACCCAAATCGTGTAAAATAGCTGCAGCCAGTAAAATTTGGCGGTCAAGTTCAGGATGGATAGTACACTGGGCAAGGCATGTTTGGCAGACGGCAAGGGTATGCTCCAAAAGTCCACCAGCATACGCATGATGTACGGTTTTCGCTCCGGTTGCTTGCAGAAGTTTGGGGCGAATTGTTTTGTTTTTTAGGATGTTGCGAAGCAATTTTTTTAGCGGTTGATACTCTATATACTCAGTAATTAAATCTTCGACTGCTTCCATGAGTTGTTCCGGTGGTACCTCAGAACTGGGCAGGAAATCTGTGAAATTGAGTTCATGGTTTTCAGCAGGCAGTATAGTGAGCATTTCAATGCGTAGCTGCTTTTTTTCTCCCCAAGCTCCAACAACAGCACGAATATTGACAAATACTCCAGTTGGAATAGTGGGAAAACTTTCACTCAGCGGGCTCCAAATAACGCCATCAATAAGGCCACTTGCATCTTGAAGAACAAGTTTCCAATACGGGCCATTTTTGGCAGTGGCTTTTTGTGCAGAAGAAAGCAAAAAAAAATCTTCGATTGTACTGCCGATCTGTAGCTCGTTAATAAATATATTTTTTTCCATATCGCTCTTGTCATCATGAAGGTGTTACGATACCCGAATAGCGAGGTAACGCGAGATGCTTTTTGTACTCAATTTTATGTGTTACTGCAAATAAAGGATAGTTATGAAAATATTATTAACAAATGATGACGGGATTCATGCTTCCGGCCTTCGTGCGTTATATAAAGCCTTGCAAGCACAGCAACATGATGTGCGCGTTGTAGCACCGATACAGGAACAGTCTGCGGTGGGACATGCCATAACATTTTTTCAACCGCTCCGTGTCGTAGAATGTAAAGAAGAAGGTTTTCAGGGGCTTGGGGTATTCGGAACTCCGGCTGATTGCGTTAAACTTGGCCTGACAACACTTGTGAAAGATCAAGTAGATATTGTCCTCTCCGGTATCAATAAAGGAGCAAACTGCGGTGTAGATATTGTCTACTCAGGGACGGTTTCAGCAGCCACCGAGGGGGTATTTATGGGAATACCTGCAATGGCAGTTTCTATGGACGATTTTGAGCATCGTGATCTTGCACAGCAAGCTGCGTATACTGAAAAACTTTTGAAAAAAATTCCTTGGAACAACCTGCCTGAAAGGACTTTGCTCAATCTTAATTTTCCGCATTGTGAATTGACCAAAGCAAAAGGACTGAAAATTTGTAAACATACTCGTGTGGCTTATGAGGATTGGTATGAAAGAAGAAAGGACCCGCGGGGTAGGGAATATTATTGGCTTGTTGGAGAAATTCCGGAGGAAAAAATTAGTCAACACAGGGATCGTTCTCTGCTTTCGAATGGCTTTATTACTTTGACACCGCTACATTTTGATTTTAATTCTTTAGACGCGCTGAGTATTTTGCAAAAAGAATTACCGCTTGAACTGGTATAATGAACAATGATTTTTTAAGCAATTTTGCAGAATAAAATGAGTTGCAATCCATGGCGATTACAACATAGTAATGGAGGTCGGGCGCATAGTAACTTTTTTTGTTATGAGTGCATAAGTCGTAAGATTGAGCATTGTTTTGCTTGGTTCTTATAATCTCCTGTTTTGTCATTTCGCACATAGGTTGCGACAGTTTCGAAGAGCCGGACTACGATGCCTTAACTCAGGACGATGAAAAGGAAGAACTGGATCCTGCGACTTACGCGCAGGATGACAAGAAAAAAAGCATGACAAGTAAGGCATGACAAGTAAAGCATGATAAGTAAGGCATAACAAGCAAAGTATGACAAGCAAGGCATAACAAAAGAAGCATGTTATACAAAAGATGTTTATTAAAAAGTATGTTATCAAAAAGCATGTTATTAAAAAGTATGTTATCAAAAAGTATGTTTATCAAAAAGTATGTTTATAAAAACGTGTATTTATAAAAAAGTCTATTTTTTTTAAGCTGATAAAGGAGTTATGAACATGGGCGTGAGAATTGGTGTAAATGGTTTTGGTCGTATAGGCAGATATTTGGCACGGCTTCTGGCTGCTGAAGAGGGTTTGGATATGGTGGTCGTTAATGCCCGCTCTTCCAAAGAAGATTTGGCACACCTGCTGAAGTATGATTCCGTACATGGTATTTTTGAGGATGTGGAGGTAACGGCACAAGGTATTGCTTTTGGAAAACAGAATGTTGCTGTTACAAGCTGTAAGGCAGGAGAATGGGAATGGGGAAAATTTGATTGTGATTTAGTCATAGAAACGACGGGCTCGTTTCGTGATCGCAAGTCCTGTGAGTCTATGCTACAGTGTGGAGCTGGAAAAGTTATTGTTTCTGCGCCGGCTAAAGACCCTGATGCCACTGTGGTCATGGGGGTAAACGATGAAGTCTTAAGCCCTGACATGAAAATTATTTCCAGTGCTTCATGTACAACAAATTGCCTTGCACCTGTGGCGAAAATTATTAACGATACATGGGGCATTCGTCATGGTACAATGACAACTGTGCATTCTTACACCATGAGCCAGCGTGTTCTTGATGGTTCTCATAAAGATATTCGCAGGGCACGAGCCTGCGCCATGAGCATGATACCGACCTCGACCGGAGCTGCGAAAGCTGTAGGGCTTGTTTTACCTGAACTTGCCGGCAAATTGCATGGTATGGCTGTGCGTGTCCCTACCCCAAATGTCTCTTTAGTGGACTTGGTATGTGAACTAGAAAACCCATGTACTCCTGAAGCAATAAATGCTGCCCTAAAAAATGCAGCAAATGAACATATGGGCTATACTGATACTCCGCTCGTATCTGTAGATTTTACTGGTTCAACTCATGGAGGGGTAGTGGACGGGCTTTTGACAAATGTTATGGGCGATACACAGCTAAAACTTATTATATGGTATGATAATGAAGCCGGTTTTTCAAATCAACTGTTGCGTTTGATTAAAAAAGTCGCTGCATTGTAGTTTTGTGTGCGAAGAAAAAAAGCCTTGATGTATAGAGCATCGTCCTGTTTTCAGTTTGAGACAGAAGTCTACTTTGCCATGGATATAATTTAAGGGAACTTTATATTTTCTACGCGTATCTATATATATTACACCCGGCTACATCTTTGCTTAATTGGACAAGGGAGTATAAATTATTGTTTTCTATTAAATCTAAGACCTCTGGTTTTTCCAACTCTTCGTATAAAAGAGTGAGAGCAAAGTCGCGGGCAAATGGTTCTTTTCTTGTTAGTGCGAGCATTGCAATATAAAATGGTACTAAAATGTTCTCTTGTACTATGAAAAAATGTTTATGCTGTGGGAATACTTCCTCTATATCTTTTATTGTTTTTATTTGAGCTAAAAATGAGTGAAAAGTAATTTTATATTCATAGCTGCCCCTAATAGCGTTTTGTAAGCTATTGCTACTTTCATTAAAAGAATGATTTCTAAACTTAATTAAAATATCTGGAAGAACTATAACATTATAATGCCAAAATAATCTTACCCACATTTCAAAATCAGGCAAAGAGCGTAGCGTTTTTTTGTAAAACCCATGCTTTTGATAGCATTCTTTTTTTATTAAGATTGTTGGATGACAAAGACAATTGCCATAAAAAAAGAAATGGTTCATAAATTCAGCTCGAGTTTTTAATCGTAATGATGCCATAAATACATGGGTATCTAAGCTAAGATTTTGTCCTTTTGCATCAATAAAAGACGGCATTCCAAACACGATATCGACATTTTTATCGTTATTGAAAATAGCCATTTGTTTTTCTAGTTTATCGAGTTCCCAAACATCATCTGAGTTCATGATTGCAATATATTCGCCAGAAGATAAATCGTAGCATCTTTTAAAGGCTCTAACAGCTCCTTTGTTTTGCTCAAATATTTCATATTTAATTCTTGTATCTTTCTTTTGGAATAATTTAATTATGTCAGCAGAACCATCGTTTGAAGCATCATCTACTATAATGAGTTCAAAGTTTGTATAGGTTTGCTTTAAGATAGACTCTATCGCTTCCGGTAACCACAAGCGGTGCCTATAGGATGCCATTAGTACTGAAATTTTAGGAGTAATCATGTCCATTGTAATCTATACCTTGTCAATATACTTTTTTATTATCCGTAATCGTGGCAATATTTGCGTGTTTGTGTTAAAGTAAAATTTGATTTTATCACGTTGCTGTTCAGATAGTAGGTATAGTTCTTTTTTATTATTGTAATAGTTTGTTATTTTTGTGCATATATTGTCTACATCATGATCAATTAAGACAATGTCTCGTTCATTTCCAAAAAATCCTTGAGCATTCTCTAATTCATCAGTTACAAATAAAGCGACCCCACAGTATCCTGCATCAATGCCTAAAGGGAAACCATCGAACTCTATGTTGTCTGCATAAGGAAGATATTCCTTCCTATATTTTAAAGACTTAAAAGATCTATTTGGAGAAAGAAGAATGTCCATATGAGAGTAAAACTCATAAAAAAAGTCAATAGGTTGTATTGGATAAAAATGAATATTTGGATTTTCCTGATGTGTCTTCATCTCTTTTTCCCAATTTCCAACAATATGAAAATGTATATCCCCAAACTGTTTTGATAATTTTTCAGCAACTTCAATAAATATATCAAACCCCTTCTTTACCCCGTGTATGGAGTATTTATGAGCGACGAAACAAATGTCAAAAGTGTTTTTATCTTTTCCACATAGCTTCTTTTTGACAATTTTATTGGGATCAAGTTGTGAAAATCCCCCATAAATGAAATTAATTTTATCCGCACAGCATAAGTTGTTTTCCAGTAAATAATTCTTTGTATAGTTTTGTGTAACTATTACCTCTTTGAACATGGCAGAGGAGAAAATATTTTTTAATTCTAAGCGAACACGGGTACTCTCGGGGAAAAAGCCCCCCCCGGGGTATAAACAGAAAACAAAAGGGATTTTATTTTTTTCTAACCACGGGAGCATCAATGAAATGTTGTTGAAAAATAATAAATAGGCCAAATTAGAAGTGTATTGTTTATCTGGATCTATTCTGGAAATAAAACAATTGTTCTCCGGCCTATATTTGAGATATGATGCTAAATGATCGTGATAGTTTTTATCAGGTAAACCTCTCATAAATTTATTATGAAAACTTTCTGGAATTCTAAAAATTTTCATATTAGGAATATTTTTCAAATACTCATGAAATTCTTCAGCTCTCCAAGTATTCGCATGAGGGTTAGGGAAATAATCATCTATTATTATAAAGTTGTAATGCTCTTGTTTTTTAAGTGAAAACTTGTTGGTAAAAATTTTATTCTCGCTATTTGGTATGCCAACTACCCTTGAGTCACTACATTTTACTGCCTCTAGTATAAGCGAATCTTCTCTTGTTTCTAAATTTTTCAGTTCTTTTCGTTCACTTTCTTTAAATTGCTGAGGCGTAATAGTTCTTTCATCAAACCCTGCAAGTTTTAAACATTGAATTAACTCATCTTTGTTATAGATATATTTATGTCCCCAGTCTCTCATTGATATATTAAGAAGTTCACAATTACTTTTCCCTTTATATGCCACTGCTATCTTATTTAACCATTCTCTTGTTTTGAACGAATCAGTCAAATAATCGTTGATGATTAAATCTAAGTCAGGGCAAGCTATTCTAATAATTCCATTTGTTTTCAGAACTCGGAATGCCTCTTGCAAAAAGAGTATCCCCTCTTCTCTTGTTAAGTGCTCAATAAAATGTTCATTAAAAATATAGTCTACGCTGTTTTCAGGAAAGGGTATACCTTGAGATAAATCCACAATAATATCTAAATTTTTTTCTCCAAAATGTTCACCGCTATCTATATTGATCCATCCAGTTTTTATATCATTGCCACACCCAAGGTTTAATTTTATCATTTTATTTTTGCGAAGTATATTGATTACCTTGATCCTATTAAGTTGATTTTGCATGTTATATATCCTTTATGATTTCACAGATTTTTCTTATTACTTCACAATTATTTTCTGCCAGCTCGCCATAAAAAGGTAAACATAGAACTGAGTCTGCAATTTTATGAGCAACTGCAAGATTTGCTTTATCCGATGATTGTAAACAAGCATAACATGTATAATCACTGCATAATGGGTAGAAATATTTGCGTGAATACACATTATATTTTAAGAGTTTTTTGTATAATTCATCTCTCTTTTGGCTACATAAGATAGGAAAGTATTGCATTGATTCGCTTACACCGTTCGGCATTTCTGGTATTTTGATCCAAGCTGTTTTTTGTAATTGTTTTCTGTATGTATTGGCAATAAGTCTACGCTTCTCTTGCTCTGGCTTTACTAAAGGAAGTGTTTCTATGCCCCAAGCTGCTTGAAACTCGTTGAGTTTGCCGTTAATGCCAATATCGTTTATTATATCTTTTGTTTTTATTCCTTCTTTCACATCATCTTCTTTTTCAAATCTTCTTATCCCAAAATTTCTGAGTTCATATATTTTTTTAGATAATTTTTGGTCATTATAAACAAGAGCTCCACCTTCTATTGAATTAAACAATTTGGTTGAATGGAAAGAGAGCATTGTGATGTCTCCCCATTCACAGATTGATTTACCATGTATTGTTGTTGAAAAAGCATGAGCAGCATCGTATATAACTTTTAAGCCATATTTTTTTGCTATTTTTTCAATTGCTTCTACGTCGCAGGGAAACCCGTATACATGCACAGGCAAAATAGCAGAAGTTTTAGGACTTATTGCTTTCTCTATAGCTTGAGGCAATAGAGTCATGGTTTTTTCGTCAATATCAGCAAAAACAGGCGTTAAACCGTTCCAAGCAATAGCATGGACAGTAGCGGGGAAAGTAAAAGGTGTCGTTATTACTTCTGATTCTTTTGGCAGATGTAGAGCTTTTAGTGCGGTTATTAGAGCAAGTGTTCCGTTATTAAAAACAGAAATATTTTTTACTTTTAGGTAGTTCGCCAGTTTTTTTTCAAATTTCTCGTGCATTTCTCCCATGTTGGTGAACCAGCCTGAATCTATTACCTTAGAAAAAGCAGATAAAATTTTTTCTTTGTCTGGAGAAATTGGTTTGGTCACCATTATTGGAGGAATAAATTTTTTAAGCATACGCTCTTATTCTTTTATTTTTTTAGCAACTACAGTGTAGTGTATGGGCATCAAAAATCTTGTTTCATCTTCTACTACTGTTAATGCAGTGATTTCAAAGCCTGATGTTTGATTAAACAAAGCCTTTAAGCCATGTTCTGAAATTCTCCAGCAATCAGGCAATGGGCCATGTATTCTAAAATTAAAAGGGATTGAAACCAATGCCACTCCATTAGTTTTTAAGACTCTATGAATTTCTTGCACAGCTTTAAAAGGATTTAATGTGTGCTCTAAAATTTCTGTACAGACTACTATATCGAATCTATTAGCATTTATAATGCCTGCATTATTATTACAAATGTCGGCAATATAAGTTGTATTTGCCAAAGGATTTATGTCTAATGTTTCTATCGTTATTTTTTTGAAATATTCATTTTCCCCTGCATGATCTTGAGGAGCAATATCTAATAGTAAATTTTCTTTTATATCGTATACTAAAGAATTTTGACGTATAAAATTAGAAACATTTGCCCGTAACATGCTAAAATGTTTTTTATCTATAGGCGAAATTTTTTTTTCAACTGTAAACATTGAGTTCGTTCTCTTTTTCTTTACCTTAATAATTGTCTTATAGAACATACATCAAAAACAGGTATTTTTAGAGCATGAAAAACATCTTTCCTTTTAGAGAAGGAATCGTCTATAAAAATAGAATTATCATCCCTTATAAATTTTGATTTATCCTCTTGTAAACTGACGTTTATTATCTTATTAAATAATTTTTGATCAATACAATATCTATCTAAAAATATGCCTACGCTTTCATTAAATCGTTCTTTATGGGCTGTTATCAAGTATATATTTTTATTCTCATTTTTAAACTGATATAGTAGTGCTATAATTTCAGTGTTAACTTTACCGTCTATAATAACTGTATCATCTAAATCAATATATACATTATCGAAGTCAAGATTCAGTTTATATTTGTTGCCTAAAGCTCGATCCATTTCTAATGAATAATCGTTTTCAAAAACAGCAACATCTATTTTTTGCTTATCAAAAAAAGCAAGCAAAGGCAGGTTGACCCCTTTAGACCTATGGTATCCCATTGTCCCCGCTACTCTTGGGGCTATTTCCATTAAGGCAAGGGTTCCATTCTCATCCTCTTTTACTTGAAAAAACCACATACCTTGTAACTGTAAAGTATTATTTATTTTTTTTGCAATTGCTAAAAATCTTGAATCATTACAGCTAACGGTATTCACACTGATGCCATTTGATGTTCTGCGCCTTTCTCTGCCACTAGAAAAAAGCAACTCTCCTTTATAATTAGTAAAACAATCTACTGTATACTCTTTGCCAGGCAAATATTTCAAAATTAGCAGATTGTTATTATAGTAAAAATTCAATTCCTGTCTGTTGTTTATTTTATAAGCCCCTTTTGAGCCTTGTCCGACATCTGGCTTTAAGAACACTGGAAAATCGTGTTCTTTTATATTTTGTAGCTCTAATATATTGGATGTTTGGATAATGTTTCTGAACAGAGAATATGTTTTTCTTTTAGATCTGCAAATGCGATTTGTTTCATAGCTAGAGGTAATAACAGGGCATTTGAGAGTATTGTTTTTTGATGATTTTGATAATTCTAAGGCTACGCTATCATGAGCTGGAAATATAAAATCAATATTGTATTTTTCTATTAGTGCATTGATAGCTTTAAGAAATCTATTGCTAGAAATAAAAGGTATTCCTTCTATATAATTTTTATATACAAATTTACCATGATCTGCGGTACTTGAAGCTCCAAATAATTTTATATGCGTAGAAGATGACAAAGACCTATAAATTTCTAAACCAATTTCTGAACCACAAGGGAAAACTAATACATTTTTTTTCATAATATTAGCCCTAATTTTTTTAATGCAGTTTCAGAGTAAAAACTTGTTTTCATCGTAAGCGGTCTCATCTCTTGTTCTTATTTTTTAGGAGTATCTCTTTAGTTGTTTTTAATGCAGTAAAGATGCCAGAATAGCGCAAAATTTGAAATAGATTTTTTACTGTATGCTCTTTTTCCGGTTTGCAAAATCTTCTTTTAAGGAGCAGAGAGCTGGAACCACGACGAGTGTTAGTATTGTAGCAACTCCCAGCCCAAAGATAACAGCAACAGCCATTGAACCCCACCATTGGCTGGATTCACCGCCTATTTGCCATGAAAAGTTTCTAAAATCAAAACTGACTCCAGTGGCCATCGGCAAGAGCCCTAAAACCGTGGTTATAGCGGTGAGCAGCACTGGGCGGAATCTGGTAGCTCCAGCTTCTATGAGTGCCTCTGCGGTTGCCATACCTTTTGCTCGTAATTGTTCATAATAATCAATGAGCACAATAGCATTATTGACCACAACTCCTGCCAAACTGATGACTCCAACTCCAGTCATGACCACCCCAAAAGGTTTGCCGGTGATTAGTAGTCCAAGAAAGACTCCAATAAGTGAGAGCATAACCGAAGTGAGGATAATAAAAGGAGTTAATACAGAATTAAATTGTATGACTAAGACTATGAAAATAAGGAAAATAGTAGCGATAAAGGCTTTTGCCAAGAATTTCTTTGCTTTGTTTTGCTCTTTTTGTTCTCCAGTAAAGGTATATGAATAGCCGCGTGGCCATGAAAAATTTGCCAATCTTTTTTGAATTTTGAGTATGATGTCATTTGCAAGAAAACCTTTGGCAACATCTGAAGAAATCGTAACTACTCGTTTTTGGTTTATCCTATTGATAGTGCCAAGACCTGAACTAAGACTTATTTCTGCCAGTGAAGTCAAAGGTACTGGTTCACCATTTGCCCCTGAAACAGTGAGTCTTTTAAGACTTTCTATACTATTACGGTCTTTTTTTGGCAGTTTCGCTACGATGTCGTATTCATCTTTGCCTTCACGATATTTCCCTACAATGGCACCGTTAATTGCAGATTTTACCGTGGTAGCTATGGTTTTGGTGCTCAGCCCAAGTAAGGCAGCTTTTTCTTTATCTACATTAACCATAAGCTCTGGCTTGCTTGCAATAAAATCGTCTTTAAGGTCTACGATGCCGGGAATATCTTTGATAAGTTTACGGATTTTTGCTGCGATTTCACCAGCAATTGCAATGTCTTCTCCAGTTATTTCCATGTTGACAGGAGAACCAGAGGGCGGCCCTTTTTTTTGTTGCTCTACCCGTACTTCTGCCCCTGTAATCATTCCAGCAAGCTTGCCACGAATTTCCTCTTGGATTGCAGTCGAAGGTCTGGAACGATCAAAAAAATCTACAAAATCAAAGGCAACAGAAGAAAGATGCGAGTTGCCACTTCCAGAAGACGAAAGACCACCGCCAGCGTTGGTACCTACTGAAGCATTGACAAATTCAATATCTGGATATTCCAAGCCAATAGCTTCAATCGCTTTGGTCAGTTGATCCGAGGTCTCAAGGTTTGTACCAACAGGCGATTTTATGTTCACATACACTCTTGCAGGGTCAGTGCTTGGGAAAAATTCCATGCCTCTGCCAAATAAACCAAAGGCCAGAATAGACAAGATAAACATGGCAAAAGACATGCCTAAAACTTTTCCTCTATTTTGGAGAGCCCACCAAAGAATGGGTTTATACAAAGCAAGGAGGCGTTTTAAGAAATTATCTACCCATCGCAATCCCCCTGCACCATCTTCTTGTTTTTTTGCTGTTTGGTAACGGCAGGAAAGCACTGGATTAATGACCAATCCGACAAAAAGAGAGGCAAAAAGAGTAATAATGACGACCTTAGGAAGATAGGACATAAATTTTCCCATGATTCCTGGCCAAAAAATCATTGGGAAAAAGGCTCCAACAGTGGTTAAAGTGGAAGAAATAACAGGCCACGCAACTTCATTGACTGCCTGTAAGGAGGCCTCTGCCTTGCTTGCACCCTCCTGCATATGGCGATAAATATTTTCAACAATAACAATACCGTTATCGACAAGCATCCCCAGAGCAAGGGTTAATGAAAAAAGAACGACCATATTAAGAGTAATGGAAAAACTTTCCAAAACCACAAACGTGATGAGCATGGACATAGGGATAGCTTGAGCGACAAAGAGAGCAGAGCGACCACCAATAAAAGCAAAAACAACAACAAGCACCAGCAAAAGCCCTGTAAGAATATTATTTTCTAAATCCGAAACCATTGTCCGTATTTCTTTGGATTTATCTGAGGTTAAATCAATATTAAGCGTTGGTGGATATTGATCTCTCATTTCTGAAACAACTTGCTTTACCCTATCAATAACCTCAATAATATTCGCGCCTGTACGACGCTTTACTTGGATAGTGACAGCTTGATGTCCATTCAGCCTGTTTATTGTTTCTGGGTCTTTGTAATGATCCTTAATACTTGCGATATCTCGTAGATATACTGGTTTACCATTAGCGACAAAGGCTACAATGGAATCTATTTCTCTTGGGTCTTGATAATCTTCTGGCGTGCGAACTAAATATTTTTGACGGCCAATATCCATGCTTCCGCCAGGCATGTTGACATTGGCATTTTCAACGGAAGCAAGCAGGGTTTGAAAAGGCATATTATAAAATGCCACGCGATCCATATCAAAAAGAACATGAATCTCGCGCTCCAGCCCTCCAACAATTTTTGCCTCCAGTACCCCGGGCTGTCCTTCGATACTATCCTCAAAGTCTTCGGCAAAAACCTTGAGTCTTTTCAAAGAAAAAGGACCAGAAAGTACGATATTTATTATGGGAAAATCTTGGAAATTAACCTCTGAGATCATGGGATCATTCGTAATATCTGACGGTAAGTCGGCGTCTGCTTGGTCAACTTTATCCCTTACTTTTTGTAGAGCATCATCAATGTCTATATCAGGGGTAAATTCAATAGAAATAGCAGAAATTCCATCTGCCGAGATTGATTCTACCTCTTCGACATCAGCTAGCCCCTTTAGTTTGCGCTCAAGGGGCATAGTCACCAAAGTTTCCATATCCGAAGGAGCCACTCCTTCATATGTAGTCGTTACAAAAATATAGGGAATAGTAATGTCTGGTTTATCTTCACGAGGCAGAGATACATAACTTGATACACCAGCTATAATAAGAAAGAGACCTAAGACAAGTACCGCAGACTGCCGCAAGAGGGCTACTTTATTGATAATCATTGAGTAAGTTCTCCTACAATATCAATGGCAACACCTTCTGCAACTTCAGTGTGCCCTGAGACGATAACTTTCTCTCCTCTCTTGAGACCTGAAACTACTTGAACTCGATCGCCTGTAATTATTCCAATTTGTATGCTTTTACTGTGGGCTTGACCATTTTTGGCCACAAAAAGAGAACGCTCTCCACCTTTATTTATAATAGCATAAAGAGGGACAGTTATTGCGTCTTGTATATTTTGACGCTCTAAAGTTACCCTAGCCAGCATCCCGGGACGAATACGAAGATCATTATTTTCTACAAGAACCTGTACCTTAAATGTCTTGGTATTTTCATCTGCTTTGAAAGCAACAAAATCAACGACCCCCTGCCAGTTTTCTTCAGGATACGCATCTACAGTCACTTGGACGTTTTGATTTTTATGTAAGTAACGAACATCCATTTCAGGCACATTGATATTTATTTTTATGGCACTAGAATTGATGATTTCCGCCACAGCCTGTCCTGTATTAACCCACTCGCCCGGATCAACAAATATTTCATTGATCATACCAGTCACAGGAGAAGTGACTTTACCTTGATTATATGCCTTTTGTGCTTGGCTTAGCGAAGAACGAGCAGCTTCCAGCTCTGTATTGGCTTTATCCATTTCTTCTTCGGAAAGTACTTTTTGTGCAAAAAGTTCATCGCGACGTTCAGCTTGAATTTTAGCCAAATTGTATGCCGAGCGAGCCTTGTTTAAGTCGGCGAGCGCGTTTTCTAAATCAATGCGAATAAGCAGATCATCTTGCTGAACCAGCTCTCCTTCTGTAGTGCCTATCCATTCAACTCTACCGCTACGCTCTGCAGCTACTGTTACGTCATGCAATGCTTCTGTTGTTCCGGGCAGGGTCAGTATATCTTTGAGCAGCATTGGAACTGCTGTCCATGTTTCGACGCGGATACTCTTTTTTTTCACAGTGCTTGGCGTTGTTTCAGATTGTGAACTGCCCAAGAAAAAAATGAATACGATAAGTGCAACAAGCCCAAGGAGCGAGAAACGCCAATGGCGAATGAGTGTTTTTCCAAGCAAAGAAAGTATATTTTTTATTTGCTGCATAAGGGAAGTGTCATGAAAATTCATACAAGACCTCGTTTATTTTCTGTGTGAAGTTGCTGTTTGATACGGCGCAATCCGCCGAGAGTAAATTCATAGACATGCTGCTTGAGAGCTTGCGTATCAATGGACTTAAATTTTGTGCTTTGGTTTAAGCGTTGGTCAATGGGCCAAAACATTGTAGGATGCAAAATTTGTCCCCAAATAGAATCTGCACACAGCTTTAAGAGTGCTTGGGAAACATTTGCATCAAAATATTTACGAAGAATATCCATCAGGCTTTCAACATCCGGCCTTATATATTGCTCTACAATATCATCAAGTACTTCTGAAGGATGTGCCATCTCCATCAAAAAGATGGAGTATGGAGCGCAGTTTTGATTGGTTTTGCTCGGGCAACTTGTGCAGTTTGAGCAATCTTTTCCATAGGTATGATGCACTATCATATAAATATAGGCTTTGAGTCTTTTTTCAGGGTGAGCATCTGAGTTGACGATATGTACAAGTTTTTGATCACGTATTTGTTTATGAAAATTGAAAATAAAGTGCAGAACCGTGGCATAAAGTTGTTCTTTGTCTCCAAAATGATAATTGATTGCAGCAATATTGACCGCAGCTTCCTGACAAATTTCGCGAACAGTGGTGGCAAGAAAGCCTTTTGCCCCAAAAATTTTAACCGCAGCTTCAAGCAAGCGTTTTTTGGTTTCCGGCATATCTGCATATAAGGTGTGGGTATTCACAATAGAATGTCTTTCCTGTGATTAAAACATTTGTTTGAAACGCATGAAAGAATAGCTCTTTCATGTCTCAATGCGGATGTCAAGTTTTTGTAAGCAAAACACTGAAAATGAAAAAGCTGCCTCGTCAAGCATTACAGGGCGTAAAGTGCGTGTTGCACAGCATCAATGATGTCTGCTGGAGTGGAGGCTCCTGCGGTGAGACCAATATGCGAGATTTTTTTAAGTTCTTTGAATGGGAGTTCTTCATGGGTTTCTATGTGCACACACGGGGTGCCCACATCGCGGCAAACTTGGACAAGTCGGCGAGTATTGCCGGAAGAATATCCGCCAACTATCACCATATATTCTACTTGCTTTGCCAGTTTGACTGCTTCGTTTTGGCGATCTTTTGTCGCATCGCAGATAGTGTGTAGCACCGTGATGTCCAGCTCAGGGGAATGCTGCAGATTTTCAGATATTTTTGTAAAGATTTGCTGATCTTGTGTTGTCTGTGCTGCCAGAACATATGTATTGGAAGTTTTAAGAGAAAATTTTTGTAATTCTTCAAGAGTTCCAAAAACCTGTGCTTTTGTAGAAGCATAGGAAAGAAGGCCAGCGACTTCCGGATGTTCTGCTTCTCCATAGAGCAATAATTGCCGGCCTAGAGAACATTCACGCTGGATAAGCAGTTGAGCTTTTTTGACTCTGGGGCAGGTAGCATCAATAATTTTTATATGTTTTTGCTCAAGTAATTTTTCTTTGTTTTTGGGCACGCCATGTGCACGAATGAGGCAAGTGCTTCCTGAGGGAATATCTTGCGGAGTATCTGCAATGAGTACGCCTTGCTGAGCATAACGGTGAAGTACTTGTGGATTATGAATTATTGGTCCAAGGGTATAAATGGGCTTGTTTTGCGTATTGTACTGCACCAGCTCATTGAGCTTGTTAAGAGCCAGATCAACACCCATGCAAAAACCAGCTGTTTGAGTTCGAATAACTTGCATTGCTTATCCCTTGTTTACTGATTGATTTGAAATGTGAAAAAAGATACCTTGCTTGAAGTGCCTTGGCAATACCGCACAAGTGAGCGCACAAGTTAGCGCAGAAGTTGCTTGCATTGGGCACTACGCTGGGCATAGCGCATATATTTTCAGAAAATAAGGTTGCTCTATATGGCTTATTTTCTTAAGCATTATTTTGATCCTCGTATCGAACAAACAAGGCTTGCTCCCAAGCAAAGTAAAAATGGCTCTGTGGATCATTATGATCTTGGCTATGTACAATATGTTACTGCTGGGCAAATTGTAGCGGAATGGATTGCGGTTGATGCTGAGCAAAAAAGTACAGGAGAACAGAAACATTTTTTTGATCAACCAATTGAGCTCGTAGGTGAGCACTGTCAGCTTCATCCTGATAATCCTTTATGTATAGTGGCTCAAAAAGCAGGTCATGTATGTTACCATAATGGAAGAATTACAGTATGTTCAACGCTAAAAATACCGCATTCTGTTGATTATCGAACAGGTAATATTAGTTTTCAGGGTTTGATTGAAATTCAGGGCGGGGTGCGGTCTGGTTTTACAGTGCAAGGGCAGGATGTTTGGATTCAAGAAACCGTTGATGGTGCTTGTATTGAAGCCAGGCATACGATTTGTTGCCAAAGCGGTCTTAAAGGATGTGGCAAAGCATTACTCAAAGCTGGAACAAGCCTTGAGCTTGATTTTTGTGAACAGGCGCGAATTTGTGCAGGGGATAGGCTACATATTGCAGGGGCATGTTTGCATTCAGAAGTATATTCAGGGAATGCTCTTACTGTCAGTGGCAGAGTAACCGGAAGTCGCTTACATAGCTTAGAGCATGTGTTTATTGGCGGTCAATTTGGGGGTGGCATGGGGACACAAACTGCAGTGATTGTTGGCTATGATTCTACCTTGCTTTTTGAAGACAGATGCTGCGAAGTGGAGATAGAAAGAGTCAGAGCACAGATACATGAGCTCCAGCAAATGTGCAGTGAGGAGCAACACGATAAAAAAATAGGGCTTGCTCTTAAGGAAAGCTCCAAACATTTGGAAGAACTTTTTGCCCAAAGGGCACGAATATGGCAAGGTGATAATACAGGGAATTTGTTGGGACGCGTAGAGGTAAAGGGGAAGGTACTGCCCGGAGTAGAAATAAGCATTGGCTCTCTATGGTACCGTGTGAATGAATTTATGGAAGACGTTCACTTTTATGTAGAAGATATGGAGATGAAAATAGGATCTCCAGCACATAGAAAGTAGGTTTTGTATGGATATCGCAACTCTTATTGGTTTGGTTTTGGCCTCGGGGCTGATTGTTAGTGCCATTATGATTGGTGGAAGTCTTGGTAGCTTTTTTGATATTCCTTCCGTGTTGGTTGTTATTGGTGGCACTATTGCTTCCGCTTTTACGATGTTTCCTATGGCTGTGGTTCTTGGCACTGTCAAAATTATGCTCAAGACAATTTTCTTTAAGCCCAGTGATCCCAAAGAAATGATTGAGAAAATAATACAATTATCAGAAACCGCGCGCAAAGAAAGTTTGGTCGCCTTGGAAAAAGTTGAAGTTGATAATGAATTTTTGAAAAAAGGCGTACAACTGATTGCGGACGGTACAGATGAGGTTTTAACGCGCAATGTGCTTGAGACTGAAATTAAATTTATGAAGCAGCGACATCTGATGGGACAAGGTGTGCTCAAAGGCATGGGTACAATAGCACCTGCCTTTGGTATGATAGGCACGCTTATTGGTCTTGTTAATATGCTTGGAAATCTTAATGATTCGGCAGCAATAGGACCTGCTATGGCGGTTGCTTTGCTGACAACTTTTTATGGGGCAGTGTTAGCTAACGTGATATTTTTACCCTTGGCCAAAAAACTTGAAGGGCGCAGTGAAGAAGACCAATTATATATGGAAATTATTCTGGAAGGGCTTGTTTCCATTCAGCATGGTGTTCATCCTGCAATTTTGAGAGATAAGTTGCAATCATTTCTTGCACCGGTTTTACGCGAAACAGAGACTTAGAGGTTATTTGTGGCAAAAAAGGTTATCATACAAACCGTGCAGGCCGATTTAGGACCCGTGGAAGAAGGTTTACCCCCGTGGATGGCAACTTTTGCCGACATGGTGACTTTGCTTCTGTGTTTCTTTGTGCTTCTTCTTTCTTTTGCAGAACAGGATACCCAAAAATATCGTGAAGTTGTAGGCTCACTCCAAGATGCTTTTGGTGCTAAGGAAATAAGAGAAAAAAGTGCTTCATTTGGTGAAGTTTTTTCCACTTTTGTCCTTGATGACAAAGTATTGGAAAGTGTTGAAGGACAACCTTTACAGAGTTTGGAGTTGCGGATTGAATCTTTGATACAATCGGAACAAAGATTAAAAGACTCAACCGGTGTACAGCCGTATAAAGATGGTGTGCTGATCCAGATCGATTGTGAAACTATTTTCGAGCCGGATACAGCGCGTTTAACTCCTACAGCTCTTCGGCTATTGGATAAAGTGATTGTAATTCTTGAGGAGCAGCCTGTTAATCTTGTGGTGCGTGGGCACACTGATAATAAACCGATACATTCCGCGCGCTATGTTTCTAATTGGGAGCTTTCTGCAGCTCGTGCTGCCAGTGCTCTTGCTTATATTACTGAACATGGACATATTCCAGCGAAAAGACTGAAAGCTGTTGGTTATGCTGATACCCGTCCTGTGGAAACAAATATTACTTTAGCCGGACGCAGAGCGAATCAACGAGTTGAATTTTTTTTCCATAATCCCGAAAAGGAAGCCTGGTAAGATTGTGCTAGAAGAAGATGATGTTATTGTTATAACAAAAGTGGAAGAACCACCACCGCCGGATGCAGGCTTACCTCCTTGGATGGCAACATTTGCCGACATGGTTACTTTGCTACTTTGTTTTTTTGTACTTCTTCTTTCTTTTGCCAATACAGATACTCAAGAAATGAAAGACATGCTGGGGAATATGAAGCAGGCATTTGGCGTACAGTATGAAAATTCCTCATATTCAAATATTGCATATTCAACTGATGCTCGGAAATTTAAGCAAACACAAAAAGAACAAGAGCAGCTTAAGGAACTTGTCCTTGAGCTACAAAAATTTGTCAGTGCTTTTTCGGAAAGCGATGTATCTATTTCTCGTGAGAGTTCAGGCGTGATGTTACGAGCTGGAAGTAGTCATATGTTTGAACCCGGAAAAGCCGATCTTTTACCTGAAACCATACCTCTACTACAAGAAATTGTAAAAATTTTAAGTATGACACGCTTCACCCTGATGGTGTGTGGGCATACTGACGGGGAAGCGCAAGCACAGCGCAAAAATATTGATTCTAATTGGGAGCTTTCGACTGTTCGTGCTGCTGCTTGTTTACGCTGGATATTGGATCATTCCCATATCAAAGCAGACAGGCTCAAGGCCGTAGGCTATGCAGGCTCAAGGCCTCTAGTCCCTTCTATAACAGAGCGAAATAAAGCCAAGAATAGACGCGTAGAATTTTATTTTGTTCCTGCCGGTGATCCTGACTGGTAGTTTAGTTTTCTCTCTCTTTTTTTCTATCCTTGTTTTTTGTTAATTTTAGCCCAAGTGTCGCGCAAAGTGGCGGTACGGTTAAATACTGGTTTTTCTGAAGTATGATCCGCAGCATCGGCAATAAAATAACCAAGTCTTTCAAATTGGCAGGCGTAGCCTGCTTGTGCTTGTGCAAGCGCAGGTTCCAAAAAAGCCTTGATGATTTTGACTGACTCCGGGTTGATACATGCTGTGAAGTCTTCAGCTTTTGAAGGATTTTCTTCAATGAACAATTTATCATACAGCCGCACTTCAGCTTGAATGGCATGTAAGGCAGAAACCCAGTGGAGCGTTCCTTTGACTTTGCGCCCGTCTTCAGACCAGCCACCTTTTGTTTTTGGGTCATAAGTACAGCGAATTTCTACAATCTTTCCGGTGCTGTCTTTTATAACTTCTGTGCAAGTTACATAATAGGCATAACGCAGACGGACTTCGCGTCCCGGTGCAAGGCGAAAGAATTTTTTCGGAGGCTCTTCCATAAAGTCTTCACGTTCAATATACAGTTCTTTGCTAAAGGGTACGATGCGAGAACCATGTGATTCATCTTCAGGATGGTAGGGCATATCAAATTCTTCTACCTGATTTTCAGGATAGTTCTCAATGATCAGTTTCAGTGGATTGAGTACTCCCATAACTCTGGGAGAGCTAGCATTGAGCTGTTCGCGGACGCAATGCTCAAGCAGGGCAAAATCTACGGTGGAATTTGCTTTGGCCACGCCAATGCGTTCGCAGAAATCACGCACGGCCTCAGGCGGATAACCGCGCCGGCGAATGCCTGAAATCGTAGGCATACGCGGATCATCCCATCCGCAAACTTGTTTTTCTTCCACAAGTTGGATCAGTTTGCGTTTAGAAAGTATGGTGTAGGTCAAATTAAGGCGAGCAAATTCATGCTGATATGGACGTTGCGGAAAATCTTCTAGAGTGTCTAAAACCCAATCATACAGTTCACGGTTATTTTCAAATTCTAAGGTGCAAATGGAGTGTGTGATGTTTTCAAGGGCATCTGAGAGACAGTGCGTGAAATCATACATAGGATAAATGCACCATGTATCTTTGGTACGGTGATGGCTTGCGCGTTTGATACGATACAGCGTAGGGTCTCGCATGACCATATTAGGGGCACTCATATCAATTTTTGCTCGCAGTACCCGTGTTCCATCTTCAAATTCTC
This sequence comes from Desulfovibrionaceae bacterium, assembly GCA_963678135.1. Lineage (GTDB taxonomy): Bacteria > Desulfobacterota > Desulfovibrionia > Desulfovibrionales > Desulfovibrionaceae > JAHJKV01. The sequence continues at coordinate 1,836,697 of OY782667.1, read as the reverse complement.
CAGCTTTCATACGGCGAAAAAGGTCTAAATTTTCTGCTGAACTTCTTTCTCTGAAAGGGGAATTGCTTCCTGCGCTGGTCAGTGTTCCGCGTGTTGTGCGAATTTCTTCTGCACTTTGATCGTCCACATAGGCTTTGCCCATGAGAATGAGCTTTTCGGCAAAAGCGTAGAGTTTTTCAAAATAGTCTGAAGCATAGTGTTCTTCATGCCAGTGAAAACCAAGCCAGCTCACATCTTTGCGGATGGCATCAACATACTCTTGTTCTTCTTTTGACGGGTTTGTATCGTCAAAACGCAGATTGCATTTGCCTAAATACTCTTCAGCCAAACCAAAATTTAAGCAAATAGATTTAGCGTGTCCTAAGTGCAAATAGCCATTTGGTTCTGGAGGAAAGCGTGTATGTACACGTCCTTCATATTTTTGAGTTGCCTTGTCTTCATTGATACGAAGGCGAATAAAGTTTTGTTTGACTGTGTTGGTATCATCAGTTTGGTTCATTCTGCGGTATCTCCTGCTTTAGTAAAGGAGTGGTATTTATGTTTGCTGATTAGAGGATGTAAAAGTAAAAGACGCATATTGACCGTAGTGAGGCTTTTATACATCGCAATGATGATCGTTAATTTTTTAATTATTGTTTAAATATTATTTGCAAGAAACAATTAAAGTACGTGATGTTAACATCTTAAATGAAAACATATTTTTTACATAAGCAATGTTGTTTTCCGATAAATGTTTTTTTCTATGTTGGTATAGGAATAAAAATTTGCTTATAGCAAGTAATGGGTAGAAAAAAATAAATTTTCCAAAACTAGATTTTTGAATCTTATCCGAATGAAAATGGATATTTGTAAAATTTTTTTCCACAAGTGAATGGATAAGGAAAAAATAATGAATTGGAGAAATATGGCTACCTGTAGAGTAATGTTCTTCATTTTTCATTGGAATTGGAGCAAACATTTGGTAAAATCCATTGAGAAAATAAGATATTCTTGAATTCATATTTAAAGTATTTGGAGTAGTAATAATGAGGAGGCCACCATTTTTTAAAATTCTTTTAGCCTCATTTAAAAGATTATCATAAGAAGGAAGATGTTCTATAACCTCTACACATGTAATCAAATCAAAACTGTTATCTTGATAAGGCAATTTGCCTTCACATACATCTACTTTATCAATAGGTATATCTTGAGGTTCAAAACGCTCTGAATGGAAATCACAGGCTGTAGCATCAAGAGAGCACGCTTCTTTTATTTGTTTAGTAAAACCGCCTTTTCCAGCTCCAATATCTAAATATTTTATTTTTGATTGGCTAGGAAAATGGTTTTTAATTATTTCAGTAAGTTTTTTTCTTATTTGCTTAGTTGCCATATTAGATGCCTCCAAAGATATGTAGGATATCAAAAATAAACACAGGAATAAATTATATCTTTTTTATCATTAAAAGGCAAAGAAGATTTGCTTAAAAATTTAAAAGTAAAATATGTGTAGAAAGCTTGTTGTTACAGGATTTGAGGGGAAATGCTTGTTTGACGCAAGGCAGCTTTTGTGCATATCTCTGTTTGTCTAAAAGGAGTTTGTAATGAAGAGTCAACATACAGGGACAACGGCGCGTTTGGTTGCCAGTTGTGAAGATAAACCGGGAATAGTAGCGAGTGTCAGCCGTTTTTTATTTGAGCGTGGAGCAAATATTATTCACTCTGACCAGCATTCCTCTGATCCTCAAGCAGGACGATTTTTTTTACGCCAAGAATTTTATCTCAATGGACTTGAGCATGTGCTTGAGGAAATGAGCACTGCCTTTCAAAAGGAAGTAGCGCAGCGGTTTAAGATGCGTTGGACTTTTTCTCCTGCCTGGCTTCCCAAAAGAACGGCAATACTGGTTTCTAAGTATGATCATGCTTTAATGGATTTATTGTGGCGTGCTCAACGCGGAGAATTGGCAATGGATGTCAGCATGGTTATTTCTAACCATCCTGACTTAGGAGATGCTGTACGCGGTTTTGGTGTACCATTTATCCATGTACCGGTAGAGAAAGATAAGAAGCAGGTGGCTGAGCATAAGATATTAGAGCTTATGGAAGGCAGAGTGGATTTAGTGATACTTGCTCGGTATATGCAAATTTTATCTGATAATTTTGTTCAGCAATATCCACACAAAATTATTAATATTCATCATTCATTTTTACCCGCATTTGTTGGGGCTGATCCATACCGAAGAGCAGCAGAGCGTGGAGTAAAACTTATTGGAGCTACGGCGCATTATGTTACCGCAGACTTGGATCAAGGCCCGATTATTGAACAAGACGTCATACGGGTTTCCCATCGTCAAAAGGTGCAAGACTTAAAAGTACTTGGAGCAGACATTGAACGCCAAGTACTTGCTCGAGCCGTGAAATGGCATTTGGAAGATCGCATTTTGGTCGATGGCAATAAAACAATTGTTATGGTTTAGCTTCAAGTTACAAAGATATAAGGGGAAAACATGCTCAGTGCTTTTAAGAATCTCAAAGACAAGGGCTTATCTGCAGGGCTCAAAGCATGGCTTAATGAAAAATATAAAGCCTATGGGCGAGTAGAAAATATCACTATTGATACTACAGCACGGCGTATTATTTTGACTATAAACCTGCATGGGGAAAATGATGCTATAGAATTGCGCCTTTCGCATTACGAAGTACAGTCTGAAATCGGCAGGGTAGCTATACGATTAGGGCGTATTGAATGTTCGCGACTTTGGCTTGAAGCAGTACTCAACGATTGGGCTGATACTGCCTTAAAGAATAGAGCGTATCTTGTTGAAAATACACATGTAGCAGATTTGGTACGAGCACTTTTATGAGTACTTTTGTGTGTACTTTTCTTGCTCTCTTTTTTGTGATGCAGTAGGCCTTGTTTTATGAGCAAAAAGAAAAATCGTCCTTTACCTGAAAGCCTTGCCTTACCCATGGCTGGCATTGATACCCACGCACATTTAGATATCGAACAGTTTGCAAATGTTGATTTGGATAAACTGCTATACACGGCGAGGCAAGCCGGCATTGCCAAGATCGGCAATGTCTTTTTGAGTACTAAAGCCTATGATGCTGGGCGAGAGCGACTTGGACATTATCCTGAATTATTTTTTTTACTTGCAACACATCCTAATGACAGTTCAGCGTTTGATACCCTTGAAAAAGAACGTATGCGCCAACGATTTTGTACAGATGAACGCCTGAAAGCCGTTGGGGAGACAGGCTTGGATTATTATTGGGATGATTGTCCGCGTACAAAGCAGCAACATGCTTTTTGTTTACAGCTCGAACTGGCTCGTGAATTGGATTTACCGGTGGTTATCCATTCTCGTGAAGCTGAAGAGGACACTTTGGCTATTTTAATGGAGCAAGGTTTCAGTCAAAGACCTGTGCTGTGGCATTGTTTTGGTGGTGATCAAAAGTTGGCGGATACTATTTTGGAACAGGGCTGGCATATTTCTATTCCAGGGCCTGTGAGTTATGCGAAAAATACAGAGCTTCATCAGGCAGTTGTTAATATTCCCCTTGAACGCCTGGTTCTTGAAACTGATTGTCCATACCTCGCTCCTGAACCGTGGCGCGGAAAGCAAAATCATCCCGCACTTATGGTTTTTACAGCCATGAAAATTGCTCAACTTAAAGGCATATCTACGGAAGAAGTTTGGTTGAAAAGCGCGGAAACTGCCACGCAATTTTTTCGTCTGTAATCAGGGCAAACGCATATAAATTGTAGGGTCAATACTTCCTACGCATTGTATTAGCTCCCCTCTCTTGTCATCCTGCGCTATCTTTCCGCCTACGCGTCTCTTTTTCTTGACATCCTGCGTTGCCTTCCTGCCTACGCGTCTCTCTCTTGTCATCCTGCGCTACCTTTTCGTCTACGCGTTTCTCTCTTGACATCCTGCGCTACCTTTCCGTCTACGCGTCTCTTTTTCTTGACATCCTGCGCTACCTTTCCGCCTACGCGTCTCTCTCTTGTCATCCTGCGTTGCCTTCCTGCCTACGCGTCTCTCTCTTGTCATCCTGCGCGTAAGTCGCAGGATCCAGTTCTTCTGTCTTCGTTTCTTCTTCTTCTTTTCTTCCTCTTTTTCCCTGAATGCCAGAAAAGCTAATATGCGTTTACCCTACGTCTGTCATGCAATGCTTTGGCTTTTTTGGGTAGTATGGTGTCTCCATCAAAAACAAGAACGGTTTTTCAGACCAATTCTGAAAAGCCGTTCCTGTTTGCAAAAGAAGAAGAGTACTTTATACTAAGCATTACTCGTGCCAAAATAGATCAAACGCAGTATAATTGAAATTATACTAAATATTATAGTGTGTTATCAAGTCTTAAATAAATACAAAAGAGAGTATGTTCAGATACATTAGTAAAAAAGTTTGTACAAAAGAAAAAAGCGCAATGTACAGGACAAAAAATTTGAACCGGATTGACGCATAAGCGTAGCGTAATTCATGGCTACTTCATAATAGTTACTTCATAAGGGTGAGTATAATAAGAATGAGTAGCAAAAAAGCCACCAGCCCAAGCAAGGCATTGCTTAAGCTATTGCGTGCCTTGTCTTGTTTGCTTTTTCCAAAACCAAAAAAGACTATGAGCAGTGCCAAAATGATTATGATTTTTGAGAGCATATTATTGTGTAGCGCAAGTTGATGAGGTTGGGAAGTAGGCTTATAAGCGGAAGATTGAGGGCTATGAGCCTGCTTTTTTCTCAAGATAGACAAAGGCCGTTTGTGGGGCGTATAAGAATTTATGCGAACGCGATTTTTTTCCCCATACATGTTGCCGGTCTGGCTTTTTGTACTTGCCATTTTACTTGGCTCTGCGCTGCTAGGTTTACCTTGCTGCTTAGCCGAGCCAGCAGGACATTTTTCATGGCTTGATAGTCTTTTCACCGCTACTTCTGCACTTTGTGTTACCGGACTTGCGGTACGCGATACCGGGACTTTTTTTTCTCCACTGGGACAAGGAGTTTTGCTGACACTTATTCAACTTGGTGGTTTAGGCATCATGACCTATACAAGCCTTGCTATTTATTTATTGCGACAAAAAATTTCTTTGTCTGACAGGTTAGCTGTAGGTCAAATACTGCTTCGGACTCCAAATTTTAGCCTTCAGCGCTATATTATGGCTGTTGTTTTGGGTACTTTGGGTTTGGAATTTGTTGGAGCTATTATTTTATTCTGTATGGACTCGCACGGTTTTGCTCCTTGGTCTGCCTTGTTTCATTCTGTTTCCGCTTTTTGTAATGCAGGTTTTTCTCTGTTTCCGGATAGCCTTTGCGCTTATCGTAGTCATTGGGGCGTGAATTTTACCTTCATGTTTTTAATTATTTGTGGGGGGCTTGGTTTTACGGTTTTAGGAGAATTGAGCGGACTTTTTCGAGATTGTTTTAGGAAAAGTCCACTGCGTTTGATGCGTGGCTCGCAACTGCTTTCGCTGCACAGTAGGGTAGTACTTTCAACTTCTGTAATTCTTATTGTCTTTGGAGCAATTGCTATTTTTTTGGCTGAGCTAGAGGGTGGTGGTAATAAATCTTCTTGGGATGTGCTTTTTCTCTCTTCACTCTTTCAATCCGTAACCTGCCGTACAGCCGGATTCAACACAATGGATATTTCACATTTGACCAACCTGAGCCTGACTATGATGCTGACTCTTATGTTTATTGGAGGCTCTCCAGGTTCAACAGCCGGAGGAATCAAAACCACGACTGCTCGTGCTTTATTCGGCTATCTCTTGGCTCAAATAAAAGGGCATTCGCAGGTTCGTATTGCTCATTGTGCTTTGAGTTCTTCCACAAAAAGCACAGCCATTGCTTTGGTCGTGCTTGCTGCCTTAACTATTATCGTGGCCTCTGCCGGTCTGGATATTACTGAAGGTGGCGATATTCCACACCATTTAGCCAGAGGACAGTTTTTAGAAACCATGTTTGAAGCGGTTTCTGCTTTTGGTACAGTGGGACTCAGCATGGGTAAAACCATGGGGCTTACTGCTTTTGGCAAGAGCATCATTATTATATTGATGTTTATCGGTCGTATAGGGCCAGTATGGATTCTTACAGCCCTTCATTCTTGGCAAACCAAGCCTTTGTATCGTTTGCCAGAAAATGACCTTCCTATGGGCTAAGCAGGAAATAAGGAGAAAAGGTCATGCCCAAAAAAATTGAAGTAGGCATTATTGGACTTGGGAAATTTGGTTATGCACTTGCAGAGGCCTTACGCGAATTAGGCCACGATGTTGTGGGCATTGATGCGGATATGGATAAAATTGATCGCGCCCAAAGCGTCCTGACCCACGCCTATCAAGCAGATGGTACAGACAAAAATGCTTTGCGCCAGACAGGCATCCATGAAATGGATTATGTAGCGGTATCTATAGGAAATTCCATAGGAACTTCTATTTTAGTGACCTTGAACCTTTTGGAACTTGGTGTGGATAAGACTTGGGTCAAGGCCGTGAGTGAGGAACATCAGCGTGTTTTAAGCAAGCTCGGAGTAGATTACGTTATTTTCCCTGAACAATTTGTGGCTCGTCAATTGGCGCATAGGTTGGCTGTTCCTGGTTTGTTGGAATATCTACCGCTTGGTTCAGGGATTATGGTAAGCCAAGTTACGGTCGATATATGGAGCGGTAAAACCATAAAACAGCTAGCTTTGCCTTCTAAAAAAGGAGTACAGATAGTGGCTGTAAAGCAAGCTGGTGTTCAAGAATTTTCTTTTGTACCTCAGGCAGATATAGTTTTGAGTAAAGGTGATATTTTGGTACTTCTTGGGCATGGTGATATTATTTCTGAAATTATTTCTTAAAACAGAGGATTATTGCCGTGCAAGCCCTGAAATATTTGAATAGCAGTAGGCTGTTGGTTTTATGACTATACCTCAATGTATTGTTTCTATCGTATTCTGTACGATATCTCTCTTGCCGGTCACGAGCCATGCAAATACAGAGGATAAGCATATCCCAAATATTTGCCTTGAAGCTCAAAAAAGAGACAATCCAAAGCATCGAGTAGAACTTTGGACTGGTTGTCTGGAAGCAAATATTGACGAGCAAACAAAAGGCATTGCATTATACAACAGAGCCTTGGCTTTTATGCAACTTGATAAAGCTCAAGCTGCTATTAATGATTATAGTAAAGCATGTCAGTATTTGCAGACTGATCCGGATGTATATATCAATAGGGGATATGCGTATTTACAGTTAAAAAAATTTCCGGAAGCGCATTCAGATTTTTCCAGAGCCATAGCTTTTAATCCTGATAGTTTTGAAGCATATACCAACCGCGCAGCAGTCAATATTCAAACTGGAAATGACACCGAAGCTGTGTATGATTTGGAAACAGCACTTGAGAAAAATCCAGAATATTTACCCGCTTTGTATGGCCTTGGAACTTTATTTGCCATGCATGAGAATTACAATAAGCGTAATGGAAAGCGAGCTTTAGATATTGCATTTCAGCTCATGGAATTGCAGTACGATTCTCAAACATTGAGTATTTTTGCTGCTGCTTTGGCAGAATTGAAAGACTTTCCAAACGCTATCAAAGCCCAAGAGGAAGCGATTGAGCTTGCTCAAAAAGAGGGCAAGCCCACAAAAAGGCTGAAAGATGATTTATGCAGTTATCGCAGGGGAGAGCCTTGCCACTAGTACTGTAATCCCCTTTTGCCTTTACGAGAAAATTTTACGTTTCAAAACTATTAATTTTCGGGAGGAGGGGGGGGATTAGCATGTGGCTACCCTTAACTGCCTGAAGTATTTGAAGTATCTGATATTTTATAAAATTTTGATTTACGCATACAATCCTCCTGCCCCCACTTTGAGCCAGAAGTCTTTACTTGGCATAGATAGAGTTTGAGGAAATTTTACACGTTCACTCTCGACTCGAAAATTTTTGCGTTTTTTTCCTCCCCATAACGTAAGGCAGATTCTTCCCTAACTTGTATTGCCACAACGGATTTTTGACAGAGATTAACAGCATATTTTTTATATGTTTTGTCAATAATGGCCTTGAGTATACACAAAACACTTGTTTCTTGTTTTTAGTATATTAAAAATAAATATAACTTAATAAAAAGGGGAACCTAAATTGCTTTGTTATTTGCAAAGGAAAGGCAATGCACAAACACATAAATTTTTATTTGCTTTGTCTGATTTTGAGAAATGGAAATTTGTATGCTTAGAGCAGGGATGCTCATGCGCCAATAAGGAGGTCGGTTATGGCACTAACAGTTCGCAACAACATGATGGCAGCTAATGCTGCTCGTAATTTGAATAATGCGTATAATTCATTGTCAGTTTCCACGAGGAGGCTTTCCTCTGGTTTGCGAGTAACCTCTGCAAAAGATGATGCTGCGGGCTTGGCTGTTCGCGAGCTTTTGCGTGCAGATATTTCCACCTTGCGACAAGGTGCACGTAATGCTAACGATGCTATTTCTATGTTGCAAACTGCGGATGGATCGCTTGAAGTTGTGGACGAAAAACTTATCCGCATGAGAGAGTTGGCGGAGCAGGCCGCTACCGGAACATATTCTGAAACGCAACGTGCTTTGATTGATAGTGAATATCAGGCAATGGCTTCAGAAATTTCTCGTATTGCCAGAGCCACAGATTTTAATGGAGTACATTTGTTGAATGGACAGCTGAGTGCCGATGATGCTTGTACTATTCACTTTGGAACCGGTAACAGCAGTTCTGAGGATTATTACTCTTTTTCAATAACAGAGTGTACTTGCAGTGCTCTTGGAATAGGGCATGAGGCACAAGTGGGAGATGCTGGATACACCATTTCAACTCAAGAACAAGCTGCCAGTGCTTTGACTGCCGTCAATTCAGCTATTGCCATTAAAGATAATCTTCGTGCTTACTTGGGGGGGATACAAAATCGTTTGGAGGCCACTATTGCTAACTTAGAAATCCAAGCTGAAAATTTGCAGGCTTCTGAATCTCGTATTTCAGATGTGGATGTAGCTACAGAAATGACGGTATTTACCAGTAATCAGATTATTTCCCAATCCGCAGCAGCCATGCTAACTCAGGCAAACTCTTTGCCACAAGTCGCTCTCCAGTTGCTGCAAGGATAAAGAGTATAATTTGTCAAAGAGCTTGGAATTTATTCACAAGCCAAGGTTTTAAGGTAACTTTCAAAGCCCTGTTTTTCCAAAGCCCTGCTTTGCCATAAAGCAGGGCTTTTTTGCGTGTTTGATCATGTTATGCTGAGCAATTATTACACTATGTTGCTTATGATTATACTGTACTGAGTATTTAGAGAGTGCAATGCTGGATTCCGCGTGCAAGTCACGGAAATCAAGTAGAGCCTAACTTTGATGTATTAACATTGCCGACAAGAAGAAAAGAAAAAGAGAAGAAAAAAGCACTGGATCCTGCGACTTAAGCGCAGGATGACACGAGGAAAGCTCCAGTTCTACTAAACTTTTACGACTTACGCGCAGAAGGACGGAGGGGGAGGACTGTAATGCTGTGCAAAGCACTGGATTCTGCAACTATTCATTTCAATGACGGAGAGGAAAGCAAAATGACGGAGGTTGACACGCTGTCATGCTGTGCAAAGTTCTGTTATGCTGTTGTTTCCTCTTCTAATGCGCTTCTGCCCAAGTGTGTCCAAGTCCGGCATCAACTTTTAACGGAACTTTTAAGTCTACAACAGACTGCATAATATCTTTCAGCGTATTTGCAGTGTCTTGAGCAGCTTCTGTCGGGGCTTCCATCAGCAGTTCATCATGAACTTGCAGCAAAAGTTTGGCTTGCAGTTGTTTGAGCTGCGTATCCTCATAAACAGCAAGCATTGCCAGCTTGATTATATCCGCTGCTGAACCTTGAATTACAGTATTTATTGCCTGCCTGCGTGCTTGGCTGACCAGCTGCTGATTACGGGAATGCAGCTCAGGCAAAAGGCGTCTTCTGCCTGCCAGCGTTACAACATAGCCCATTTGCGTGGCTTCGCTCACCAGCTGTTCATAATAATTGCCAAGGGTGCTTAAACGGCTGAAATAGCGGTCTATAAAATCCTTAGCTTCTCTTAAGCCAACTCCAAGTGCATGGGAAAGTCTTTGCGCTCCCATGCCGTAAATTAAGCCAAAGTTAATGGTTTTGGCATTGCGCCGTTCATCGTGGGTCACGGCTTGCGGTGAATCTTTATCAAAGATCAAGGCAGCAGTATGGGCATGAATATCTTCATCATTGTTAAAGGCTGTGAGCAGGGCAGGGTCTTGAGAAAAATGCGCTAAAACACGTAGCTCTACTTGTGAATAGTCCGCTGCAATAAGAGCCATGCCCTGCGTTGCCGTAAAACAGGCTCTCATGCGTTTGCCTTGTGCGCCGCGAATGGGAATATTTTGCAAATTCGGGTTAGAGCTGGAAAGACGTCCTGTTGCGGTCATTAAGCGGTTAAAACGGGTATGGATACGGCTATTTTGGTCTGCCATGCGAGGCAGGGGTTCTAAATATGTAGAGCGTAATTTTTCCAGTGTTCTAAATTCTAAAATATTTTCAATAATCGGGTGCTGGTTTTTAATTTTTTCCAAAACTTGCACAGATGTTGAAAATTGCCCCCCTGAGGTTTTACCCGCAGGTTTGAGTCCTAATTTTTCAAAAAGTATTGTGGCAAGCTGCTGATTGGAACGGATGTTAAATTGTGTTTCAGCATGAGTATGAATAGAATGCGTTAAGCGTTCAATGTCCTGAATTACTTCACTTAAAAAATTGTTAAAGGCTTTTAGATCAAGAGTGATGCCGTTACGTTCCATGGTACTTAGAACAGGAACTAAGGGGATTTCCATGCTACGGATTAAGTCTGTAAAACCTGCAGCAGCAAGTTTTGGGCGAAGTACATCTGCATACGCTAAGGCTGCTAGGCCTTGAGCTTCAGGATGAATTGCTTCTGTTATTTGATTTTCTACTGCATCAGTAGGAGGATGAACAAGCTGTCCTTTTAAGCGATTCCATGTATAATTTCGTTCTTCAGGATTGAGCAAGTAGCTCACTAAAGCTAAGTCAAAGCAGTTATTAAGAGAGATTTTTTCCCAAGCTGGTGAGTTGCGATATAATTCATGTAGATCAGGAATAACTATAGATTTTGTTTTATTGAGCCAAGTAATAAGCTCGTCATGTTGTCCATGATATGTGTATTCAGTATTTTGGATCCCAAGATACACAGTTTGATTTATCAGCACTAAACCCACACAGAGAGAATCAGGCGCGGGCAAGTCTTTTGTAGAAGATACAGGATGTTGGGTAAAGCTTTGCAGTGTTTGTGCTGAGGGGGTTGAGCCTGTGAATAGTGAAAGTTGAGTGTGCTCTGTATGTGTTTGTTTTGAGAGAGTGGGGGGAGTTTCAGTTTCTTGCCTTAATTCCGGGTACATGGCTTCAAATTCGTTGAGCAAAGTACGCAGTTCATAGTTTCTTAAAAAATCTCCCATAGCAGATGAAGGAGGAGAAACAGAAAAAGAGTCAAGACTGCTTTGGGAGCAGCAGTCTGTTTTCATGCGTGTAAGCTCTCTGAAGATAAAAATTTTATCCAAGTAGGGTTCTATTTTTGCAGCGAGTTTTGTTGGTAATGTCTGGTATTTTGCTTGGAGGCTTTCTAGGGTAGGGCATTGTGCAAATATCTTTTGCGCTGTTTTAGGTCCGATGCCCGGAATGCCGGGAATATTATCAGCACTATCGCCTATTATGGCTTGAAAATCCGGCCATTGTTCTGGACTTAAACCGCTTTCTTCTTGAAACATTTGCAATGTAAGTATTTGCTTTTGTTTGCCTAATGGATTCCACAAGAAAACATTATCATCAAGGCATTGTTTTAAGTCTTTATCAGAGCCAAGGATAACAATTGGTCGGTCTTTTTTATATGTTTTGCTCAGTGAAGCAATGCAGTCGTCAGCTTCTACTTCGTCAGCCACGGTGAGCGAAATGCCGAGTAAACGTACAGCTTCCTTGAGTGGTTCTATTTGCAGCTGCAGCGGTTCAGGCATGGAAGGTCTGTTTGCTTTATATTCTTTATACAGTGCATGGCGAAAATTTCTCCCTTTGCCATCAAGGATAAAGCCAAGATATTTGGGCTTTTCTTCACGCAGTAAGCGAAATAATATACGCAGATTATAAAAGAGAGTATTGGTAGGCAGACCATCTGAGCGACTCATGTCTCGAAACGCGTAAAAGCCTCGATAGAGAAAACTTGAGCCATCAATAAGATACAGTGGGGAAGCAGGAAAATGTAAGGTATTTTTAAGTGCCATGCCTCATAGCTTAGCGTCTTCTGGCACAGAGAACAAGCAGGGAGTAGCAAAGGGCTTAAATACGTTTAAGAGTTCGACTTTTTCCTTTATTTAATTTTTTTAGCATAAAGATTTCAGGGTCTTCACCGTTCAGTGCGCTGAGTGGAACTTCTCCTCTGGCTGCTTCTTTATGTCCGCCGGCACTGCCGAGCTCTCCTAAAAGTGTTGCAGCAAAAGTTCCTACATCTTTACGCATGCCATCACCTCGAAAAATAGCAATAAGCAGATCATCATATTCACCAGAAACTGTAACCCAGCTTACTCCATGCACTCGCATGAAAAAATCAGCCACAATAACCAGTATATCCGGATTTTCAACCTTGCCCATATGAGCAAACAGTCCAGTTCCGACACGGCGTAAGTTATAGAAAGCACGAGAGAAAAAACGCATCCAGTCAAGGTGAAACTCACTGCGCCCAATGCGGTTTAAGATTGAACAATCTGCAAATTTGGAAAGATACTTAAAAGCAGTCATGTCTGCGTCAATAAAGTCTCGTTCCCAGTCATCAGTATCTGTTTTTATGCCATACATTAAAGCGGTAGCTAGCAGTTTGCTAGGTCTAATTTTCATATTATAAAGATATTCAACCATCATAGTACAGGTTGCGCCATATTTAGGACGAATATCTAAAAAATTTGCTTTTACGGGATGTTCTTTTGGCAAAGGGTGATGATCAATAATTATATCATAGGCATGTTTTTCCAGTTCTGGATGATGGTGTGGCTGAGAATCTATCAGCGCAAATTTTTCATACTGCGCTACCAGTGTGGGGATAGCTTTGCGGGTAGGTATCCGCAGATGCTTAATCATGGCAAGGTTATCAGGACGCTTGATTTCGTTGATTTGTGCTATTGTTACAGAGCGAACTTTTCGCGTCATTATTCTTTTGAGTGCCAAAGAGGCACCAAGAGCATCCGGATCGGCATTGATAAGAATAAGCCAGTCATCTTCTTTAGAAAAGCGACTGTGCAGCTCACAAACTTTATCGTCTAATTGTTTAAAAATAGCCATGTTGTGTATCCAAATTATGTGGCCTGTTTATTTGAGCTGCATGGGCAAGCCTGCAACGACTAAATAGACCTTGTTTGCAATTTTTGCCAGTGCTTGATTTAAGGAACCAAGATGACGTATAAACAAACGGCTTTGTTCAGGCTCAGGCAATGCGCCTAAACCAATTTCACATGACACAAAAAACAGTTGAGCACCAGACCATGTTGATAAAAGAGCAATTAAATCAGCCAATTTCTCTTCGTATACCTTGTTCTCAGCACAAGCAAACAGCCAATAGTCTATGCTATCGACAAGAATTGATTTGAACTTCTTCCTAGCCTGTTCAAGAGCCTGTGGCAAGTCACAATGAATTTCTTGTACGGCAAGCTGTGGCGGGCGATTTTTACGATGTTCCATGATTTGAGATCGAAAGTGAGTATCCAGTGCTTTTCCGGTAACGAGTAATTGCTGTGGCCGGGGAGCTTGCAACAATGATTGAAGGGCCAATTCAGATTTACCCGATTTATTACCGCCAAGAAAAAATGTAATCATTGTTCTTCCAAAGTATGAAAAAAGTGCAAAGAGTCTATAAATTCAGCTTTATTAAAAACTTCCAAAAGTATCGTAGCATCCTGAGATAGCTGCGATAGAATGTTCAGAAATAATTCTTTTTCCTCATTCTTCAGCTTGGATAATGTAGTATGTTTTGAAATATGATGAGGATCAGGGGCATAAGCGTGTAGCATTCTTACTCGTTGCCATAATTTGGGCAGTTGCAATAATTTTTCCTGTGCGTAGGCCAGCATATGCCCAAGGTCAAGGCAAACACCAAGGTTATTTTCTATAATTTGAGGCCATATATCATAAAGATTGCAATGCTGTGTATTTTCCAAAAGAATTTGCTCAGGGAGAATATTCAATTGCTGAAAATGGTATACGATGTCTTTTACTGCAATATTGGGCTGTGGATGCAGCACATAGCAATTGGGCTGTAAAAAAATACTTTTATGTACTAAAGTTTCAATGGTTTTCCATGCGATTTTTGGCCTGTCCCACGGCAAATCCAAAGGCAGATGCACATGATAGCTCAGCTCAAGGTTTAATAAACTTTGAGGTAAATCATGTTCATTGTAAGCGAGACATGCCTTGGTTTCAAAAAAGCAAAGGCTGACTTCATCGACAAATTCAGCAAGAAAAACACAATTTTTAGGGATTTTCTCAGGAAGCACATACGACGGAGCAGCAAGTTTCCTTGAGTTTTTTTGTAATGCTTTGTTCATGTCTTTATGCGTTAAAAGGGCAGGTATTAATCAAGCAAGCCGATTTGTCGTTGCCTTTCAATTTTTTTCTCAGCTAATTTAGAACGTGAAATCAAGGAGTTTGGAAGTTTTGTTAAAAATGTACTTGGCAAAAGATTGAGCGTTTTTCCAAGCAGTAAGCGTTTGCTGGCAAAGCTGAGGAAAATTTTCTGCTTGGCTCTGCTGAGCCCCACATAAAAGAGTCTTTTTTCTTCTTCTCTATTGGTAGCGTGCTTACAACTGTCAGTAAGCAGGGCATTAACACCGGCAAAGGGTACGATTCCTTCTTCCAAAGCAGGTAAAAATACAAGCTCAAACTCAAGTCCTTTTGCTGCATGTAAGGTCATAATTTGTACTTTTTCTGCCTTGCGGGAAATGAGTTCCAAGTCTGTTTGCAAATGTATCCAGTTGAGCAGGCCTAGCCAACTTTTATGTTCTAAAAATGCTGCTTGCAGGCTCTTAAAAGGGCGACTTTCCCAAAAGAAAGGATCAATTTTTTCACAATGGGCAAGATGAGTTTTGATCCTATTTGGGCCTCGCATCAGTATATCTACAGGCAACTTTGGCAAAATATCATTGCTTTTTTCCATAGGAGCCAGTCCAAGCAAGCGCCCTGCCAAGGAAAGAATGGCTTCTATTTTCGGCTCATGCCAAAATGCTTCAGTTTCGGGCGCAGAAACAGGGATACCTTGCTTTTCGAGTGCTTTGCGGATTTTTGGGATAAGAGCCTTAAAACGAACGAGAATTGCAATATCGCCCGGAGAATGTTGCCCAATTTCTCCTGCATCAGCCAAAGAATGGGAAGTCGCGCCAATAGATTTTTTGATTTGTTCACTTATCCACGCTGCTTCGCGTGTTTCATCTGGTGCGTGAAAAAGGTGGATTCCGCCTCTTTGTTTGCAATGCGCGTGTAGGCAAGCACTGTCAGGAAATAGAGCATGGGCAGTATCTAAAATTGTTTGTGTGTTGCGGTAATTGTCGGTCAGCGTAATGGTATTTAAGTTTGGCCAGATTGTTTGCAAATATTGTTGTGCGTTTTCGCTTGCGCCTCGAAAAGAATAAATGGACTGTTTTGTATCACCTATGGCAAAAAAATGGCTTCCGTCAAAGGCACAAAGTTTTGTAATCAAGCGCAGTTGTAGAGGAGAAAGGTCTTGCACTTCGTCCACCAAAACATGCTGATAAGGAGCCTTAAATTGTTCCTCGTCAATTCGCTCCAAATAAAATTCCAGTAAATCAGTATAATCAACAAGATTCCAAGAGTCTTTATGTTGGCTATAATCTTGAGCCAGTTCAAGCAGATCTGGATCAAGGGGCAGTAATTGTTCACGGCTGAGATTAAAATTGCTCCACGCCTGCGCGAGTTCAGATTTGGACAGCTGAGGCGCGGTTTCAGCAAAGAGACGTTTGGCAGCCGGTTCTGAAAGTATTGTCGGGGTTTCACCCCACACCTTTTCCCAGAAATCAAAAGCCAAAGAATGCAGAGTCTCGGCTTGGGGCAGGGATGTTTCTGAAGTACAATCAAAAATCATGGCTAAGCGTTCTCGCAATTCTTGGGCTGCGCGTCGGGTAAAGGTGAGGGCTAATATTTTGCGTGGATCATTGCCTGCTTCCATTAAACGGCGTATGCGTCCCATAAGGGTTTGCGTTTTGCCGGTACCTGGTCCGGCAAGAACCAAAGTGGGTTCGTGGCCGGCTGTAATGGCTTGAAGTTGAGCTTTATTAAAGCGAACTTCGCGAGCATTTTCATTGATGCGTACAGCCATGGGCGAGGAACAGCACGATTTTGAAAAGCCTTCCAAAGAGTCAGTCTCGCTCGGTTGTCCTTGCGTTTTGGGGGTATCTAAAATATTATTTGAGACCTCAGGTAAAGAACATAAAAACGCACCATTTTGCATTTTTTTGTGCTCAGATGCTGTAAAAACAGAGATGACTCCATATTCACCATCATAGCCTGGTTTGCGTATCACTTGTCCTTCACGCATACGGCTTATACCTTCGGCAAGAGCCCCTGAATGTTTTTTAAGCTCTTCTGTTGGTACACGCTGCAAGACACGGAGTTCTGAACCAAAGCTGCTTATAAGTTTGTTATAAAAAAGTGCCACTTTTTTTGATTGAGAACCGACACTGAGTATTTCTCCCAATAATTCTTTGAGCGGAATTAAAGAAGTAAAATCTGGTTGTCCGGCTGGACGTTGTGGTTCTTCTCTATCGGCAAGGTCGGCTATTCTGGCACTGACTCCTCGTGTTATAGCTTTGCCACAAACAGGGCATAAGCCACCGCGAGCTTGTGTTTCCTGAGGATCCATAACCACCTTGCATTTACGATGACCGTCTAAATGGTATTTTCCCTCCTCTGGAAAAAATTCAATAGTACCTATGAATTTTTGTCCAAGCCCTTGGTTTCGCAAGGCGCGATAAATTCCTTGGTAAGAGCATTCTCCTTGAAAAAGATTGGCCTCACGCCCAAGTTTTTCTCCTGAATGTGCGTCAGAATTTGAAATCAATCGATAGCGATCAAGGGCAGACCATGTCCAATTCATGGCAGGGTCTGAAGAGAGACCGGTTTCCATGGCAAAAATGTGTTTGGAAAGATCGCCAAAGCATTCTTCTACGGAATCAAAACCAGATTTAGAACCAAAGAGCGAAAACCAAGGAGTCCATATATGAGCCGGAACCAAAAAAGCCAATGGATCTGTCTCAAGCACCATTTCAAGAAGATCACGAGAATCTAGCCCAAGAATAGGGCGTCCATCTGAAGCAATATTACCTACTGCAGCGAGTTTTTGGTTTAATTTTTTGGCAGCAGCAATATTTGGCATATACACAAGGTTATGCACTTTACGCACTTTGCCACCGCGCTTATAAATGGAGCTGATTTCAGTTTGGAGTAGGAAACGTACAGAATTTGGTATTTGAGTATCTAGGCCAGAGATTTCTGTTTCTAGCTTGCTGCTCTCTTTTAATTTATATAGGCCGTTTTTGTCTTCTTCAAGCTGCTCTTCCATTTCTGCCATCCATTCAGGGTGGGTAAAATCACCGGTACCCAGAACATCCAAGCCCTTAACATGTCCCCACGCAGCAAGGGAGCGTAAGGTGAGTTTTTTACTGGTAGCTCGTGAAAATCGAGAGTGAATATGTAAATCTGCTGTAAATTTTTTCATGAAAAAATTTTAGACTGTACAGAAATGGATTGCAAGCAGCAGTCAAAATTTTCAAAAAAAAAGGCTGCCTTGCAGCAGCCGTTTGTTTGGATATTTAGTCCCGATGTTGAGGACGCCGTGTCATCGGTGGCCTTTTGAATGCTTCAATATCGACTTCTTGTCCTGCTTGTTCCATGAGCCATGCCTTGCGAGAGAGACGAATACGTCCATTGGCTTCGAGCTCAATCACTTTAACAGTAACTTCTTGTCCAAGCTGGAGTAGGTCTTCAACTTTTTGTACATGACCAACATCCATTTGCGAAATGTGAAGCATACCTTCAGCTCCGGGGAGAATTTCAACGATTGCCCCAATGCCGTCCAATATTTTACGAACAACGCCTACATAATTTTTCCCGGGTACTGGCGTTTGGTCATAATAAAGTACCATTTCCTTGGCTTGAGCCATTGCAGCAGCCGATGGAGCAAAAATTGAAACTCGGCCTGAATCTTCAAGATCAATATCTGCACCGGAAGCAGCTGTAATGGCTTTAATATTTTTACCACCAGGGCCGATAACAGCTCTTATTTTTTCAGGATTGATTTGAACTACTTCGATTTGCGGTGCAAACTCTGAAAGCTTAGTTCTATGAGCAGGCAACTTGTTTTGCATGGCATCCAAGATGTGTAAACGGGCATCTCTGGCTTGCAACAGTGCGCGAGTAAGTATTTCAGTTGGAATGCCAGCTATT
The DNA here is from genome assembly GCA_963678135.1 of Desulfovibrionaceae bacterium. Classification (GTDB taxonomy): domain Bacteria; phylum Desulfobacterota; class Desulfovibrionia; order Desulfovibrionales; family Desulfovibrionaceae; genus JAHJKV01. The sequence continues at coordinate 1,818,216 of OY782667.1, read as the reverse complement.
TTGATGTCCATTTGAATAGCTGTGATGCCTTCACGAGTTCCGGCCACTTTGAAGTCCATATCGCCTAAAGCATCTTCATCACCCAAAATATCAGTGAGAACATAGTATTCATCGTCTTCTTTGCATAAACCCATGGCAATACCGGCGACCGGAGCCGTGATAGGGACACCGGCATCCATAAGAGCCAAGGTACCTACGCAGACCGAAGCCATAGAAGAGGAGCCATTGGATTCCATAATCTCCGAGACCATGCGAATAGTAAAAGGAAACTCTGATTCAGGCGGGAGAACAGGAGCTATAGCGCGTTCAGCTAGTGCACCATGCCCGACTTCTCGGCGTGAAGTACCACGCAACATGCGCGATTCGCCTACACAGTAAGGTGGAAAATTATAATGGAGTATCCAGCGTTTTTCTGAATCTCCAAAAAGGGATTCAATACGTTGCATATCGCGACTTGAACCTAAAGTGCATACGCCAAGAGCGGATGTTTCACCGCGACGAAAGAATGCAGAACCATGTGTACGGGGTAGGGGAGCTACCTGAATATCTAAAGGACGTACTGTTGTGGTGTTTCGGCCATCAATACGCAAGCCTTCATTCACTATGCGTCTGCGAACTATATTTTTTTCAATATTTTTTAAGATACCACTGAGAGCTGCAAGTTTTTCTTCATCTTCAGGCCATTTTTCAGCCACGGCGATTTTGGTTTTTTCTGCAGCAGTTTGTTTTGCTTGTTTGCGTGCAACTTTTTCTGCAGTGCTCAGAGCTATTTTAAGGTCTTCTGAAATAAGCTCTGTGACATAATTTTCTAATTCCGTATCCGGTGTAGCTTCAGGAACTGCGATTTTTGGTTTTCCAATTTTTTCGCGCAATTCATTTTGTGCCGTGAGTAGGGGCTGTATAGCCTCGTGTCCAAAAGCAATTGCTTCAGCCATTATATCTTCGGATAAAAATTCCGCTCCACCTTCGACCATGACCACGGCATTGTTTGAAGCTGCTAAAACTAAATTCAAATCCCCCGGGATACTAACGCCTTGATGCACTGGGTAAGCGATAAATTGTTCATCAATACGTCCTACTCGAATTCCTGCAATGGGGCCTAAGAAAGGTATATCAGAAATATGTAATGCAGCAGATGCACCAGTTACAGCAAGCACATCAGGGTCAACTTCACTACCGACTGAAAGCACAGTGGCAATAATTTGCAGTTCGTCAAAATCATAGCTTTCAGGAAATAGAGGGCGAATGGGTCTATCGATGAGGCGAGAAACTAAGGTCTCATGTTCAGAAGGGCGACCTTCACGTCGGAAAAACGAGCCGGGGATGCGCCCACAAGCATACATCATTTCCTGATAATTACAGGTTAAGGGGAAAAAGCCACGAGGCGTATCCAAGGTTTGGCGTACTGCCGTAACCAGTACAACTGTTCCTTGCGAGGAAATGGTCACGGCACCGGACGCTTGATTAGCGAGCAGTCCGCTTTCAATAGTGATGTCTAAATTACCGATTTGGCAAGAGACCGAAGTAGGGGAAAATTTTTGCATATGAACTCTCCTTGTCCATGATGTATTGTGTGCTCCATAGATCGAGAATCCTAGCCGGCTTTGGGAAGACCTTCTGCATATAACAGTAACCCTTTCCGTAGCCAACTAAAGCTCGTTCCGATCCATTCTATTTGAACAAGGGAAAGGGAAGCCCCTTCCCCTTATTCAAAAAATATAGCACGAATTATTTGCGTAAACCAAGTTGTTTAATCAATTCACGATAACGAGTAATATCTTTATTTTTGAGATATTTAAGAAGTTTTCTCCGTTGTCCGACCATTTTCAAAAGACCGGTACGGGAGTGAAAATCCTTTTTGTGTTCTTTGAAATGATTGGTAAGGTAGCTAATCCTTTCAGTCAGTAAAGCGATTTGCACTTCAGGAGAACCAGTATCACCTTCGGTGCGCTTATACTTTTCAATAACTTCTTTTTTGTTGGCTGCATCCATAACCACAGCACTATCCTCCTTCGGGGTATGAAAAAATAAGCACATGTTTTGTTTTGGCAAAACCCGATACTTTTTTACCCTGTTTGTACTTAAAACCTTGAAACAGGAGTTTCCCAAAGACCTCGTAAAATCGACCAAGCCAGTTGACCATCACGCATCTTTATTTCAACTAGAGCCAAGGGCGTACCTTGTGGACTTTCAAATAAAGCGCGATCACCACAATTTCCACTCAAGTCCATTGCACCTGAGCTTGTGGCTGGCAACCAAACCCCATTCATAAGCCAATCTGCTAAGACTTGATTAAGTCTTATACGCGGCCAATGAGGCAAAGCATGTTCCATCGGGATTACCCGTTGTGGGAACCCTTTGGGGTCATTGAGAACATCTTGTAGTTTTGTAGCGTCTTTAAGCAGAAAAGGTGTTGATTCTTCTCGTATCAGACGGGTCAAAACCGCACCGCAACCAAGTCGCATCCCCAAGCTGTGGACCAGGGAGCGTATGTAGGTGCCTGCCGAACACCTTACTCGGAAGCTTGCTACATTTGTAGCAATGTCCAATGGTTCACTTTTGAAAACCGTGATATCTTTTTCTTTGCAAGGTATCGGTTCACCTGCACGCGCAAGTGAATACAGCGGTTTTCCATTATACTTCGCAGCGGAGTATGCAGGAACGACTTGTTTTGTCAAGTTTTTCCACTCCGAAATTGCATTTTGAAGCTCTTGTTGTGTTATTTTTACCGGAGATTCAGTGAGTATTTTGCCCTCAATATCGTAGGTATCAGTAGTAATTCCGAGTTGAAGTTCTCCATAATAACTTTTTTCACCAGAGCTGAGGTAGGGAGCTAATTTAGTTCCTTGACCAAGGAGTACAACAAGTATTCCTTCGGCCATGGGGTCAAGAGTTCCAGCATGGCCAATCTTAAATTGCCGAAGTTGGTATTTAATATCATTGAGGCAAGCAGTAGACGTAGGCCCTTTGGGCTTGTTAATAATGATAATACCGTCACATTGCTCAGCACTGCGTTTCGGTTTTCTGCCCATAATTTACACTGTCAATTTTTGAGTGATCACGGATAAAAGTTGCTTCCAAGCATTTTCAAAGGAATCGTGGATAATTCCGGCAGCAGCATGTTTATGCCCACCTCCGCCAAAATATTGTGCAACTTTTTGTATATTGTCTTCACCTGAGGAACGCAAAGAAAATTTCCAAGCCCCATCAATTTCTTCGCGCAAAAATATTGCGACTCTTACGGTTTTGAGTCTTCGAAGAAATTCGACAATTCCTTCGCAGTCATTTTTTGTTGCTTGATGTTGTTTTAGAATCTTTTGAGAAACCGCAATCATGGCAAGTTGCTTGTCATGGTAAGTTTGCAGGGAACTGAAAGCTGTTTGCCAGAGCTGGATGCGATTGTGCGTCCAAATTTTTTGAATTTTTAGGTTGATATTGGCGATATCTAAACCTTGGCGCATAAGCTCTGCTACCAACTCTAAACTTTCAGGGCTGGTATTGGCATAAGCAAAGCTACCTGTATCAGTAAATATAGCCAGATAAATAGCCTCCGCAAGATGAGCTGAAAGAGGAAGTGAAAAATGCTTGGCTAATTGAGCAATCATCCCACCAACAGCAGCTTGCCTCGGATCAACCCAATTTAATTTTCCAAAATTTGTGTTTCCTAAATGGTGATCAATATTAATTGTTTTTTCAAGGTCAAGAACAGCTTGTAATTCCGGATCAAGTCGTTCCACTTCACCGCAATCAAGAGCAATAACCCACTGTGGTAATTGTTCAGGGAGTTGTGTTGTTATTGACCATGGCGAGTCAAGCCAATCAAGATGTTTTGGAAGTCCGGAACTACTGTAAAGAATAAAATCTTTATTCAGGGCATGGAGTATATGTCCCATGGCTAAGGTTGCACCAATGGCATCTCCATCGGGATGAATATGGCCGGCTACAAGAAAGGATTCACCTTGCTCAAGTATTTGTGCAATTGCTTTGAGGTCATTATCCATAAATAATTTTTTCTAAAAAGTCGTCATGCTTAAATTGTAATTTTGGAATAAATTTGAGTTCTAGTCGCTTGGCAAGATTATGCCGTAAAAACCCAGTAGCTTTTTGGAGTTCTTTTTGAATTATTTCTGTTGCTTCGGTATCTTGTGGCACAGTAAACAAAACAGTTGCTACACTTAAATCTGCATTAAGTCGTACTCCAGAGATTGTGAGCGTGTTCAACCTTGGGTTTTGTACTTCTGAGCTAAGTAGCGATGCTAATTCTCGCATAAGTAGATCAGCAATGCGAATACTTCGTCTTGAAGGAGCTTTAGTCATGCGTATGAATTACCCGTCAATTGAACGTGCTACTTCTTTTTCTTCAAAGGATTCTATGACGTCTCCGATTTTTATATCATTAAATTTCTCAAGTCCGGCTCCGCATTCAAAACCTTTTGTTACTTCTTTAGCATCATCTTTGAACCGCTTGAGAGAAGAAAGCGTCCCTGTGTAGATGACAACACCAGCACGGAGCAGGCGAACTTGTGCATTGCGAGTGAGTTTGCCATCTACCACTGCACAACCTGCAACAGTACCTATTTTAGGAACTGAGAATGTTTCGCGCACTTCAGCTTGTCCAAGGTAGACTTCTTCAATATCCGGAGCAAGCATACCACTCATGGCATCTTTTACTTCATCCACAAGTTTATAAATGACATCATAGAAGCGAACTTCAACTTTTTCCATATCTGCTACGGCTTTAATCTTGGCTTCAGGGCGTACTCTAAAACCAACAATAATAGCCTCTGATGCACTTGCCAAAAGAATATCGGATTCATTGATGGCACCAGTGCCTGAATGGCGAATTTGAATTTTGACCTCATCGGTGGACAGTTTGTTTAAGGCTTCGGTTACTGCTTCTAGAGAACCTTGTACATCCGCCTTGAGAACAATATTCAGATCTTGAGCTTGATCATCAGGCCGTGAAGCAAGGAACGATTCCAAGGTCACCTTGGATTTGCCTGCAAGAATTTTATCACGATGTTTGCTTGCCCGTGTATCGGCAATGCGTTTTGCCATTTTATCATCTGCGACAAGAATAAAATCATCTCCGGCTTCTGCAATGGAATTAAAGCCTTGAATTTCTACAGGGATAGCAGGGCCTGCTTGTTTGATTTTTTTACCTTGATCCGTAAAAATGGCGCGTACTCGGCCATAAACCAAACCACAGACAAAAGGTGCACCTTGGCGAATTGTACCCTCTTTAATAAGTACTGTACCAACTGGGCCACGTCCTTTGTCCAAACGAGCTTCAACAATATGGCCTCGTCCTAATTTGTCAGGGTTGGCTGTTAATTCTAAGACTTCAGCTTGTAAAAGAATCATCTCAAGCAAACTATCTAAGCCTTCTCCTGTTTTGGCTGAGACATGTGCAAAAATAGTATCGCCCCCCCAGTCTTCTGGTACGAGCCCCAATTCAGAAAGTTCCCTGATAACGCGGTCAGGATTTGCACCTTCTTTGTCTATTTTATTCACAGCAACAACAATCGGTACTTTTGCAGCTTTTGCGTGTGAAACTGCCTCACGAGTTTGTTCCATAACTCCATCGTCAGCAGCGACAACCAAGATAACAATATCTGTCACTTGAGCTCCGCGCATACGCATGGTGGTAAATGCTTCGTGTCCGGGAGTATCTAAAAATACAATTTCTCCGCGCTCTGTAGCAACATGATAGGCACCAATATGCTGCGTAATGCCTCCGGCTTCTCCGCCAGTAACGTTAGAATTGCGAATGGCATCTAAAAGAGAAGTCTTTCCATGATCAACGTGTCCCATGATGGTTACAACCGGAGGACGTGGTTTGAGCGATTCTGGACTATCACTGTCTTGAGGTAAAAGGAATTCTTGTTCGTCAAAGGAAACATTTTCTACTTCATATTCAAACTCAGCAGCCAGTACAGAAGCGGTATCAAAATCAAGGCTTTGGTTGATGGTCGCCATGATTCCAAGACCGAAAAGTGCTTTAATTAAATCCTGTGCCTTAATCCCCATCTGATGCGCCATATCAGACAAACGAATTGCTTCGTCAACCTTCAGCTTACGCTTTTTAGCAGCTTTTACAGGCTGTGTAGGTGTTACCGGCGCTTGTATTTGTTCTTTTCCGCTTTGACGTTTTCCTTTTTTACGTTTGCCTTTGCCTTGGATTTCTCCTCCAGGCCCAAAATTGCGTTCATTGCGTTCATGTTTGTGTTCGTCATGAGAAAATTCTACAACGCGACTTTTTTTACGACCGCCTCTTTTGCGTCCTGTACCTGTGTCCGTGGGTTGACCGGGTATAGATGATGCATCGCGCTCTGGTTTGAGTTGAGGCAAAAGTTCAGCTGCAGCTTTAGCAGCAGCGATTTGAGCCGGATCTGGTTTCGATATAACGCGGATTTGTGGCTCTTGCACAATTTTCTTTTTTGATTTTTTCTTCTTCTTTTTTGAAGAGCCTTCTTGAGGCTTTGCTGCAGTGCTTTGTTCTTTTGTTGCAACAGGAGCTTCAGCCTGAGCCTTTTTTTCAGGCGCAATACTTTTATCCGGTTTTTCTTCAACACTTTGTTTTTTAGGCTTTTCAAGTTTTTCAGGAGCTAATTCTTTTGGCTCAGGCTGCACAGCTGGTTCATCATTTGGCCTAGAGATTATTTTGGCCTTAGCAGGCTCAGGCTTTTTCTTTTTTTTCTTTTTTGAAGTTTTTGTACTGGTAGAAGTTTTTGCTTGCTCTTGATGAGCCGAATCTACTTCATTGTCAGTGTCTATTTTTTGAGCTGACGATGCCTTGCTTGGCTCTTTGTTTGCTTTATTTTGAGCACTTTTATCCTCGGCCTCTTCAGGAGTAGGAGCATCTTTTGCTTTGCGTCTACGGCGAACAATAACTCCGGGTTGCACTTTACGCTCTATCACAGTGCTTGGTTCGTCCTGTTTTTGCAAAACCTTACGAAGAGCTTGTGCAGATTCTTCATCAATGCTGCTCATATGACTTTTTGCTGGAACACCTAAATCGCGAAGTCCTTGGAGAACTTCTTTATTGCTAATGGCAAGTTCAGTGGCAAGGTCCTTGACCCTGATAGTATCCGACATTGAAGCGACTCCCTAAAGCTATTTCTTCAACCTACAGTTTATAAATCGTTTTTGACACTCTTTGCTGGTGCAAACATAACGGCCGCGCCCTGAGAGTGTTTGTTTCTTGTCTTCTATTAAAACGCCATTTGCTTGCTTTTTGACGTATCGAATAAGCTCATCTTTTGGCATTCTTTTTTTACAGATAACACACATACGAAGCGGAATATGATTACGTTTAGATATGTTATATTTGCTCTGCATTATCAATCTTTTTCAATATCCTCTTGATTTGCTTGAGGAGTTTCTTGCTCTTTTGTCGCTACTTCTTGACTCGGAGTGAGGCCAAGCATATTGATAGCAGCTCGCATATCTGAAAGTTTTGTTTCAGTCATCCCGGGTACTGCAAGAATCTCGGCATCACTTGCTGCCAAGAGATCATCTACAGTATCAAAACCTGCATCAACAAAAGAGTTGATAGAAATTTCTGCCACGCTTGCCAATTGATCCATGCTTTCGCGTCCTACATTCAGTTCACCATAGCGACTTTCAGAAAAGACATCGACTTGCCAGCCAAGTAATTTACTGACTAATTTGACGTTTTGACCTTTACGGCCAATAGCTAGCGTTGATTGATCATTAGGCACAACCACTTCGAGTTTTTGATCTTCTGTATTTTCAGAAATGCGTGTAATGACTGCTGGAGAAAGAGCATTTTTTGCGTAGATGACTATGTCTGGATTCCAAACAACAATATCAATGCGTTCGCCACGCAACTCTTGTACTATATTTTGGATACGAGAACCCCGAATTCCGACACAGGCTCCAACAGGGTCGACATCTCGATCACGCGAGTGAACCGCAACTTTTGCACGATGCCCCGGATCACGAGCAACGCCCATAATTTTGACTGTACCATCTGAAACTTCAGGAACTTCACGATGGAAAAGAGCCGTAATATAGTCGGGGTGCGAGCGTGAAACCAAAACTTGAGGGCCACGGGCTTCTTTGAGAACATCAATAATATATGTTTGCACACTGTCGCCACGCTTGTAGCGTTCTCTGGGCACTTGCTCTTCCTTGGGCAGCAGTGCTTCTGTGCGTCCAAGATTGATTATCCAACCAGAGCGGTCACGCCGTTGGATACTGCCGTTGATAATTTCACCTATGCGATCTTTATATTCTTCATAGATAATTTCTTGCTCAGCATCGCGCATTCTTTGGATTATGACTTGTTTTGCACTTTGAGCTGCGATTCGTCCAAGGTCTTCAAGTTTGAGCTTAAAACCTATTTCATCATCAATTTGAACCTTTGGGTCATGATTGCGTGCTTCATCCATGGTTATTTCAGAAATATTGTCATGTACTTCTTCAACAACAACTTTGAATTGATACACTTCTATCTCGCCGATCTCGTCATTAAAAGTAACTTCGATATCCATGCTATCACCATACTTTCGCGCTACGGCAGAACGTACAGCTTCTTCAAGGGTATCGACCAACAATTCCCTGTCTATTCCACGGTCTTTGCTGACTTGATCAAGGGCTTTTCTGAGTCCCGACATGCTGTTTTCCTTAGTTAAAATTCATGGACGAGTCGAACCTTGCGTACTTGGCTCCATTTCATCCTATGCGAAAGATTTTTATCTTCTGTCACGATAAAGGCATCTCTGTCTACTGTTTCAAGGGTTGCGGTAAAATTTTTACGTCCTTGAACAGGACTTTCTAATTCGACTTTGAGTTTACGACCGATATATGGCTTCATTTGTTCCAAAGAAAAAAAACGTCGCTCTAAACCGGGAGAAGAAACCTCAAGCCGATATGCACCCGACATGATATCTTCTACTTCCAAGGCAAGACCCAAATCTCTGCTTACTTGTGCACATTGATCCAAATTGATTCCGTCTCTTTCTTCTTTTGTTCTACTTTGCAGGCTTGTTACTGCATTTGGAGTATCCACAAAAACCGAAAGCACTGTTTTTTTGCCAGCCATAAAACACTGTATACCCCACAAAGTAAGCCCCAAGCCTTGCACAAGAGGTAAAGCAATTTGTCTTATTTTTTCTTCGTGCTTTGTATCCATGTGTTTTATTATACTATGTACCAGTTTTATGTATCAATTTGTTGGTTCAAATAAAAAAGTGGACCATAAGGCCCACCTCAACAATTGTCTCAATGGTTACAGGCTATCCCCCTGCTAAGGCCTTGGAGCGGGCGACGGGGGTCGAACCCGCGACACCAAGCTTGGGAAGCTTGTACTCTACCAGCTGAGCTACGCCCGCTCATTTTGACATTGAAAACTTCAATGCCAAACAAAATTTCTTAAACGTAGCTCAAGAATATGTCAACCATACTCTTTTGTATTTCAGGGCAAACGCATATTAACTTTTCTGTCATTTACTCCTTCCTTTTCGTCATTTAACGCATCTTCCTTGTCACTGAAGCGCGTGAGTCGTAAAAATTCAGCAGAGCTTGGCTTCCCCCGTGTCACTGCAGCGCGAAGTCGCAAGAGTCCAGTGCTTTGTATAATATGACGGCATTCCCCTTCTTGTCATCCTGCGCGAAGTTGCAAAAGTTTAGCAAAGTTGGTGTTCCTCCTCTTGTCATCCTGCGCGTAGTCGCAGGATCCAGTTCTTCATTCTTATCTTTTTCTTTTGCTTGTCTTTTTTTCTTTGCTTCTTATCGTACAGAAGCAAAACCTCACAGTCCGGCTCTGCTGGATTCTGCGACTACGCGCAGAATGACGGGGGCGGAGAGACTGTAACACTGTGCAAAGCACTGGACTGTCGAAACTTTGCGCGGAATGACAAGAAAAAAAAACTGGACTGTCGCGACTTACGCGTAGCAATGACAAAACGGAACAAAGGCTATTATTCTGTATGCGCTCGTTGCCATTCATCCAAGAATAAAATCGCTGCATCAAACTCACTTAACACTCCTGTTTGTTGGCGAATAACCGATACCAAATCAGGAAAAGATATATTTGCAGAAAGCCCAAAGCGTTCAATCAGCTCTTCAAAATCATTTTTTAAGTTTTCCGGCCATTCTATAGAAAATTGATTGTCCGCTGCAGGCTGAGGCCAATCAGGAAGCTGTTGCGCTGTAAAATCAAGCAAAGTCTGCATACGATGAGCGTAGGTATGCTCGGCCAAAACTCGCTGCTGAGCTTTTTGAGCCATAGCTTCTCGCTCTTGAGGATGTGCAAGATAATAATCTATTTTTTCATGTAATTCTTGAAGGGATGTAAACGTACTCAGTTCATCTGCTTCAAAAACTTCTGTTAAAAGACTTCGTTTATCCACTAACTGGAATGCTCCACAGGCTGCTACCTCAAAAGTACGAGGATTAACAAAATCGCCCTTTGAAATTAATCGTTCAGGATGCACACTGGAATGTAAGTTAATATTGATTTTCGATGCGTTAAAAATGCGGACACATTCCTCAGAACTTATTCTGCGACCTTCAAGTTGTACATATGGTTTAAGAGTAGCATCTTCATCCCACTCAGTTCCCCAAATTTTGAGATCATGATGAATAAGTTTGTGGAAAGCACGGCGTCTGTTCGGGTAGCCAGCACCCATAAAAGATACAGTAGACCCCCACTGCCGTAATTCCTGCTGATTCAAAGCAAGGGGCTTGTGAAGTGTTGGCTGGGCAGCCATTGGAAGATATAAAACATTTTTTTGCCCTATTTCGTTTAATTTGCTGATAAAAGGTTCTTTTTGAATAATAGCGAAAATATCATAATACGGCGCAAATGTCGGCCAATAGGTTAATACTTCGTGGTCTTCCACAAACCACATGGCTGTTTTCGTACCTTGCATTTGAAACTTTTTTAAGACATGCAGTGGCATCGGAGCTTGCGCCATGGCAAGTACCAAGTCTGGTTCAAAGGCTTCCACCTTGGCAAAAATCATATTCCCAAGCAATTGTATGTAAGCATTTTCCAGCTGGGTCAGCCTTTCAGGGCGCACCTTGAGTTCTTTTATGGCTTGAAAACCTTCAAAATGTGCAGGAGCCTCAAAAATCTCAACAAAATAGCCTAAATCAGACAGAGCCTGAGCACAATATCGACCGACCGGCAAAGAGCCTCCATACAGAGGAAGAACAACGAGTATTTTCAGATTCTTACGCATGTTTCTAAAAAACTCCTTAACGTTTGCAATATCTTTATTACGATTTTCTCTAAAATCACAATACCTTAACATTGTTAATCTTTTTGAGGGAGCATCCAGTCTATTTCTCGATAAAAAGAACGTGCATATTCTTGCGCTTGTGCATCCTCACATTGTGCTACTGGTATTTTTTTATGTATTGCAACAAAACTACGAAAGGCTGCACGCTGCCTGCTCTGTGCATCTTCTCCTGTAAGAGGGCTAAAGTTCAAACCAAGTTGATCAAAATATGGGATAAACGTTGTCAGATGAGCTGGGCAGAGTTCTTTTTTACCGGTAGCAAGGTAGCGAAGCATTTTTTGACTGCTTAAGCCTGTAAGACATTGCAAATTATTTTTACATGTGGCTGCTTCTAAACAAGGCGCGCAATCAGCCAGGCCTTGATGTACCACATGCCCTGTGCCGTATGGCCCTGTTTCAAAACACCAAGCCGAGGAAAGAAAAAAAGCAAGTATTGGTGTACCCAAATGTGCTGCTAAGTGCATGGTGCCGGTATCGGGTGTGAGCAATAAATCTAAATCATGCAGCCTATCGTACAGCTCTTGCCAATTTGTTTTTCCGGTGAGATCCAGAGTGTGCTCTTGAAGCCGTAGAGGCAATTCGCGTAATAATTTTCTGGCGAGAAGAGTCTCTAGCTGAGTGCCAAAAAGCTGAATTTGGCTGCCTGCAACTTTTTCATATAGAATTGGGATGATATTTGCGAGCACATCCATAGGCAAAGATCGGCGAGATTCGCGACCTGAAAGCACTATTCCCAAACCTCCACCTTGAGCTTTTGCAGGAGGATTTACTTTTTCAGGTGCAATAGGATTGTCTGCATATAATCCCCAAAAATCAATAAGATTGATATTCAATCTCCTGTCACGAGTCCAGCGTATAGCAAGGCTCGGCCAATGTCCGATTGATTTTTGTCCGCGATACATGCTGTAGCCAATTACTTTTTCCGGTGCAAAAAGTCTGGCAAGCGCAAAAGCCATGTTTGAAAAATTTAAATTATATACACGATCAAAATGCTCTGCTTGTAAGCTGCGAAAAACTTTTTTATTTTCAAGTAAAACATGGAGAGGATTATTTTTGCTTTCACGATTTGCATGAACGCTTATAGCATGGATAACACATTGAGGATACACGAGTTTTGCTATTGCAAAAAGTGAAATATCCACACAAAGGTGCACTGCAGCCCCTTCTGCCAAAAGAGATAAAATCAAACGCTTGGTTTGCACAAGATCGCCAAACCGCGCAAGCTGCACTACAAGATATTTACGCATCATAGTATCTAGGCGAGTTCCACTCGATTTCGCCCCTTCTTTTTTGCTTGATACAGGGCTTTATCAATACGTTTCAGAAAAGCAGAACGGGTTTCCTCTGCAGTCCATTCTCCTACACCGAAACTTGCGGTACAAGTTCCTTCAACCCCGGCAAATGCAAAGTGCTCAATTTCGCTTCGCAAACGTTCGGCTAATCCTTGAGCTTGTTTAATATCTGCCCCAACCAATAAAATCATAAACTCTTCCCCACCCCAACGCCCTAATTTATCATTAGTACGAATATTGGCTTCTGCTAAAACACACATTGTTTTCAGCACTGAATCCCCAACATCATGCCCGTAGGTATCATTAACTCGCTTAAAATGATCAATATCAAACATAATAAGAGAAATAGCTTGTCCTGAAGTAGCCATGTACATTTCTTGAATAGAGAGATATTCTAAGAATTTACGACGACGATACGCTCCGGTCAGCGCATCTTTATTGGCTTGCCCTTCTAATTCAACACGCTCTTGCTGCAAGTCACTAATATCTGATAAATGCACAAGAAATAAGCCAGGCTCATGAAATTCAGTGTAGCTCAGGGTGAAAATACGATCCATGTGTCCGGGATGTCGTACATCACGCATGTGCACCATCGGCTCTCTATCTAATGGATCGTTAATAATACTTTTTAACCATTCTCCATTTTGCCCATGGTATGCTTGCCCATTGAGCTCTGAAATATAGCTATCCAGTGATACATTTTTGTGTCGCATCTGATCATAGCTTTCAAAACCAAGAAAATCTAAAAATTTGCGATTGATAAATGTGACGGTATCTTCTTTGACAAGAGCCACATGCGCTGGAAAAATATCCAAACTTCGCTCAAACATCGATTTTGTTGTATCAATCTCGCGTTGTAGCAAAGTAATTTGAGCAACATGTTCCATTTGTTGTTTGAGGATACTTTCTTCAATGGGTTTTCTAATAAATCCGGAAACAGTCTGGTCTAAAAGGCTAAATAATTTTCCGGGATTGTTCATATCAACGGTAATTAAAACAGAGATATGTTCGTCAAGTTGCCGAATAGTTGGCAGTAAAACCAAAACATCAATATCTGATAAAAACGAAGGCATTATGATAATTTCCGGCTGTGCTTTACGCAAAATTTGTAAAGCACCTCGACCACTTGTCGTAGGTAACACAAAATACGCCATCTGGCGCAAAAGGTCTTCCAGATGCTTACTTAGCTTTGGATTTGGTTCAATCAATAATACACGCAGATCTGAAAAAGGCACCTTACTCTTGCCTCCTCAAAGACAGAGAATCGTTTCTATATACTACAACAAATCGTTTTTATATCTCACAAAGAATCGTTTCGATATATTACCAAGAATTGCTTCTGGGTTTTACAGAGCATCTTTGCTCCATATGGCAGAGCATTGTTTCTGCGTTTTACAAAATATCTCTTCTGGATATTACAAAACATTATTTCTACATTTTGCAAAAAAATTGTTTTTATATTTTATAAAGTATTCTCCCTCAATGGCATAGCGTATAATCCGCCCAACTGGCAAGAACTATGCACGAGGCAAGAGCAGAGTAACTTTTCTGCTGTTTTCTCTCTCTGTTATTCAGTCATACCTTTTGTCATTCTGCGCGAAGTCTGGAAAAAATTTTATATAGCATGGTAATCTTTTCTTCTTCTGCCCCCGTCCTGCTTGTGATCTCTACAATTCATCCCTTTTCTGTTCTTCTTCTTTTTCTTTTTTTGTTTTGCTTCTTCCTCTACAGCACCAAGGCCTCTCAGTCTGGTTCTGCTGGATTCTGCGACTTACGCGCAGAATGATAGAGGAGGAGGCTTTGAATAATAGAAAAGCACAACTCGTTGGCTGAGCCTGTCGAAGCCAAAAATAACGAAGAAAAAACAGAAGACTGGATTCTGCGACTTACGCGCAGAATGACGGAGGAGGAGGTACTTGCACGTTATGCAAGCACTGACTGTCGTGATTGCGCAGGATGACAAAGAGGGGGGTACGTTCACGTTATGCAAAGCATAGACGTTTGCGATTTCGCGTTTCAATGATGAAGGGGAGTGTGTTGGAGGATAAAAGTTGTGAAATATGGAGTAGGGGGGGAATTGTTGAATATGCAAAAGTCTATGAGACAAGAATTCCAGCGTAGCCTACGGTTTGACTTGTATCACCTGTTGCATCAGCACTGGTAGCATAGGCCACAAGCTCGCTGCGTGTAGCACCCAAAACACGAGCTGCGGCCAAGCCAACAGTCATGGGTACATATCCGCACATAGAAATCTTGTGTGAAGTAATAGTCTGGTAAAAATGTAAAGGATCAAGGGGCAAGGCAGCTTCAATGGCTAAGGCATCAATTTTGCGAGTTTGGGCATCAGCTAACATATGACTCATGTCTGAACTCACGATAATACTGACCGGCTCATCAAAATCAGCAAGCGTTTGTCCTATATGTGTTCCTATTTCAATTAAAATTTGTGGTTCTTTTGCCCAAAGGGCTATGGGAACTATACTGACAGTATTTTGCAAGGTAGCTAAAAAAGGCAAGATAACTTCAAGCGAATGCTCTTTAATATGTGCCTTGGAATCTGCGACAAGGCGAGAGTCCGCAGCAAGAATTTTTTGAGCCAAGGGTTCATGAACAGGAATGTCTTTGCCCGGTATTTGCCAGCTCCCTTTTTGCCAGACTGCTAAATTGTGTCCAAAGGCCGTATGCTTTGGGCCAAGAAGAAGTATATTGGGAGCTAAATGAGCTCGGAGTAGAGTTTGCGCGCAAACAGTACCGGAAAACATCCATCCTGCATGTGGCACCATGCTTAAAATAGGCTGAATATTTTGCTTGTGCTTTTGCTTCGCATTGTTTTCTTTTGCACGAATAAAGTGTTGACGCAATTCTTGCGTCACACCTTCATATGTTTGTGGATAAAAACGCCCGTGCACATAGGGCAGTCGTGTTGTTGTCTTCATAAGCGAGGTCTCGTATGCTACACAAGAAAAGCCTTAAACAAGTTATCAAATCAATAACAATAAATTAATAAGAACAAATCAGTAACAATCAATCGCAAGACTGTCTCAAAGCACACAGCTTCTAGGAGGAACCAGGAACATACTCCTGCACTTGCTCCTCCAAAGTGTCTGTTTCAAGAGCGGTGGCAGCAAGTTTACCATACAAAGAATCAGGGGCATTATCCCGAATCCCTTGTAAAATATTTTGCCATTCCTTTTCTGCTCCGGCTTTACGATAGATACGCGCAAGACGATAGCGTGCTTCTGCCCATTCCGGATTATCTTGCGCTATATATTTATCATATTCCTGCGCCCATTGCAGTGCTTGCTGATACCGACCTGAACGCTCTGTTGCATAAATAGACATACGCAAACATTCCATAATTCTGTTTGTATCGCCATGAATAGTAAGTAATTTTTTGAGTGCTTCTTGAGCGTAAACAAAAACTCTGCGTAAATCCTGATGATCCATAGCTTCCTGAGCGAGATGAAACATAGCATCGGCTCTGATTTCCGGTTCAACATTCTCGTCTGCGCCAAGTTGTGCCCACAATCTTACAGCTTTCGCAGATTGCCCAAGACTTTCAAAAGCAATGGCTTCTGCATGTACAAGATGTCGTCTCGTTCTATCAGAAATATTCCAGTTTTTTTCTACTTGCTTGGCAAATTCCTGAATGCGACTCCAAGCTCGTTCTTCAATAAAAACATCAAGTGCAATGGCAAGCGCCATTTCAGAATATTTTTCAACTTGTTTTTCCCCTAAAAAAGGTGTCAATAATTCAAGAGCTTGTTTATAAGCGTCTTGTTCCGCATAACTTTTTGCCACCCCAATACGAGTTGAGTTTGCTTCATCTCCTTGTGCAAGATTTGTAAAATCATAGCGTTCCCAAAAATCTGTGATAAGTTTATAGTTTTCATCTTGTAATAATTGGGGGACAGCCAAAGCAAATGAGCGATTGCCAACCTCTTGGGCACGGTCTACAAGAGGAGAATCAGGGAACATTTCAAGCAGACGCTGGGCTGCAGCAAGTGCTTCGGCATATTCCTTTTGAAAAAAATGCCACATGCCAAGTTTTAATAAAGCCAAAGAAGCCAAACGGCTCTCCGGATGTTTTTCTATAATTTCAGTATATACTTTTTTGGGATTTAAGGAATAAGGACGATCAAAAACAGTCACCATTTCCATAAATGTAGGCTTATCATAAATTCCTTCTTCGGCTAAACGCATTTTGGAAATCAAGCCACCTTCTTTGTCCGGAAATTCTGTAGCAGCACGGCTGTAAAGTTCTTTTGCTGCTTTTGTTTTGCCCTGCCTAAGAAAAATATCACCAATTCTGGCCAAAACCATATCACATGCTTCATCTTTTGGCTGTACATTATAATAGATCCAATAATGCTTTTTAGCCTCATGTAATTTATCAAGCTGGTATTCTATATCTGCTGCTAATTTCAAAAAATCAGGTTCTTCAGAATAAGTCTGAGGCCAGCGTTTATCCACATAATCTACAATCTGATAGGCTTGTTCAAATAAATGTAATTTTACCAAAGCATCAGTTAATAAAAAAGCAGCTTGGCGGGCTAATTCTTCCTGTTCAGGATAGGTTTCAATAAAAGCTTGTAAAAAATCCGCTGCTTTTTCATATTCGCCCTTACGATAATAATATTCACCATAATAATAGCCTATAGAAGGAATAGCTTCATTATACGGATATTCAGAGGCCAAAATATCAAAATATGCCTTGGCTTCTGGCAAATTATTGACCCATAAATTGATCAATCCCAAACTCATCAAAGCAGTCGGCACTTGAGGTGATTTCAAATCCGCGTTCATTGCTTCAGTAAAACACTTGCTGATTTCACTGAAATGTTCTTGAGGGGAGTCCCTATACAAGGTCATAAGTAAACTGCCCAAATCATACAAAATTTCAACTCGCATCGTATCAGTCAAAAGAGGTTCTTGCAAAAGCATCTTAAAATCAGCTTCGGCCTCTTTTAAGTCACCTGAAGATATAAGCGACTGGGCTTTAATCAAGATTAAATCCAAGGCTTGAAGTCCCTTAATGTCTTCTTCGCTCATGCCGGCAAACCGGTCAGGATTTTCATCCATAATCAAGGTTTCCTCGGCTTGTTCTTCAAGTTCAGGAAAAGCATCGTTTTCCGCAGAAGTTTCCGGCATGGAAGGGTTTGGTATTGTTTGCGTATCTGCATCTAAATCTTCAATTGCTCGATCTTGTTCAGGCGCAGTAGCTATTGCTTGCTCTTGTGTTGCATCTGTTGCGTCATTTAAGAGTGCAGCTTCTTCTTCAGAATAAAAGTCATCATCTTCGACAAGATTTTCTCCATCTGCGGGCTGTGCGTCATCTACGAGCTGTGCGTCAGCTACGGGCTGTGCCTCAGCTGAATCATCATTAAGCAAGGCAGCTTCTTCCTCAGAATAAAAATTTTCATCACCAGCTTCGGAAGAAACATCCGTACTTTTTCCAAACTGTTCTTGCCCTTGTGGTGGAGACGCAAGGTCTCCCATAGAACGCATCACCCGTGTGATAAAACGCTTGTCTTGTATTTGTATTGCGTCTGCTGCAAGGTCATTTTTCTCTAATTCCAGATCATTATCTTCTAATGCAAGAGTATTCTCTTCTGATTCAAGATCATCGTCTTTCAATGCAAGAGTATCCTCTTCTGACTTTACGTCATCTCCTTCTAAAGTAACGCTATTCTCTGTTGGCTCTTCCAATAAAACCATAGGCCTTGAAACTTCTTCACCTTCACTCGGTAAATCAGACTCAAATGCTTGACCTTCAAAGGCTTCATCGTCATCCACGGACGATAATTCAGGCTCAAGGTTCTCTTGTTCAGAGATTTGCTTTTCTGCATTCATGGGCTCGTCTTCAGCACGCTGCGAAAGTACACGAGGGCTTGCAGTGCTAGTCTCTATAATATTCTCTTGTGCTTGAGGGATGGTAACGCGTACAGAGGAAGTTTCTGTATTTCTTTTAACTCCTTTTTCGGGCATTAATTGTATCACATGTTCAGGAGTATCATATAAATAAATGGACACAGAGTTCATGCTTGAAGATTGTACGGCTTTCACTCGATCCTGTGTTCCGCTCAAGGCTTCCGGTATTGTTCCCGGAGCTACCGCGCTCTCTTCAAAAGGAGCTTCGCTCCTAGGCAAAGAGGAAGGATTAGCAATACTTTTATTTTCCTCAGGGACAAGTTGTTCTAAGGTTTCCTCTGAGCCAGTTATATTTGAGCCTGTTATATTTGAGTCCGTTATATTTGAATCATTTGCATTGAAGCGAGCCTCATTTGGTTTCCATCTAGTTCCTAAACTGTCTTCAAAAAAAATCAACTTACATTGATTGTCTTCGGATGGGGGGCTTGCAATATATCCAAAAGCATCAGTACTGAGCCTAAAAATTACACCACGAGCCACAGGCTCGGCTTGTGTCAATAATTTATCGGGAAATTCTATCACTTCAGCCAAAGCATCATCTTGAAAATAAAGCGCAAGCTCACGCTTTCCAACACGCTCTATTGTGTATTGCGTTGTGTTCTGGCCCTCAAAGACAAGAGTAAGTTCTTCAAGATTTCCGCGGTGTTGATAGGATACTTGAAGCGCAAGCCCATTTGAGGGGAAAAGAAAAATTACTAGCAAGACTCCAAAAATCTGCCAAGTAATGAAAAAATTATTTTTTTGCACACGGATCATAATGCAATATATGTGCTAAAATGATTTAGCGGATCAAAAAAGCTTGTGCTGGCTCAAGCAAAAGATATGCAACACTGTATTTTTCATATTTTTTACAGAGCAATTTTTTCAAAAAAAAACTAGCCCTCAAAATCTTTACATTTTTTCAGCTTTTCAATGAGCGTAGTACGCTTTATGCCTAGGATTTCAGCAGCTTTATTCTTTACTCCTGCTGCTTGTTCCACTGCTTCAAGCAAAAGTCCGCCCTCAATTTTTTCAAGAAAAGTTTTTAAGTCTAAATCATTATCTTGCATATCTCTCAATTTTGGCCAAACAAAGCCCATGGGAGCAGCAGGGACAAAAGATTTTTTAAGTGGTGCATGTCCCACTTCAGTGCAAATTTTTTCAGGTAAATCATCAGGAGTCACTTCTTCGTTATCACAAAGAATGGAAAGCCGTTCCATGAAATTTTCCAGTTCACGCACATTCCCTTGCCAACCGTAAGAAATAAGCATGTCTCGTGCTTTTGGTGCAAGTCGCATATTTTTTCTGGACTTATCCTGACAAAAGCGTCTTAAAAAATGCTCTGCTAAAATAATAATGTCTTCACCGCGTTCACGGAGTGGTGGCAAATGCATGGGGATAACATTGAGCCTATAAAATAAATCTTCCCTAAAACGCCCCAAGCGGACTTCTTCTTCCAAATCGCGATTCGTAGCAGCCACAACGCGAACATCCACTTTTTTACTCGCGGTACCACCTACTTTTTCAAATTCTTGCTCTTGTAAAACACGCAAGATTTTGACTTGCAGAGCAAGCTCCATTTCTCCTATCTCGTCAAGAAAAATAGTGCCTCCGTCTGCTAGTTCAAAACGTCCTGCGCGAGCGCGTATAGCATGAGTAAAAGCACCTTTTTCATGACCAAACAATTCTGATTCCAACAATTCACGAGGAATGGCACCACAATTAATTGGTACAAAAGGCTTTTCTCTCCGGCGCGAATTTTTATGTAAAGCACGCACCAGCAGTTCTTTGCCTGTACCGGATTCTCCAGTGACCAAAACCGTTGAATCAGTTGGTGCAACTTTTGCCAAAACAGCATAGACTTCAGCCAATGCAGGGCTTTGACCAATGATACCCGTTAAATCAAGCGACATGCGACCCCCATGAACAGCAAACAATATTTGAAAATCATGCGGTGGAAGAAATTATAAAACAACATCTTCCAACACTCTTGTACTGGATACGGCTTCCCTGTCAATGAAATGACGTCAAAGAAACGCATTTTTTCTTCATGCGTTTACTTTGCACCATGCTGAACCTACTCGCTATTATGTTTTGTGAAATATTATCATATTTTCAGGGAATATCAGGGCAAACGCATATAAATTTTAGGCTCAATACTTCCTGCCCATTTTATTGTTTCCCCCTTCCTGTCATCCTGCGCGTAAGTCGCAGGATCCAGTTCTTCTGTCTTCGCTGCTTTTTCTTTTCTTCTCTTCTTCCTCCTTGTTTTTTCTCTTACTGCGTCAACCCCTCATAGTTTGGCTCTGCTGGACTGTCGCGACTTACGCGGGTATAATGAAGAAGATTGCTATGCACTCACCCTGATCTGGGAATTAAGCAGGTTGACAAAGTGTGGTTGGGATGGTTTTCTTGTATAATTGTCGCAAGGTGTAGCCAAATCTTTGATTCCGTTGATCTCGCGAGGTATGAATGATCGACTATTCCAATTGGGAATTAAGAAAACTGAAAGTTGACGCTTTGAGGTTGGATAACGAGAACCCGCGTTTGCCAGAAGAAATGTTGCATGAAACACAAAATGCAATCATCCATCATATGGTGAATGAATTTAAAGTTCTCGAACTAGCCAAAAGCATGGCACGTGATGGATTTTTTATCAATGAAGTACCGATTGTTGCAAAAGTTAGACGACATTTTATCGTTGTAGAGGGTAACCGAAGAATCACTGCTCTCAAACTACTTCGGAATCCAGAACTTGCACCACCTAGAAAAAAGCATTCATATTCACGTCTTGCAGAAGACATTGATACAAACCAATGGGAGAAAATTTCGGTCTATATTGCTCCCAGCAAGGAGGATGTGGCTCCTATTCTCATCGCCAGACATGGAAGTGAAATGACATCTCCTTGGCAGCGTATCATGAAGATGCGTTTTTTGGCCGGTGAGGTTCTGCGTGGTGTTGACCACGAGGAAATTGCAGGCAAGTACTCAGTACCAAGTGCTGAAGTTAGGACTGCGGCTCTTACTATTTTGATTCGAGAAATGATCCGTGGTGCAGATATCCCTGACAATGTCAAAGACTCATACCTTTCGGAAAAGTTCCAAACCTCGACATTAGCAAGGGTTGTTGAGGCAAAACATTTTACCGAAACTACTGGCCTTAACCTTGCTGGTTCTCACCTCAAATTCAAAATTCCTCAGAATGAATTTTTAGATATAATCCTTCATCTTCACAAAGAAATTGTGGACGGTGATCTCACTCATCGTACACATGAAACAGTAGAAGACCGCAACAATTACATTGATAATATTGTAAGGCAACACACAACTGGTCAAAAAGGAAATTTTAATTTTGAGGCTCCCACACAAAAGAAAAAGGATGACAGAAAAGAGGAACGAAAGCCGAAACCACGCGGTAAACGTGAAAAATTGATTCCCGTATCTATGGAGTTTAAAATCGACCTTCCAAAACTGAACGAGTTATTCGCTGAGGGACAAAAGATGTCCGTTGGCACTTTCCCTCATGCTGGAGGGTTGCTATTGCGAACAATATTGGATCTTTCAGTCCAATGCCTTTACGATGCTTATGGGAAAATTGAAGAAACGAAGCATGATTCTGGAAAAACGTTTGGATTAACAAAACGGATAAATTTTATGACATCCAATCATGCGGATTGGTTTCCAGACCAAGAAACTTGCAAAAAATTTAAACGATTCACTGCCAAAGACAATACCTCGTTTGTTCATATTGAAACGCTAAACGACTACGCTCATGGTGATTATGGAAAACCCACAAAAGATGACCTACAAAATTTTTGGAGGCAAATTGAGCCAATCATTAAATTACTTATTGAGAAGGACTAAGCGAGGCCGTATTTAATTTGGACTTGCTTTGGGAGGTGAAGACAAGGGGGAGCAATAAGAAGCTCGTTTCCCTTTTTAGCATGATGTGCAAAATAGTTGAGGGAATAAGTTTTGGTATGGCTATCTTGATACATCTTTCTTATGACGTCTGCATCGTCATAAGTGAGAACCCATGAGCAATTACCAATTCGTGTTTCAAGAAACCATGCAAGATTTTTGTGATCCTCATATCCATAGGCGTTCAAATAAAGTTGTTGCCCTTTTTCGTAGTATGGAGGATCAAGGTACACTAGCTTCGGCTTTTCAATTTTTGGGACAACCTTTTTAAGGAATTGAACTGCATCCAAATTGAATACATCTATCTGCTTTTGAAATAATTTTATGCGTCGAATTTTGGTTACTAGTGCCCCCCTGTTGAAACGCGCCCCCAACCTGTACTTGCCTTTTTGATGCTTTCCCCCGATTGGCCCAGCCTTGAGAATCCCAGAACGATTACAACGGTTTAAGTAAAATGCAGCAAATCCAACTTCAAAAGGACGGTGTTCTGTATGATTTGTCAGAATTTTTTTTTGAATACGCCACTCTTCGATAGTTAGAGGAATTGTTTCAATCCGTTCTACAAATTGATCTGAGTAACGTAGAGCAGATATCCAAAACGCATAAATAACCGGATCGAAATCATTAATGATAATTTTATCCACTTTGCCCTCAAAAAGAAGTGTCAGTGCTGCTCCCGCTCCCCCAGCATACGGTTCGATATAAGTGCCACCTTGAAGGCCATTCAACTCAATGACATCTCGAAGAAATGGAGCGATGGAAGATTTTCCTCCAGGGTATCGAAGCGGACTATTAGTAATGCCCATATCGTTGTTTTTGGTATCCTTTGAATGGGTAAAAACCAAAGTTAATTTTTGAAGAAACAGGACAACCGTATATTAATTCGTTAAAACTTTATCAATAGTCTGACATTATCCAATATAAAAAGTATACACTTTCTTAAACTGTAACACAAGCTATTATGAACCTGTTGTAAAGCCTCCCCCCTCTCTTATCATACGATGCCCCTGCCTCGTTCTATGGTTTCTTTCTTGTCATACTGCTATTTACGCGCGGAATGACAGAGGAGGAGGTCATAAGGGAATAAAATGTTCGTGCTAAAATTTCAGTTCGTTTGTCCCCCCCCCGAAAATGAATATGCGTTTGCCCTGTGGGGAATATTTTCTTACTTGTCAAAGGGGAAATAGCATTATACATTCTGTGAGTAAGATTGGCGTATATTTTTACAAAATTTTTGTGAGGGAAAATACAGTGCCTCAGGTAAGCCTCAATGAAATACAGCCCGGCATGTTACTTGCCGAAGAGGTTTACGCGCCGGATGGGCGACTATTATTGCCTCAAGGTGCAGAGCTCACAGAAAAACATATTGATTTTTTACGGCGTACTGAAATCATAGCAATAAATATCCAATTGGAAATAAGCGAGTTGGATTTGGAAAAAGCTGCTGCATATGCGGAGCGTTTTTTTCTTTATGTCGATCACGGCAATCCAATAATGAACATCTTGTTTGATGTGGCTGTAAAACGTACTGCCTTAAAATTTGCCGAGGGTTGGGAAGCTCATGAATTGGATCCTCGTATCGCCACAAACAATGACTCGTTAAGTGATATTTTTTTAAGAGACGAAGGAAATTACAAAGACCTTGTCAAACACGAAGAAAGTATTGCCTCTTTCCCTGATATTTATTTTCGTCTCAAAGAAGTTTTACATGCGGATTGCAGTGATGCAAAAGCCATTGCAGCCATCATCAATACTGATCCGGGGCTTTCGTCTAAACTGCTCAAACTCGTGAATTCTTCTTTTTACAGCTTGCCTACAGCCGTAAGCACTGTGGAACGCGCTGTTTCTCTTATTGGAGAAAACGAATTATCAACCTTAGTGATGGGCATCTCTGCTATTTATCATTTCAAAGACATCCCAGCAGAACTCATTGATATGCGACAATTTTGGAAACATTCATTATCTTGCGGATTACTCAGCTCCCTTATTGCCAGCAAAGGAAAATTACCTGTTCCGGAACTGCTGTTCACTGCTGGTTTGTTGCACGATATTGGAAGGCTCATTCTTTTTAAGCATTTACCACATGCTTCTGTGCAAGCACTGCTTCATGCCAAAGAGAACTTTTTACCCTTAGTCGAAGCTGAAGAATTAGTTTTTGGATTCACTCATACACAAGTCGGGCAAGCACTGATGCAGGCTTGGAGATTTCCAAAAATATTATGGCAAATCATTGCCGGACACCATGAACCTGAAACTGCTGATTCTTTGCAAAAACAAGCAGCAGTACTACAGCTTGCCGATTGTATTGCCAATGCCTTGGACATACCAGAAGGGACAGCTTTTGTTATCCCACATGTCTCCATGCAGTCTATTGACTTAATAGGCATTACTCTTGAAGATATTTCTCAAGTCATTCAGGAATTTGATGCCCAATTTGCGGATACTGCCGGATCATTTTTATAAACAATAGACAAGCATATAAGACGCTATATTGTAATTTGACGATGCTCAATTGTATATAAATTCTCAGTACAGATAGCAGGATATATAGTAAGAGACACAGTAAGATACAGGAAAAATATCATGCCTTTACCAGATTATCAGCATCGAATACATATTCTACAACGAGCTTTAGTCAAAGTATGGGAAAATGATTCCTTGGCTTTGAATTTTCCAGGACAATCCATTGCTTGTAAAATTGATCCTTTGTATTATCTGGCCTTTCAAACTGATTTTGAGCACACCTTAAGTCAGGCTTCGGGTATACTCCCTGAACTCATTGCAGAAGCCCTCATTAAAACCGGTCTTTTACTGAGCAATACACCACAGCGAGAGCATATATTTTCCCTTACTCTTTTTGTCGGAGAGGCAAAGCAAAAATCACAGGTCAGTTTTTTAGATGCACAATTTATTGATCTTGCCTTAAGACAATTCGGCGGAGTCACGACCTTACCGCATGTTGCGGATATACGCATACATGAACAAGAACGCAGCTATGTAGAACAAATTTTCGCAGGAAGAACCATGCTCGCGGATTTTGCGTTTACCGATGGGAAGTAACAACCTGCCCTGAAAAAGGGTGCTGATTCTTTTCTTTTTTTCGTTTACACTGTCATGTTGTACTTATTTTTGGTGCCTACTAGAATAAAAAAAGACCTACAGCATACGCTATAAGCCTTTGAATTTACTGGTAGCGAGGGAGGGAATTGAACCCCCGACACTGCGGATATGAGCCGCATGCTCTAACCATCTGAGCTACCTCGCCACGGGAAGTGGTACATATACTGCTTTGGCGTGAATGGCAAGTCTTATAAGGAAAAATCAGGGCAAAAGTATATATATTGCTAATTTTCGCAGCGATCAAACAAATCAAATTCTTTTTGATATTCTTTTGTCTTGATTCTGAATAATCCAAGCAGTGAATGAAATATGTAGTCATGTGACAGTGGATCATCGCATTCATTTCTTAAGCATTGTGTATTAAGACGAAAATCTGTTGCAAAATTATCTGAGATCCAAAGAAATGCAGGAATATGAGTTTGCTGGGAAGGAGCTATACAGTAAGGGGCACCATGCAGATACATTCCATTTTCTCCTAAAGATTGACCATGATCTGAAAAATAAAGCATTGCGGTATTATAATTTTTGAATTTATCTTTGAGAAATTCAATTGCTTGGCTTAAAAAATAGCTGGTATAGTAAATTGTATTATCATACGAGTTGATAATTTCTTCATTAGTACACTCGCTAAATAATTCTGAGTTGCATATTGGTTTATATTTTTGAAATTCTTCGGGTACTCGTTTATAATACGCAGGGCCATGAGAGCCTTTTTGGTGCAATATTACGACAATATTGGAGGAAGATAAGTTTTGAATATCATTATCAAGATTTTCTAGCAAAACTTCATCAAAACATTCTTCTTTGTTACAATGTTTACCATCAGGTGTATGGGAGTACCGTATAGTAGGTATTCTATCACACACTCCTTTGCAGCCAGAATTATTCTCTCGCCATAAAAGATCAAAACCAGCCTTTTGTAAAACATCTGTAATATTTTCAAAGCCTTCTTCTTTGCTCACACTAAAGTTTTTGCGTAAAAAATGTGAAAATGCACAAGGGACAGAAACGGCAGTACTCGTACCACAGGACGAGAAATTTTTGAAGTTAATCAAATCGTACTGTGTAAGAGGTGCATTGGTATCGCGGTGGTAGCCATCAAGAGAAAACTCTTGGGAACGTGCAGCTTCACCAACAACAATGACAAATAAATTTTTTCTTTTCATTCCTTGATAAAAATCAGTATCAATTGTTGCATCAACTGCAATAGGCACTCTTATTTTTGGACTTTGCCCTGCTTGTACTTTTTTTCTGTATAAATCTAAAGTGCTTAGTATATAATTTGTTGGAATAAGTAGGTATTGTAAATCTTTATTCATTCTTACAAAAGATGAAACAGTTTTATATCCTGAGAAAATAATTAAAATGGCAAGGGTAATACATCCTAAAATATTTATCAATTTGTAAAGTTTCTCTTTCCAAAATGTTGAATGTATAATTTTGATTTTTGTCAGTATTAAATATGATGGGAAACAGCCAAAAAATATACAATATAGAATAAATCTTATATTAAGTAATTCTTTTGTTTCTTGGAAATCTGTTTCAAGTACATTACGGATCATTTCTCGATCAATAAATACATTGTATGTATTTACAAAATAAAGAACAGAGGCACTTATGATAAAAAGGAGTATAGCAAAAATCTTGCTTGTTTTTTTGTAAAAAAGCAGGCTAAAAACTACATTAAAGGCTAAAAATATAATGATTACTGTAAAAAATATAAAAATAAAATGAGCTTGTCGTTTGATAAGTGCTTGGAAAAATGGATAACTAAATAAAATGATTGAGAGAAGCGAGTAAAGCCATATAAATTGATATGATTTTAATTTTATTTGTTTCTTAGAAACAAAAAATTTTTTGAATAAATGCAGCATCTTTTCTTATTTCCTTTCACTTATTTTTTTTGAGACAATTGTGGCAGGTATTTTTATGCTTATATTTCAAGGCGTCTGCATGGTCGATTTATCAATTTTTTTAAATATTCTCATGTTGCTCTATGAGCTATCATATAAAAACAAAATTTTAGTAATCTTTTTTTTTTTTTTTTTGAAATATCAAGATATTAGAAAATATCTAGGAGCTTGCGTTTCATTCTTACTCTTAAATTTTTCGACTTCGTAGGGAGTTCGTTAGGGTGGTAGTTATCTGCGACAGTTCCATATGTTTTTACTGTTTAGCTTAAGATATAAAGAACTCCGGCTGCAAGTATTATACGATATATAGCAAAAGGGCGTAAAGTCCAACGCTGCAAAAGACGGATAAAGCCTTTTACTGCCAGCCAAGCTGAGAAAAAGCTGACGATCAGTCCTAAACCTAAAAAAAGCAAATCATCGGCATCAAATAAATGAGCATTTTTTAAGAAATCATAGCTAGTTGCAGCAAACATAATCGGTACAGCCGCAATAAAAGAATATTCAGCAGCTATTTTTCTTTTTGCACCGAGGATCATGCCTCCCATAATAGTTGAAGCAGAGCGTGAAAAGCCGGGGCATAAAGCTAGGCATTGAAAGCAGCCTATCCCCAAAGCTAAGGCTGGGGTAATTTGGTCTAGTGATTCTATTTGATTGGTTTTGTATGATTTTTCTACGCCAAAAATAGCAATTGCACCAGCCAAAAGAGCCAGAGCCACGGTTAAAGGATTAAAAAGATATGCTTTGATATAATCGTGCAAAAGAAAACCTAGTACAGAAGCTGGCAAAGAGGTCAAAAAAAGCAAATATAGCCCACGAAAACCAGAAAATTGGCGTTGTGTTGGACGTACAAGCCCCAGAAAAACAGGACGGTATATGCAAACTACTGCCAGTATTGCCCCAAGCTGAATAACAATATCAAAAGTGGCTGCTTTGGAACCAGTAAAATTAAGCAAATAACCGCTTAAAATAAGGTGGCCTGTCGAGGAAACAGGCAAAAATTCAGTCAAACCTTCAACCAGTCCTTGAATCAAAGCAATATACCAAGTGTCCATTGTTGTGCCTGCTGTATTCAGTATGATATTTGAGTCAGAAAAGCCTTTCTTGATTGCCAGCCTCGTATTGAGTAGTGTACTCCTATTGTATTCATATCGCAAACTTGGAAGGTGGGACAATGGCAAGCATTATACCCCAAAGTGAACTGGTAAAAAAAGCCGTGGCTTGGATTGATGAACATGTGCAAACAAATGAAAAGTCACTGCTGCGCATTATAGATGAGGCAGCAGCACGGTTTAATTTGAGTCCTAAAGACGTTGAGTTTCTCACTCGCTTTTATCAGCAGCAGGAGCAAAATTGAGTCTTATCCGTGTTGTGCATCGCCATATTTTTTATGAAATAGGGCGAACTTTTGTGCTTTCTTTAAGCTGCTTATTGGGAATTATTCTTTTAGGCCGTATGTTACAACTGCGTGAAGCTCTGATGGGGCAAGCTGTGAGTTTGTGGGATATTGCTCAGCTTTTTTTTTACTTATGCCCCTTTTTTTTAATGCTGGTCATGCCGATTGCCGTGATGCTTGCTGTTTTTTTGACTTTTTTGCGAATGAGTACTGAAAATGAATTAGTCGCCTTAAAGGCTTCTGGCCTGAGTTTATATCAGCTCTTACCCACGCCCTTATTTTTTTCTGTACTGGCTGCTGTCTGTACGCTTTTTATTTCATATTATGGCTTGTCATGGGGCATGGAGCAGTTTCGGGATAAAATGTTTCAATTGGTCAATACCAGAACTGAGATGACGATACAGGCAGGAGTATTCAATCAACAAATTCCGGGCATTACTTTTTATGCCAATCAAGTGAAAAACGGTCAGCAGGGAGAAATGCGTTTTGTCTTTGTCCAAGATAAACGGCAAAAAGGCATTACGTATAATATCGTTGCTGATCTTGGAAAGCTTGCAATAGACAAAGAAGAAGATGAACTGTTCATTGGTTTTGAGAATGGTCATATTTACCGAAGAGATAAGGATAAACTCAATATTATGCAATTTGCTTCGTATGCTATTCATTTACCGCTCACCAATTTATTTGGTAATTTTCACATCAATAAAGACAAGCCTTCGGATATGAGCGTAGCCAAACTTTTGGCTTTGCGCGATCATCCTGATAAGTATCCAAATTTAGATATTCCACCTGAAAAAATTCGTATGGAACTCACGAAACGCCGAGCCATGCCAGCTGCCTGTTTTGTTCTTGGACTTTTTGCCATGCCTATTGCCTGCATTTTCAGAGGAATGCGCCAACAGTACGGTTTGATTCTCGCTTTAGGGATATTCATGCTTTATTATTCCTTTTTTTCTGTTGCTGCCAGTATAGGAAAAACAGGGCTTATTTCTCCTGAACTTGGTATGTGGGGGACAAATATTTTATTTTTGCTTATTGCTTTGCATGCTATGCATTTGGCAGCAAATGAGCGAAGACTCTATGTTGTCAACTGGACATCTTCATTCTTGGCCTGGATAAGAAGTAGCAAAAAGGCTTAGAATATGCTTGTGCGTTATCTTGTGCGTAGAAATCTTTTTTTGCTTTTTTTGTGCCTTGCTTTGGGTACTGGCATTTATCTTTTGATAGATATATTTAGCCGGATTGATGATTTTCTTGAAGCAGGTCTGAATGCAAAGCTCATTGCTTGGTATTTTATAGCCAAAACTCCCTTGATTATTTCTCAAATCTTACCGGCTGTTTTTTTTGTTGCTTTGGCAGTGCAATTAGGGCTTATGGCACGCAGTCGGGAAATGCTTGCTTTGCAGGCTGGAGCTATACCTTTTAGCCGTATAATTGTCTTTTTTATAGTGTATGCGTGTATTTGGAGTGTTTTTCAGCTTGCTTTTTCTCAAGGCTTGGGAGCGCGTGGTGAATGGGAAGCAAAACGGGTCTGGCGAGAAGAGGTACGCAAGAGACAACTTGATGAGCTGAAACTCAAAAATGTATGGTTTCGTGAAGGGAAATATATTCTTTCCGTGGCGGAAATTTATCCAAAATATCGCAGTGCCACAGGGATAACTATTTGTGAGTTGGATGCACGGATTCGCAGTATGGCTCGGGTTATAGAGGCAGAACATGCAGCAATTGAAGAATCTGGTTGGCGTTTGTATAATCCGCAAATCTTAAACACGCAGAGTTTTGAATACACAAGACTGCCTGAAAGTTTTTTACCTATTGTGCAGGATATGGATGCTTTGGTCGCATTTTATGAGGTTGATAATCACGCACTGCCCCTTTTGCGTATGGGCGAGACAATTCGAGAACTAGAAAATTCAGGAGCAAATGTCGAAGTTTTGAAAACTGCGTGGCATGGTAAAATATCGTATGCATTTAGCATTGTTGTTTTGACTTTGTCTGGCTTGGTTTTGTTTACATTTTCAGAAAATATTTATGTCAATGTAGGTTTGGCTTTGCTTTTAATCTTTGTACAATATGGTTTTTTAATGCTTGGCCTTTCCGCAGGAAGACAAGCAGTGCTCAATCCCTTGCTTGCAGCTTGGATTGGTAATCTTTTGTTTGGAGGGCTGGCCGGATGCCTCCTTTTCATACGCAGTTCTCTCTATTTGCAAAATATATTGTTTCGGATTCGTCAAATATTTATAAAACCTCAAAGCATTGAACGCTGAGCAAGTCCGGAACATTTTTCTGGCTGTGCAAGGTCTTGCCATACTGCATGGGATACTGAGGGCAGTGCAAGACTGGATTCTGCGACTACGCGCAGAATGACAAGGAGGGAGCGCAATAGAATTCGCAGGGAGTATGTAGCTTAAAATTTATATACGTTTGCCCTGATTAAGAGTTAATCTTATTTTGTCTCATATGTTATTCAAACAAAAAAATACATAGCTTTGGATGTAAATAGAGACGGAAACTTTTGTTTACGATGTAATTGAAGCCAGATGCGTCCAAAGAGTTTCCTTTCCACGACCTGTTTTTGATGAAAATGGCAAAGGGATAGTGGTTCTAAGAATTTCCTGCCATTCTTTTTGCCGAAGAGCTAATTCTCGCTGTTTGCATTTATCCATTTTAGTCAGCACTGGAAGAATAGGCATGGCAATACTTTGCAGGTAGCCGACCAACTCTAAATCCAGTTTTTGAGGCGTGAGTCTTGCATCTAAAAGAACAGCCACAGCTCGTAGCCCTGTGGCTTTTTGTACATAATACTCAATGAGTTTGCCCCATTTGGCGCGTTCTTTTTTACTGGTCTGCGCGTAACCGTACCCGGGCAAGTCCACTAAAAAGAAATCCTCTGGCAAAGCGTGATAAAAATTAATACTGCGTGTTTTACCCGGTGTGGAACTAATCTTAGCCAATTTTTTTTGTCCTGCTAAACAATTGATAAGGCTTGATTTCCCAACATTTGATCGGCCAGCCAATGCAACTTGGGGAAGGTCAAAAAATTCCAACTGTTCTACAGTGAATGCGGTTTTTATAATTTTTAGAGTAGGGTGCATGATTGGCTCACTTTCTTGATAAAAATTCTCTATTTTCGTATAAAGGTCAAGCTTGGCAGTTGTGTACAAATGATGTATATTTTATATTCTGATCATGCAATGATCACAAAGAATACTGAATATGCGTAGAGAAAAATGAGGAAAATTCATGATCAAACAGCGCATCCTTATTTTGAATGGACCGAACTTAGGCCATCTTGGTATCAGGCAACCGGAGATTTATGGCAAGCAGGGGCTTGATTGTATTCCGGATTTGCTGACTCAAGTTATGGGGGAGAGTGGGGCGAATTTAGAACTGCTTTTTTTTCAAAGTAATTCAGAAGGGGCACTCATTGATAGGTTGGAAAAGGCTAGAGAAGAACAAGTATTGGGCATTGTTTTGAATGCAGGCGCATATACCCATACTTCTTTGGCGCTTGCGGATTGTTTGGCTTGGATAGATATTCCCTGCGTGGAAGTACATCTTTCAAATATTTTAGCTCGAACCGATGAGCCACTGCGCCAGCATTCATATCTTGGCAAACAGGTTATCGGGGTGATCGCAGGATTTGGTATTATGAGCTATGTTTTGGCTATCCAAGCCTTATATCATAACCTTAAAAAAGATTTTTAATAGCATACGATGTAATAGAGTGAGCGTATTTGATTTTGTGCATATTGTGTACAGTTTATCATTTTCAAAGGGGAAGTTATGATTTCTACAAAAGATTTTAGAACAGGGCTTAAGATTGAACAAGACGGGAAGCCTTGGGAAATTGTTGAATTTCAGCATTTTAAGCCGGGCAAAGGTGGGGCAATGGTTCGCACCAAACTCAAAAATATGCTTACCGGACAGGTGGTAGACAAAACCTATCGTTCCGGAGAAAAAGTTGAAAAACCTGATATTTCCGTAACCGATATGCAATATCTTTTTCGTGAAGGAGAAAATTTAGTTTTTATGGATTTAGAATCCTATGAACAAATATATGTTTCCGCACAGTCCCTTGCAGCCAAGGTTGGCTATGTTAAAGAGGGGGATACAGTGAAAACCTTGTTGTATAACGGAAATTGTATTGACTTGGATTTATCAGCCTCTGTTATTTTACAAGTCACGGAAACCGAACCCGGTATTCAAGGTGATCGCGTTTCAGGGGCGACCAAGCCGGCTATTTTGGAAACCGGTATCAAGGTGAATGTTCCGCTTTTTATCAATCAAGATGATTTTGTGAAAATTGATACTCGCTCTGGAGAATATTTGGGGCGTGAATAAAGGGATGGGGGCATATTTTGGCTGTAGCCAAGAAAGATAAAATACACATAAAAAGTACTGCTTCACGGCGATATTGGCCTGAAGTACGAGGCTTGATGTACCTGTTTTTTGCTGCATTATTGAGCATGAGTCTTTTTTCATTTCATGTTGCGGATCCGGGGATGCTTGATGTTGCTACGGGAAGACCTGTGCTCAATATGGCCGGCTTAGTCGGTTCTTGGCTCGCTGCGTTTTTTGTAGGGGCTGTAGGGCTTGGAGCTTGGTTTTTTCCCGCAGTATTGATGTGGCGCGGTGTTTCACGGTTGAGTACGAAAATTCGCCTGACAATGGCTCGTGGCTGTGGTTTTTGGGGCTTTTTTTTAGCTTGTGTTAATTTGTTAAGTCATCCTTGGTTTACTACTTCGCGTGCAAGCTCGTATGGCATGTTTGAAGGAGGGCTCGTTGGCCGAGCAATGGTCAATTTTGGGCTGCCCTTTCTTAAAGAACCGGGATTGTTTTTGCTCTGGCTAGTTGTCCTTCTGGGAAGTCTTCATTTATTTTTAGATATCAGCTGGCTTGCTGTGATGCAAAGGCTTGGTGTGTGGTTACATGAGTGTCGCCTTCAGTACCAAGAAAGTCGTAAACGCCGGCAAAAATTAAAAACTCTTAGGGAAGAGGATGCATTGCGTAAGGCCTTGGCCAAAGATCGAAAAGCTAGGGAGCATTCGGATACCTTGCAAGGACAAAGAGGAGCACAAAAATCATTTTCCCAAACACAAACGCCAAAGCAAGCCCAAGCCAAACTCGTCGAGTTCAAAAAAGGAAAAGTGCGTTTTCCTTCTTTAGATTTATTGGCTTCACCCCCTGCTAGTCAGGAAAAAGATTCACCAGATGAACTCAAAGCCCAAGCCCGACTTCTTGGTGCTTGTTTACGCGATTTTAGTGTGGATGGTGAAATCAACCAAGTTGTTCCTGGACCAGTAGTCACGCAGTTTGAATTTACACCAGCTCCCGGCGTGAAAGTAGCAAAGGTCGCAAGTCTTTCTGATGATATTAGTCGTTCACTTATGGCTACCACTGTACGGATTGAAGCTCCAATACCGGGCAAAGATGCTGTGGGGATTGAAATCCCTAATAAAAAACGGCAAACAGTTTATTTGCGAGAAGTTTTTGAATCTCAAGAGTTTAGCTCAAAAGCATCACCGCTGACCATAGCTTTAGGAAAAGATATTCGAGGCATGTCTTTTGTTGCTGATCTTGGAAAAATGCCGCATTTGCTTGTTGCTGGTGCTACAGGACAAGGAAAATCTGTCTTTTTGAACAGTTTACTTTTAAGTCTTTTGTATAAAGCAACGCCTGATCAATTAAAACTATTACTTATTGACCCCAAACGTATTGAATTAGCTGTATATGCACAATTGCCACATCTGGTACATCCGGTGGTTACGGATATGATGTTGGCGCAGTCTGCCTTGGAATGGGCCGTGCATGAAATGGATCGTAGATACGAATGTATGGCGCAGCTTGGTGTGCGAAATATCGCAGGATACAATGAACGCCTTCTTGCTTTTGGGAACGAGTTACCAGAAGAAGCTCAAGGCTTAGAGCCAATGCCCTATCTTGTTATTGTTATTGATGAATTGGCTGATTTAATGATGACCGCGGCCAAGGAAGTACAGCAGTACGTTATTCGTTTGGCTCAGCTTGCCAGAGCTGCCGGTATTCATTTGATTTTAGCAACACAGCGTCCATCCGTAGATGTTGTTACCGGACTGATTAAAGCGAATTTTCCTACTCGTATTTCTTTCCAAGTAACCAGTAAGCATGACTCCAGAACTATTTTAGATACAATGGGTGCGGAAAAATTATTAGGTCGTGGTGACATGCTATATATGCCAGGAGGTTCAAGAATTAAACGTTTGCATGGCTGCTTTGTAGGGGACAATGAAATACTTGCAGTGGTAAAATTTTGGAAATCATGTTTTGCCCAGCAATTTGATTTGGATTTTGCAGAGTGGGGCGCAAATACCGATTCTAATATACAGATTGCTGCTGGAAATAATGACGCAGATGATCCGCTGTACGCAGAGGCTGTAGCGTTTGTGCGCGATCAAGGCAAAGCCTCCATTTCTTTAGTTCAACGGCAACTTCGTATTGGCTATAATCGTGCTGCTCGTTTTCTTGAACAAATGGAAGCAGATGGCATTGTCGGTCCGGCTGATGGCTCGAAACCTCGAAAAATTATACAATAAATAATATTTTCAAGCTCTTATATATTGTCTAGAATTTGTTTAGAAATATTCTTGTGTTGTGTTTTTTGTGTAAGTATTATTGGAGGGATTATATATGCTTATTAGAGTTTTTCTAGGAATACTCTTATCTTGTGTTTTTTGTGCAGGATTGGCGCACGCTCAAACAGCTGAGGAGATTGCTGACCATATTCAGCATTCGTATGAAACAATGCGTTCTTTTGATGCGACTTTTGTTCAAAAGCAAACTCGTGCCATGATTAACAGCGTTAATACTTCAGGCGGTGTCATTCGTTACCGAAATCCTTCCTTAGTGCGTTGGGAAACTTTGGAGCCAGAAGAAGCGCGTGAAATAATTGTTGTGGGGCCTGAGTATGTTTGGGATTATGTGCTGGAAACCAAGAATGCTGCAAAAATGCATGTTTCGGAATTATTCAGCTCAAAGACTTTGCTACGTTTTATTTCAGGACAGGCCAACCTGCGTAAAGAATTTAGAGTGGAAAATGCCTGGGAAGGCTTTGAAAATTTGCAAAAACGTTGGGATGATACTTCACTGCTTTTATTACGGCTTGTCCCATTTGAGCCCGAAGCAAACATGGTGCTTGCTTATATTGGGGTTGAAGCTGAAAGCTATATCTTACGACGGGTTATGACCGTTGACTATCAAGGCAATGCAAATGAGCTGGAATTGACATCTATTCAGGTGAATGCCTCGTTACCCATGGCTCTTTTTTCTTTTGACCCCCCCAAAGGCACGACAATCACTGATACAACACAAGAAAAACATCGCTAGCTATGTAAATTGATATACTCAAGATCGGACATATATTAAGGGCTTGCCTTCAAATTTCAAGCGGACTGGAAGGGTAGGGCAAGCGTATATTAACTTTTCCGGCATTCAGCCATTCCTCTCCGTTATTTAACGTATCTCCTCTGTCATTCTGCGCGTAGTCTCTACAGGCCAGAGCCTTTTCTTCTTTTCCGTCATTTTTGCGCGTAGTCTCTACAGACTAGAGCCTTTTCTTCTCCCCTGTCATTCTGCGCGTAGTCGCAGAATCCAGTTCTTTTTTTTGTTCTTTCTTCGTCATTTCAGACCAACCATATGGCGCAAGGTTTTATACTCTGAAGGGGTGAGTTCTCTATATTTTCCTGCTTCAAGGGAAGCAAGCATGATGGAGCCTTGGCGGATTCTTTGCAGTTTGTGTATTGTTAAGTTCAAATCTCTACACATACGGCGTATTTGGCGATTAACTCCTTGAGTTAAAATCATGTGCAATACAGTAGAGCCACGGAATCCTCCTGTTGCTTTAACCTGTACCGGAGCAAGTTTTTCACCTTCACTGAGCAACATGCCTTGTCGCATGATATCTAAGGCCTGTGGCTTGACCCGTTCTTTGACCTGTACTCGGTATTCTTTTTCAAGATGATAGCGAGGATGTGTTAAGCGATTACATAATTCTCCGTCCGTAGTCATAAGCAAAAGTCCTTCGGAAAAAAAATCAAGCCGTCCTACAGGAACCGGACGTAGAGCGCGAATTTTTTGCGGAAGTAATTCTAATACTGTTTTTCTTCCCTGTGGGTCTTTCAGCGTGGTCACTGTTTGTATTGGTTTGTGCAGTAAGAATACACGAGGATTTTCTATGGGTAGAGTCAGTTTTTTGCCATGTACTTGTACTGTATCTTTTTGCAGATCAACGTGCATACCAGCTGTGGCAATGCTTCCATTGAGAGTAACCGCTCCGCTTGCAATGAGTTTGTCTGCGCCTCTACGAGAGCTAAGACCGCATTGGGCAATAAATTTATTTAAGCGAATAGATGATTGATTCGCAGATGATTGATTCAAAGTAGGCATATGTACTGTTGATATTGTTTATATTGTGCTTATATTGTTTATAATGTGTTCGTAATGTGTGTTGCGTAAACTAGGCTAAAAGTATACATCCATGAGGCGGAAAACAAGCATTATGAAGATCAATTATCTTTTTTTTAGTACATTCCTTACTCATGTTTATAGACTGTGGCAT
Organism: Desulfovibrionaceae bacterium; assembly: GCA_963678135.1. Classification (GTDB taxonomy): domain Bacteria; phylum Desulfobacterota; class Desulfovibrionia; order Desulfovibrionales; family Desulfovibrionaceae; genus JAHJKV01. The sequence goes on along the minus strand of OY782667.1, from coordinate 1,780,798 downwards.
CGCTTGATTTGCTATCGCGATTCTGGTGATTGGCAAGAAATTCATGAGGCAGTTCAACAAAATAAAGCTGTTATTTTGGCTTTTTGGCATAATGAGCTTTTCCCTATATCCGGATTTGGTATTAAACAAAACAATAATTATGTTGTTATGATCAGTGAGTCCAAAGACGGAGAGCTTATTGCACGCATTGTGGAGCATCTAGGACATACAACTGCACGAGGCTCAAGTTCTCGTGGAGGTTTGAAAGCTTTAATCCAGATGGTTCGCAGTATACAACAAGAAAAACGTGTTGGTATTTTTACTGTAGACGGGCCACGCGGCCCTCGGCATGAAGTAAAAAAAGGGATTATTCTTGCTGCTCAGCGTGCTGATGCTTTGATTTTTCCTGTACGAGCCTTTTCTCGGCGCAAATTTGTTTTTAAGTCTTGGGATCGTTTTGAAATTCCATGGCCATTCAGTATATGCCGTATCCGTGTAGGCGCACCATTATGGGTAAGCAAGGAAAAATTACAGGCAAATATTTTGGCACATGAACAAGAACGCCTGAAAAATGCTTTGGATGCACTCGGCTAAAATTTTGGAAAAAATGGTTCAGCAAAAAAGACAAGCAAGCTCATTTGAATTTTAAGGCGAACTCTTTATTGTACGGTATGTTCAAAGCATGGCGGAGGTATCTCCTTTTAACTGGCCCTAAAAAGGGGGACTTTACAACTTTACTCTACCACTTTTTATGTCCCTAAAAAAGACTACCGGCACCTTTGATGATGTTGCCAATTGTTTTGCTGACTTCGTCTGCAGCGCCTTCTACAGCTTGAATTGCTTTTTTTCCTACCTTTGTTCCTTGTTGCAAAATGAGCTTTCCACCTTTGAGTGCAAAGTCTCCTGACCCTACAAGGGCTTGGCGTATATTTTTGGATATTGTGCTCATGATGAGTTCTGCAACCTGATTTAATGAAACTCCTTGTGCATCTTTCCCGATATTGCGTAGATGGATATCCGGTAACGAGAGCGTTAAGCCATTACCCGGAAGGCCAGTCATGTCCACTGTAACACTTGCACCGGAGATGAGTAGCTCATTGATAATGACTTTTTTGGCAGAATCTGTGGATTGTTCAGCCTTCTCAGTCGTGCTTTGGGGTAAATTTTCGTTTTTTGTTTGTGTTTTTTTGGGCAAAATATTTTGGCTTGCTTGAGCAATATTGGCGAGCAAAGCATCAAAGTTTGATTCTGAGAGCTTTTTGAGTTCATAGGTAATCTGTGGCTTCACAATATTTATTTTGTCTATGATAATGGTGTCAGTAAGCAGGGATGATCTGTCTATAATGACTTGAATTTTATCCATAAACAAAAGCGTGTTTGGCTTAAAACCACGATTGACCGGATTGCCTACGCTCAAACCGCGTAGCGTGCCTTTACCAGTAGAAAGGCTGATATCTGCTTTGTCGAGATGTACTTTTGTTTGCGTAATTTTAGGGCCGAAATCATTGACTGCTGTTTCAACTATACTGTCAATAGAGAGTATGATTGCGGTGCAAAGACCGAGAACAAGCAAAAGTAAAATAACAAGACTTAGAGTGATTTTTTTCATAATGGCTCTCCTTTGGCTATAAAAAATTTGTATGTATACTCCGGTAAGCTTTTTTATTCGTTTTTTCAGTAGGAGCTCTTGCTCAAAGATCAAGTAAAGGTTGCTTTGCGGTATGCCTTGCTTGGGCAAGGGGCACTTCGGCTAAGCCTGTTTCAAGCGAAGGTCCTTTATTTTCTAGGTCTAAACTCCCATTGTGGTAAATATAGTCTTCTAAGCCACGCAGCAAAAGCAGGCTACGTTCTATTGCTTGCTCTATAAGATTTTCCACACTGTGTTGAAGTGCTTCTCCGGTAACAGGATGTTTATAATATAGCGTACCTTGTACTTTGTGTAGGTATTTTCTCAGCTGCGGGGCATAGAAAAGGGCAAGGAAATTGCGAGAGCTTTGGGGCATGATATACCGACAGCTATGGGCTAATCCGGCTTGAAAAGGCTTGTAGAAATGTTGTTGCAAGCGTCCCCATATATACGAAGCTTCTGTTAATTCTTGATGCAGTACTTGGCTGGAAAGATGAGCTATATTTGCTAAGGCTTCAGCAGGGTATATATTTTCATGGCTTAAAGTTTCAACTATTTGCCGAATTTGGGTATTTTCTATTGTTGGCTTGCCTTGTTTTATGCTCATATCAAGGAGCGTTTCAAAACGGCGATGCCTCTCTAAGGCTTTTGCATCAGAGAGAGGATTTCCGCAAAAGTAAAAAATCATAGGATGCAGAGTAGCATCGGCACAAATATGAGAAACAATGCCTACAAGTAGCGCACAGGTTGCAGCTCCTTGCCCTTGCAGTGTTTGTTTTTTTGCCAGCTTTGCCTGCTCGCGTAAGAGCTGGTATGTGTCCTCGCCATTGTGACCGTGTAATATTCCACTTAATTTTTGCAAGGATTTGTTTTGAGGAATATAAAAGCAAAGATCATGAAATATTGAACCAAGCAAGAGCGCAGAAGGAGAGTTTTGCGTATCCTCACTTAAGGAAGGACAGCTTTGAGCGAGCTTTTTGGCAATGCCTTGAGCTATACTAAAATGTATTTGTTCTTTGGGCATGTCTGAGACTATACGTTACCTTGCCCCTAAAGGGAAGGGCATACCAGAGGTCTTGCATGGCAAAAAGAAACCCCGTCTTATATAAAATGGGGTTTTGGAATAATTTTGCAAAAGATACAAAAGCAACTCTTGCGTATTTTTTGAACTATACATCAACCAGCAAGGGATTTTCCTCAAGTTCTTCAAGGAATTTATCTTGCCGTTCTTCTTGTTCTGGCACTTCAATTTCTGCTTCGCAATATGCTCTAAAGCCAGTACCTGCTGGAACAAGGCGTCCAACAATAACGTTTTCTTTAAGACCTTTAAGGGTATCTACTTTACCTTTGAGCGAGGCTTCGGTCAGTACCTTTGTGGTCTCTTGGAAACTTGCAGCAGAGATAAACGAGTCTGTGGAAAGCGAGGCTTGAGTAATACCAAGCACTAAAGTTTGTGCTGTAGCTGGAGCTCCACCATCGGCAAGTGTTTTATCATTTTCTTGCATAAAGCGAAGTTTATCTACTTGCTCACCAATGAGGAACGGCGTATCTCCGGGTTCCACAATAATGACTTTACGCAGCATTTGACGCACAATAACTTCAATATGTTTATCATCAATACCAACACCTTGGAAACGATACACTTCTTGAATTTCTTCAACAAGATACCTTGCCAAATGTTTTTCACCTTTAATCTTAAGGATGTCGTGTAATTCAGGATGCCCTTCTGTGAGCAAATCACCTGCTTCTACAAAATCACCTTCTTGTGCGGTGACATGGCGACCTTTTGGAATGAGATACTCTTGAGCTTCTCCAACTTCAGGCGTTACAATGAGTTTACGTTTACCCTTGGTTTCTGCACCATAGGAAACAATGCCGTCAATTTCAGAGACAACTCCTTGATCTTTGGGTTTACGCACTTCAAACAGTTCTGCAACTCGTGGCAAACCACCAACAATATCTTTAGTTTTTGAGGTTTCACGAGGCTTACGAGCAAGAATATCACCCTGCTGCACTGTATCGCCATCTTTGATCATGAGAATTGCGCCTACAGGCATGGAAAAGACTGCTGGAGAGCTTGTTCCCGGGCGCATTACAGGCTGACCATCTGCTCCGACAATGGAAACAGAAGGCTTAAAGTTGGTGGAGCTGTATTCCATGATAGTAAAGGTTGCTCGCTGGGTCATTTCGTCAACACGTTCTGCAACAGTTTTGCCTTCAATAATATCTGAAAAAACAACTGTACCACTCACATCTGAGAGGAAAGGTTCGTTAAAAGGATCCCATTTTGCAAGGACATGTCCTTTTTTCAGTGCTTGTTCTTCATTGACTAAGAGTTTAGCACCGGAAGGAAGTACATATTTTTCTCTTTCGCGTCCTTGTTCATCAACAATACCTACTTGGCAACTCTTACCCAGAACCATGCTTTCACCAGCGGAATTGACAACTGTACGCATACGCGTAAAGACGACTCGTCCTGAGTGCTGGCTCTCAATAGCAGATTGTTCAATTTCTTTGCTTGCGGTTCCGCCAATGTGGAAGGTACGCATGGTCAACTGTGTACCGGGTTCACCAATGGATTGCGCGGCGATAATACCGACTGTTTCGCCAACATTAACAAGATGGCCTCTGGCCAAATCTCGTCCGTAACACATGGCGCATACACCATGTGCGGAGTGGCAGGTTAAAGCACTACGAATAGTCAGGGAATTTACACCAGACTGTTCAATAATTTTTGCATAATGTTCATCAACAAGAGTATTGGCAGGAACCAATAATTCATCGGTTTCTTCATCATAGACATCAAACATGACCACCCGTCCGAGCACTCGTTCGGAAAGTCTTTGTTTGATTTCTCCACCTTTTATATTGTGTCCTATTTCCAGTCCGTCGACTGTACCGCAGTCTAATTCTGCAACTGCTACATCCTGTACAACATCGACCAAACGGCGAGTGAGATAACCGGAGTTTGCTGTTTTTAATGCTGTATCTGCAAGTCCTTTGCGTGCTCCGTGGGTGGAGTTAAAGTATTGCAAAACCGAAAGTCCTTCGCGGAAAGAGGCCGTGATCGGGGTTTCAATGATTTCACCGGAAGGCTTGGCCATCAGACCACGCATACCAGCCAACTGGCGCATCTGGTCTTGGTTTCCTCGTGCTCCTGATGTCGCCATCATATAGATCGGATTGAAACTGGAATTTTGTGCCATTGCTCCTGTTTTTGGATCAACAACTTCATCCACAGAAACTTCTTTCATCATTTCATTGGAAACATCATTTGTGGTTTTTGTCCAAACATCGATTACTTTATTGTATTTTTCTGTTCGGGTAATAATACCTTTGCGGTATTGGCTTTCAATGTCATTGACCTCATCATTGGCTGCTTTGAGCAGATCTTTTTTTACTTCAGGTATTTTAAGGTCTTTGACACCAATGGTAACCCCAGCACGGGTTGCATATTCATAACCAAGGTCTTTAATATGGTCACAGAGCATAACCGTGGCCTTAGTGCCTGCGCTACGATAAGCTTCACTGACCAAACGTGCGATATTTTTCTTATTAAGAACGCAGTTGACTGCATCAAAACTCATGCCTTGAGGCAAGAGTTCACCTACAAGTATGCGCCCGGGAGTAGTTTCTACTAAAGAACCATCAATTCTTACTTTAATCTCAGCATGTAGACCAAGAATGCCAGCATCAAGCGCAGCAATAACTTCCCAAGCACCACAGAAGGTCATGCCTGCGCCTTTTTGGAAACTACGCGGAGTAGTTAAATAATATAAACCAAGCACGATGTCCTGAGAAGGATTGATAACCGGACTACCATTACTTGGAGATAGGATATTATTTGAACTCATCATGAGTACGCGACATTCGATTTGTGCTTCAACAGACAGAGGCACATGGACAGCCATTTGGTCACCGTCAAAGTCTGCGTTATACGCTGAACAAACCAAGGGGTGTAATTGAATGGCTTTTCCTTCAACCAGCAAGGGTTCAAACGCCTGTATTCCCAAACGGTGTAAAGTCGGAGCGCGGTTGAGCATGATTGGGTATTCTCGAACAACATCTTCGAGGATGTCCCAAACCACGAGATCTTCACGTTCCACCATTTTTTTAGCAGCTTTGATGGTCGTGGCAATGTCTCGCCGTTCAAGCTCTGAATAAATAAAGGGTTTGAAAAGTTCCAGTGCCATTTTTTTAGGAAGACCGCATTGGTGTAATTTTAATTTGGGACCTACAACAATAACTGAACGGCCTGAATAATCGACACGTTTTCCAAGCAAGTTTTGGCGGAAGCGACCTTGCTTGCCTTTGATCATCTCAGACAAAGACTTTAAGGGGCGATTATTGGTACCAGTAATAGCGCGTCCACGCCGGCCATTATCAAATAAAGCATCCACAGATTCCTGCAACATTCTTTTTTCGTTGCGGATAATAATCTCTGGTGCGCCGAGATCCAAGAGACGTTTTAAGCGATTGTTGCGGTTGATAACCCTGCGATACAGATCGTTCAGATCACTTGTAGCAAAGCGTCCGCCGTCCAGAGGCACCAAAGGGCGCAATTCAGGTGGAATAACCGGAACAACTTCTAGAATCATCCATTCCGGTTTGTTTCCGGATTCCAAAAAGGCTTCAACTATTTTGAGTCTTTTGGTAATTTTTTTCTTTTTTGTTTGGCTACGAGTCGCCACTGCTTCTTCGCGCAAAGTAACGCGGAGCATATCCAAATCTATTTCTTGAAGGAGCTTACGAACGGTTTCCGCTCCCATGCCTACCTCACAGGAATCTTCCCCAAAATGCTCCAAAATCTGAATATATTGGTCTTCAGAAACAATTTGAAGTTTTGTAAGAGAAGTTTCACCCGGATCAAGCACAATATAGGAATCAAAATACAGCACTTTTTCAAGGTCTGCCATTGTGATGTCTAATAAAGTACCTATTTTAGAGGGCAAGGTTTTAAGAAACCAAATATGAGCAACAGGCGCAGCAAGATCAATATGCCCCATGCGTTCACGGCGAACTTTGGCGGTAATAACCTCAACGCCACATTTTTCACAAACAATGCCTCGATGCTTCATGCGTTTATACTTACCGCAATTACATTCATAATCCTTTACTGGCCCAAATATTTTAGCACAAAACAGGCCATCGCGTTCAGGTTTGAATGTACGGTAATTAATGGTTTCCGGTTTTTTTACTTCACCGGAAGACCATTCCCGAACTTTTTCAGGAGAAGCAATGGAAATCTGTATGGACTTCAAACCTTTAATTGTTTGAGCAGATCCAGCAGTTCCGGATGGTGTGAACAGGTCGTCCAACGACATGGCTACCTCTTCTTGTATCTAAAAGTTTATCAGAGTTTTGAAATCGTCCGACCGGACTTTTTCAATTTTGAGCAATTTGTACTGCTCACTCTTGTCATTTTCTTTAGCCTGTATATCCTCTATTTTAATGTAGTTGGGACATGGAACTTTTTTTGCGAGGTTCCTCTTGTTCAAGCCTTACCTCTAAACCAAGGCTCATAAGTTCTTTGACCAACACATTAAAGGATTCGGGGAGACCGGCTTCCAAGAAGTTGTCTCCTTTGACTATTTTTTCATACATTTTGACGCGCCCTTGCGTATCATCAGACTTAACAGTCAAGAATTCTTGCAATAAATAGGCTGCTCCGTAGGCTTCTAAAGCCCAAACTTCCATTTCTCCTAAACGTTGACCACCAAACTGGGCTTTACCACCCAAAGGTTGTTGCGTGACCAATGAGTAAGGGCCGGTAGACCGAGCGTGAATTTTTTCATCCACAAGATGGTGTAGTTTGAGTATATACATAATACCCACAGTAACCTTTGAATGGAACGGATCACCTGTACGACCATCATACAAGGTAATTTTACCATCTTCAGGTAGTCCTGCGCGTTCCAAAAGCCCCCAAAGTTCTTCTTCAGTGGCACCGTCAAAAACAGGAGTTTTGGTGATGATGCCTTGTTTGTGTGCTTTGATTGCCTCGACAAGTTCTTCATCACTGAGTTCGTCAAGCAAAGTATCAATTTCTTTGGAATCAAAAACACGCTTCATGTCTTGGCGCAGCTCTTTCATGGGAGCTCCGCTACTGATCATGGCATTGAGTTGTCTGCCTATTTCTCTGGCTGCCCAGCCTAAATGGGTCTCCATAATTTGCCCTATGTTCATACGAGAAGGTACACCCAAAGGATTTAGTACAATATCTACCGGAGTTCCATCTTCAAAAAAGGGCATATCTTCCACTGGCAAAATACAGGAGACAACGCCCTTGTTGCCGTGGCGTCCGGCCATTTTATCTCCAACAGCGAGTTTACGTTTTACAGCAACATAGACTTTCACCATTTTGATAACGCCCGGAGGCAAATCATCGCCTTCTGTGACTTTTTTACGTTTGGTGTCATAGATTTCTTGGATAAATGTCACCTGACGTTCATATTCTGCGAGTAAGTCACGCACACTGGCATTGACTTTGTCATCTTCAAAAAGTCCTGCCAATTTCTTAATTGGCACTTCTTCTAATATTTCTTTGGATAAATTATTACCCGCTGCACAAAGTACAAGGCCTTTCTTAGAGCCAATCAGGTCTTTTGCAAGTTTGCTGCCTTTGGCTTGCGTCCATATTTTTTCGCGCACGCTATCTCTTAAAGCGTCAATATGTTTTTGTTCTTTGACATCAAACTTTTGTATTTCATATTGCTCTATTTGAATAGTACGTTCATCTTTGTCACCGCTTCTGCGATTAAAAACTTTGACATCAATAACAGTACCTTCAATGCCCGGTGGAACTTTAAGCGATGTATTTTTGACATCTCGTGCTTTGTCTCCAAAAATAGCGCGTAGCAATTTTTCTTCTGGAGTGAGCTGTGTTTCACCTTTAGGTGTAATTTTTCCAACAAGAATGTCATCAGCTTGAATTTTTGCACCAAGGCGAATAATTCCGCTTTCATCTAAATTTCGCAACATTTCTTCGGAAACATTGCTAATATCGCGAGTGACTTCCTCGGCTCCAAGCTTTGTATCGCGAGCTACCAGTTCAAATTCTTCAACATGAATTGAAGTGAATACATCCTCTTTGACCATGCGTTCTGAGATAAGAATAGAGTCCTCAAAATTGTATCCACACCATGGCATAAACGCTACAAGAAGGTTTTTGCCAAGGGCAAGTTCGCCATCTTGAATACCTGGGCCATCAGCTAAAACCATACCTTTGTGTACACGTTGGCCAACTTGTACGCGCGGTACCTGTCCGAAACAGGAGTTTTGGTTAGATTTATGCCATTTTTGTAGTTCATAATGCTTATTTCCACCTGCCTTAGACAAGATAGCATCATGATCATAGCTAATGATAATCCGTTCTCCATCAACATAATGCACAAGTCCATCAGCTTCTGCCAAAAGACAAGCACCTGAATCTTGTGCAACAGAACTTTCCATACCTGTACCAACCAGTGGCATTTCTGATTTCAGTAGAGGTACGGCTTGACGTTGCATGTTGGAACCCATGAGTGCACGGTTGGCGTCATCATGCTCCAAGAAAGGAATAAGTGCCGCAGAGATAGAAACAATCTGACTTGGACTGATGTCCATGAGCGTGACTTCATCTCTGTGCATCATGCCAACATCCCCAAGTTTCCGCGAGTTTATCAATTCATTGATAAACTTTCCGCTTTCATCCAGAGGAGCATTGGCCTGTGCGACAACTTCACCACTTTCTTTTGTGGCGTCCATATATTTAATATCAGTGGTCACAACTCCATCTTTAACAAGCCTGAATGGAGTTTCAATAAAACCGTAATCATTGACTTTTGCAAAAGTAGTTAAGGAAACAATCAAACCAATGTTTGGTCCTTCAGGAGTTTCAATAGGACAAATGCGTCCATAGTGCGAAGTGTGCACATCTCGGACTTCAAAGCCTGCGCGCTCGCGAGTCAATCCACCAGGTCCAAGAGCAGAAAGGCGTCGTTTATGAGTAACCTCAGAGAGTGGATTGGTTTGATCCATGAATTGTGAGAGTTGTGAAGTACCAAAAAACTCTTTGAGCACAGCTGCTACTGGCTTAGGATTGATGAGATCATGCGGCATGAGTGTGGCTACTTCTTGTAGACTCATACGTTCCTTAATAGCACGTTCCATGCGTACCAAGCCAATACGATATTGGTTTTCTACCAATTCACCCACAGGGCGCACACGGCGATTACCGAGATGATCAATATCATCGGCAGGGCCGTGGGAGTCTTTGAGTTTGCTGAGTACCCCTATTGCCGTGAGGATATCTTCATTGGAAAGAGTACGCTTTTCCAGTGTTTGTTCGAGTCCTAAACGAGAATTGAGTTTATAACGACCCACAGAGGATAAATCGTAATAATCAGACGAGCGGAAGATATTTTCAAAGAAACTGGCTGCAACTTCCGGTGTTGGCGGAGAACTGGGGCGTAACCGGCGATATATCTCAATTTGGGCAGTCTCTAAGTCTGTGGTCTTATCCAACATCAAAGTATCACGGATAGAAGAGGAAACATCCAAGCCCTTGGTAAAAAGGACTTTAAGATTTTTGATTTTGGCCTCTCGCAATGTTTCAAGTAATTGCTCTGTGATTTCTTCGGCAGCCTCGGCAAGAACTTCACCATTTTTATTCACTATATCCGTGGCTAAAAATTGCCCAATCAATGAATCAGGATTGACTTCCATAAACTCAACGCCAGCCTTGACCAATTTGCGGTATCCGCCCTTAGTCAGATTTTTGCCAGCTTTGATGAGGCTTGTTCCATCCGGGAGATTCAGATTGGTAAACGCAATTTCTTTGCGATATTGATCAGGGTGAATTTTACGCTTTACTTTGGTTTTTGTCAGTTGATATTCTTCAATATCGTAAAAATAATCAAGAATATCTTGATTGTTCATCCCCATGGCTTTTAACAAAATTGTTGCAGGCATTTTACGGCGACGGTCAATGCGTACATAGAGAATATCTTTATGGTCAAAATCAAAATCTAACCATGAACCGCGCATGGGAATAATGCGACATGAATACAGTACGGTACGGCTGGAATGGGTCTTGCCTGAATCATGCTCAAAAATAATGCCGGGAGAACGCTGCAATTGATTAACAATAACGCGCTCAGTTCCGTTGATAATAAATGTTCCTTTATCACTCATGAGCGGGATAGTACCGAAATAGATATCTTGCTCTTTGATGTCTCGAATAGTACGAGAATCGGAATCTTCATCAACATCATAGACCGAGAGTCGGACTTTAATACGAACAGGAGCTTCGTAAGTTTGCCCTTTGCCGATGCACTCGTCCATGTCATATTTTGGTTCCCCTATTTCATAGCTGACATACTCAAGGCTAGCAGTCATATTGAAATCTTTGATGGGGAAGACCGAACGGAACACTCCTTCAAGGCCAATATCTGACCTACTAGCAGGCGGAACATCGGCTTGTAAAAATTTGGAATACGAATCCACCTGCAAACTCAGCAGGTGGGGAATAGGTAAGGCGTGCTTGATCTTTCCGAATTCTTTTCTGAGCTGAACCATTATCCCCTCGCTCGATGGGTTAGGGTTGCAACCTACACCGCTGTTAGCAACGGCTTTTACGGTACTCAAGGATCAATTACGAAGTGATCCCGGTGGGTTACAGGAAAATTGTATTTTTTTAGTTCAAAGTATGCACAAGTGCATCTTTTTAGCGCAAAGAGCGCAGCCCCCTATTTGGGGTTGCGCTCCTTGCGCTGTTTTGGTGATTGTATTACTTGAGCTCAACGCTGGCGCCGGCTTCTTCAAGTTGCTTCTTGATTTCTTCTGCTTCTTCTTTGGAAGCAGCTTCTTTGACGGGTTTGGGTGCTTCATCCACAAGCCCTTTGGCTTCCTTAAGACCAAGACCAGTAATGCCACGAACCGCTTTAATAACCGCGATTTTGTTCGCACCGGCAGAGGTCAAGATAACGTCAAATTCACTTTGTTCGGCCTCGTCACCACCGCCATCAGCAGCAGCACCAGGAGCCATAGCAACAGCTGCAACAGGTGCAGCAGCGGAAACACCAAATTTTTCTTCAAGTTCTTTGATGAACTCAGAAAGTTCCAGAACGGTCATGTTAGAAATAAATTCAACGACTTGATCTTTAGTAATATCAGCCATGATACTTTTCCTCCTAAAAAATTATACGAATCGGTTTGTGAGCAAGGGCTCGATTAAGCGGCTTCTTTTTGTTCTTTGATACCATTTAAGGCATTCAGCAGGCCTCGCGGTATGTTAGCAAGTAAGCTAACAAAGTTCGTGGGTACGGCATTCATTGTACCCAGTAAGCTGCCAAGCAATTCAGGCTTGGACGGCATTTTCGCGAGTTCCTTAACCGCGTTTTCGTCAAGAAACTTTCCCTCTAAGGAAGCAAAACGCATAACGAATTTTTTATTCGTTTTAGCGTAATCTGCCAGTGCCTTGGCCGGAGCGACAGGATCATCGTATCCAAGCGCAATGGCGCAGTTTTCCTTAAAATGCTCACATAGAACCGAATGGTCAGTATCTGTGAGAGCAATCCGGGCCAGAGTGTTCTTGACAACCTGATAATCGACACCGGCTTCACGAAGCTTTGCGCGGAGTTCAGTAATTTGCTCCACGGTAATACCCTTGAAGTCGGTGACGACGGCAACATTGGCCCGAGCAGCTTTTTCGGTGAGCTGTTCAATAATTTGGGCTTTTCCCTGCCTGTTCATCAACACTCCTTATGGTTCGACCCAGAAAGCAAGCGAAGGCTGTCTCGGCAGGATTTATTGGGATATTTCCCCACCTGCTGTCTTCAACTTCCTTTCCGTTTATATAAAACTCCTGTGATGCTTACAGGAGACCAGCCGCGTTTTTAGTTGCCTAAAAATTTGCGTACCGCCAAAGTATCCAATTTATAGCCAGGGCCCATGGTCGTGGCGACTGCCAAGCTCTTCATGTACGTCCCTTTGGCTACTGAAGGTTTGAGACGATTGACAGTATCAAGCAAAGTTTTGAGGTTTTCCAAAAGTTTTTCTGGTCCAAAAGAAACTTTGCCAATAGGGGCATGGACAACACCAGCTTTGTCTACACGAAATTCAACTTTACCTGCTTTGAGTTCGCTGACAGCTTGACCGACATCAAAAGTTACTGTGCCGGTTTTGGCGTTCGGCATTAAACCACGAGGGCCAAGCACGCGACCAATTTTACCCACAGTTCCCATCATATCAGGCGTGGCAACAGCTTTATCAAAATCTAAAAAACCGCCTTGCACCTTTTCTACCAAATCGTCTCCGCCTACGATCTCAGCACCAGCTTCTTTTGCTTCTGCTTCTTTTTCGCCTTTACAGAAAACAGCTACGCGGACGTCTTTCCCTAAACCATTGGGCAAGGAAACAGCACCGCGTACCATTTGGTCAGAATGCTTGGGATCAACACCAAGCTTAATAGCGACATCTACGGTTTCGTCGAATTTGGCATAGGCTGATTCCACAGCTAATTTGAGGCCTTCGGCGATGTCAAACTGTTGTGAAAGATTTTTACCTTCAACAGCTTTACGATATTTTTTTCCATGTTTTGGCATTATTTTTCTCCTAGCCTTTTACTTCAAGACCCATGGAGCGAGCAGTCCCTTCAATGCTCTTCATGGCTGTTTCGATAGTGGCAGCGTTGAGGTCAGGCATTTTTAATTCAGCGATCTCACGGACTTGACTCTTAGAGACTTTACCGACTTTTTCTTTGTTTGGTTCACCAGAACCCTTGGCAATTTTTGCTGCTTTGATCAGCAAAGTAGCGGCCGGTGGTGTTTTTGTAATAAAAGAAAAAGAGCGGTCTGCATAAACTTCGATAACCACAGGAATGATCATTCCCTGCTGATCTTGAGTTTTGGCGTTAAAGGCTTTGCAGAACTCCATGATGTTCACACCATGTTGCCCTAGAGCAGGGCCAACCGGAGGGGATGGGTTTGCAGCTCCCGCTGGAATTTGAAGTTTAATTTTCCCTATAATTTTTTTGGCCATTTTTTATTCCTTACATGCCGTTAAAGGCTGGTCGCTTATGAGGGTCAGCAACGCTAGCTTTTGTCAACCTGAACAAAGTCAAGCTCCACCGGAGTTTGTCTTCCAAAAATGGAAACCGAAACCTTGAGTTTGCCTTTTTCATAGTTGACATCTTCCACCACGCCATTGAAACCGGAAAAGGGTCCGTCAATAACGCGAATTTCATCTCCTTGTCCAAAATGAAATTTCGGTCGAGGTTGCTCCTGACGTGTTTCCATCATGGATAAAATACTTTGCGCCTCAGAATTACGCATAGGTGCCGGACGGTTTTTCCCACCAACAAATCCTGTAACTCGTGGTATTGATTGTACCAAATGCCAAGACTCGTCTGTCATGACCATTTTAATCATAACATATCCGGGGTAGAATTTGCGAGTTGTGGTGCGCTTTTCACCTTTAGCAAGTTCTACAACCTTTTCAGTAGGTACAATAACTTCAGAGATAAGTCCGTTATCCTGCCCTGTACGCATCATTTCTTTAATGGTTTTTTCAACGCGCTGCTCAAAACCAGAGTACGCATGCAAAATATACCATTTGCCGGGTGTGTCTTGTTCTTCTTTGGCTACTTGCTCCGTTGCTTCAAGCGATGTTTCGCTTGTGAGCTTTGAGTTGTCCGCAGTATTTTCTTGCTGATCTGACATGACACTACCTCCGCAACTTAAGACAAAATGGTATTGACAAGCCATGAAAGCCCGCCATCCACAAGTCCGAGAAAGAGAGCAACAAGGAGCGTAAAAACAAGTACAGCTACACTTGTGGCAGTGGTCTCTTTTCTACCCGGCCAAACAACTTTTTTTATTTCGGCCTTTGATTCCTCAAAAAAATCTTTGAGTTGACTGATTTTAGTCAATGTCTCAAAAGGTTTAAGCCAAGTAGCTTGAGTTTTTTTCTTGGAACTGTTTTTTGCCATATTAATTCTTCCTACAGAAAAGGTGGCAGGGGTGGAGGGATTCGAACCCCCAACATCCGGTTTTGGAGACCGGCGCTCTAGCCGTTAGAGCTACACCCCTGCGGTCAAATTCTACTTGGTCTCTTTATGAATTGTATGTTTCTTGTCCCAAGGACAATATTTCTTCACTTCAAGACGACCTGTAGTATTTTTTTTGTTTTTGCTGGTCGCATAGTTGCGGCGTTTGCACTCAGTGCATTGCAGCTGAATATTGACGCGCATGATTTTACTCCAATATCTCAGTAACAACACCAGCGCCAACAGTGCGTCCACCTTCACGAATGGCAAAGCGCAGACCTTTTTCCATGGCGATTGGGTTGATCAGTTCAACTTCAAAGGTGGCGTTATCACCAGGCATTACCATTTCAACGCCTTCTTCCAATTTTACAACACCGGTGATGTCCGTAGTACGGAAATAGAACTGAGGACGATAGCCGGAGAAGAAAGGAGTGTGACGTCCACCTTCATCTTTGGACAGAACAAAAACTTCGCCTTTGAAACGAGTATGCGGAGTAATGGAACCGGGCTTTGCAAGAACTTGCCCGCGTTCAACTTCTTCACGCTTAACGCCACGAACCAAGATACCTACGTTGTCGCCAGCCTGACCTTGGTCAAGGATTTTGCGGAACATTTCAACGCCAGTACAGGTGGTTTTGCTTGTTGGACGGATGCCGACGATTTCAACTTCATCGCCAACTGTGATGATGCCACGCTCTACTCGGCCGGTTACAACAGTTCCGCGACCGGAAATAGAGAAAACATCTTCAACAGGCATGAGGTAGGGCTTGTCAATATCACGCTCTGGCTCAGGGATATAAGAATCACAAGCGTCCAGCAGTTCAAAAATAGGAGCAGCAGCAGGATCATCAACCGAGTCGCACTCAAGAGCTTTCAATGCAGAGCCTTGGATAACCGGAAGGTCATCACCAGGAAACTCGTACTTAGAAAGCAATTCACGAACTTCAAGCTCAACTAATTCTAAAAGTTCTTCATCATCAACCATGTCACATTTATTCATGAAAACAACCATAGCAGGGACGCCAACTTGGCGACCAAGCAAGATGTGTTCACGAGTTTGCGGCATAGGGCCATCAGTTGCTGCTACAACGAGAATAGCACCGTCCATTTGCGCTGCACCGGTGATCATGTTTTTAATGTAGTCAGCGTGACCAGGGCAGTCCACATGTGCGTAGTGACGATTTTCAGTCTCATACTCAACGTGTGCTGTTGCGATGGTAATACCACGCTCTTTTTCTTCAGGAGCCTTATCGATTTCGTCAAAGGCAATGAATTGACCATTTCCCTTCATGGCAGCCAATTTTGTGATAGCTGCGGTGAGGGTAGTTTTGCCGTGGTCAATGTGACCGATGGTACCGATGTTGACGTGAGGCTTGTTGCGCTCAAATTTTGCCTTACCCATGATTCATTCCCCCTAACGGTTCTGAAAGTGTGTTTTCCCAGTTTTGAGACCTAATAAAATAGTTAAATGGAGCCCACGACCGGACTTGAACCGGTGACCTCATCCTTACCAAGGATGTGCTCTACCTGCTGAGCTACGTGGGCACCGTATCGCTTTTGGAGCTTTTTGAGAAGTGTTGACTGGAGCGGGAAACGGGACTCGAACCCGCAACCCTCAGCTTGGAAGGCTAATGCTCTAGCCAATTGAGCTATTCCCGCTCATACACTTCCGTAGTCAACCAGCGAGGATCGACCTGCCTCCTACAGCGTGTTCCCTATATTAAATGGTGGTGGGGGGAGGATTTGAACCTCCGAAGGCGTACGCCGACAGATTTACAGTCTGTTCCCTTTGGCCACTCGGGAACCCCACCATTACTGGCTGGAGCTGGCGATGGGACTTGAACCCGCAACCTGCTGATTACAAATCAGCTGCTCTACCAATTGAGCTACGCCAGCCAGCGCAAGCAAGAGACTTTATATGCCTGTTTTATAAAAAGCAAGCCTTTTTTCTTTGTTTTTTGGATAAAATTTGAAAGTAATTTCTATGGGCGCACAATTTGTATTATTCAGGTAAAGTTTATTGTTTCCATGCTTACAATCTGTTTTTTCATATTATTCAGACGTCCATTTTTCTTCATGAATACGTTCAGGAAGATAACGATCTTTGTACAAACTGTTTTGTGCCGGATGCCCAATTACTATAAAAGCAAGAGGGATAATTTGCGCGGGCAGCTCAAATTCTTTTTGAAAAGCGATTTCTCTTTCTTTGACTGGGTGAATGCCCGTCCAAACCGCGCCTAAGCCAAGAGCATGGGTAGCGAGCAATAGGTTTTGTATGGCAGCACTACAATCTTGAACCCAGAACCCGGGATATTTTTCTTTAGATAAATCCCCGCAAACCAAAATTCCAAGCGGTGCATCTTTGGCCATGGCAGCGTATGGATTATACTCATGCAGACGAGCAAGAGTTTTTTTATTTTTGACAACAACAAATTGCCAAGGCTGTGCATTTCCGGCACTTGGTGCGGTCATTGTCGCGCGTAATATTTTTTCAAGTTGTTCTTGGGTAAGGGGTCTCTCCGTATATTTTCTAATACTTCTACGATTGTGAATAGCTTCAAAAATATCCATGCGTCCTCCGTATATTATGCTGGTTTTAAGTATATAATCAGAGTGTATCAGATTACATGTTTTTTATTGTACCATATCTACGCAAAAACATAAAAGCCAAAAAAGGGAGAGCAGAGCCAATCAGCATAAAAATTCCAAGCACGGTAATTCTGGAAGACCATTGCAGAGAAATGATCCACATGGGCAAAGCCCCCATGAGCATAGTGCTAAAAGTCATAAGTGCTGAGGCTGCTCCAATATCTGTTTCTACAGTTCCAAGTACCAAGTGAAAGGAAAGGGGTCTGTTAATACCTACGCACAGCATATTACAAAACATGAGCCCTGTAAGCATATATGGATGTTGAACAGTTAAAAAATTTAAGGCCAAGGCAGTGCACAACATGCCACTCATGGAAAGAGTTAAAAGTCGCATAGGTGTCATATGTCCGGCTTTTCGTGCAGCAAAGAAAGAACCGAACATGATGCCTGAGGCAATGATTCCGAAGTGTATTGCAAACTCTTGCGGTGAAATTTTGAATTGATTGATGTATATGTCTGCTGCTCCTCCGATATGAGCAAAAAGTGGGAGCACCATGAGTGCAAAAAGCAGGGTGAGGATCACAAAGCGGACGTTGGAAAAAAGAACAAGATAACGACGCGCAACAGTCAAAGGGCCACCGCGCATGGTTTTTTTGAGCGATTCCTCCATGTTCCAGACTCCAACAAAGGCAATAAGGCACATGATACCTTGCACTCCAAAAATATAACGCCACGAGGCAAATTGAAGCATCCAGCCACCAATGGTCGGGGCGAGCATAGGCATAAGAGAAAAAATGACCCCTATATAACCAAGAACACGCTGACGCTTTGCACCTTCAAACAAGTCTCGAGCAATGGCAAAGGTCAAGGTGGTTGCACTGGCAGCTCCGGCTGCTTGTACAATGCGCGCAAGTATAAGTAGGATAATATTTTGGGCAAAAAAACAAGCCAAGCAACCTATAAGAAAAAGAGTGAGACCTACAAGAAGTACTGGCCTGCGCCCGAAGCGATCAGATAAGGGGCCGTAGACCAGCATCATAATTGGGTTGGCTATAAAAAATGCCGTTAGGGTTAAATTTGTTTGAGCCATGCTCAAGTTCCATGTCTTTTGAATGGAAGGTAGAGCAGGAAGGTACATGTCTGTGGATAGGGCTCCAAAAGCAGTGAGCAACGACAAAAGTAATATCATTTTCACTCTATTTTTACTCCGTCTCGTGCCGTATTCACATACTTTTTCATTTTCATTATATTTTTACTCCGTCTGGTGTCGTATGCATATACTTTTCATATCTTTTGCTTTTATAGCTCACCCTATGGTGGATAAGAAATGTTGTTTTTGCCTCGGCAGGGAATACATAGCGATGAAAACTCTAAAGTCAACTGCTGCTTATGGAATAGTTTTCTGTGGCATGGAAATATGGATTTTTTAGAAAAGTCACTGTATTCTGTTTTTATAGAATGCGTATCAGACTTGTGCTTTGTCTCGTATGAGTTGCCTCGTTTGATATGGAATAATCGTTTTTTTATGCGATATTTTGTGCAAAGCAGTTTTGTTTTTGTTGAAGCTGTACCCTTGTACAAACATAATTTTTGAGGAGTATATAATGAGTATCGTGTACCTGATTATTTTGTGCTGTGTTGCTTGGCAAATTTTGTGGATAATACTTGGCCTTAAGCAAATGAGCCCGTGGAGTTTACGTCGTCGCCTTGCTGCAGGTGAACGAATCCGCATTGTGGATGTTCGTACTCATTTTGAATATAAACTCTTGCACATTGCACAGGCTGAAAGCGCTCCGCTTTTTACCGGAGCGAGTTTTGACAAAGTCATGGATTTACATGGCGACCCCGGAGGGCATCCAAACGTGGTTGTGGTCAGCACAAGTGGACAACGCTCTGCTTTGCTTGCGTGGCAATTTAAGCAAACAGGTATGAAGCAAAGTTATAACCTTGTAGGTGGTCTATTGTTATGGAAACTTTTTGGAGGGGCAACGCAGCAGGGGCTTGAAAAAAAATAGTGTTTATGGATGTACTGCCACGCTGTGTAACGCACTGGATTTTCACTACTTCGCGCAAAATGACAAGCAAAAAGGCGTAATAAAACTGGGGGGGGAATCGAATGCTCCCGAATTTGTTTCAAACCAAGTGTTCGCTTTGAAATTTAGATACGTTTGTCCTCGTATTTTCCAGCTCACTTTACTGCTGTATTGCATGCAGTAGTTTTTCCTTGACGTCTTTAATGATTTCCGGAGAGTTCAATTTCTGTCCATCTGAACGTAAAACATAAAAAATATCTGTAACGCGCCCGACATCTGTGCTGATTTTTGCTAAATGCACATTAAGCTGCATTGCCGTTAATGCAGATGCAATATCGTATAAAAGACCAAGTCTGTCCGGCGCAGAAACTTCTAGCAGCGAATAAAAATCCGAAGAATGGTTATCTACTTGAATGCGAGGATTTTTTGAAGGAATGGATTTTACTTGGTGCAGGGGTGAGTTACGCATTTCCTGAAGTCGATAATCAAGCGAAAGTTTTCCCAACAAGGCATAGCGTATTGCTCGTTGTACGCGCTTAAAGACTTCTTCAGGATACAGCTGATCAACAGCTGCTTCCACAATAAAGCTATCGACCACTGTCCCGTCTTTCCATGTAAAAAGCTCTGCTGCAAGAATATCTAAGTGATGCAGGCTCAGCACTCCGGCTATAAGCGCAAACAGCCCGGGGCGATCATGCGTTGCAATACGAATTTTATAGGTATTGCCCACTCCGGAGGGCTGCGCCTCAAGAACACAGACCCCAATTCCTTTGCTCTTTTTGGGAGAGCGCACATCATCTAATATCAGAGTGCGTTCATACTCCAAAACAAGCTGAATATGAGCAAAAACTTCCTGTGCGGACAAGGCCTGAAAGGTTCGTGGAGGCATCTTTTTGAAGCAAGTTTGAGCAAATGCTTCAAGCTCTTGGGCTTTGGCAAGCAGCAGAGTGTTTTCTTTAACTGCTTTAGAGGCTTTTGCTGCATGAGGGAGAGCAAGTGAGCCTTGGCTTAATACTGTTCTGACTTTGGTGTATAATTCTTGTAACAGAGCAGCCGTCCAAGCAGACCATGCTCGTGGCCCGGTCGCCATGGAGTCAGCAACAGAGAGTAAGTAGAGCATATCAAGGCCTTGTGTTGTTTCCACTGTTTCTGCTATTTCCACAATAACCTGTTCATCCGCAAGGTCTTTGCGTGTGGCGGTGATTGGCAAAAGAAGGTGATGTTGTACTAAAAAAGCCACTTCCTTTGCAGTATGTTTTGTTTGCCCCATTTTAGGAAGCTCGCTTTGTGCTAAAGATGCTCCAACTTGGCAATGATTTGCTTTGTTTTTACCTAGATCATGAAAAAAAGCTGCTAATATTAGACTATTTGGAGAGTGTATTTGCGAAGCAATAGCAGAAAAATGTTTTTCCTTGCCATCTAGTTTTTCCTTGCCATCTAAAAATTGAGCGATACAAGCAACAGTTTCTACAGTATGCCTGCCTACGGGGTGCACATGATAGTCGTCAAACTGGATATGGTGCGCTACGTTTTTCATCTCAGGTAAAAGAGCACCTAATACTCCAGTATCTAGCATACACAGCATGGATTGGAGGCCATATCGCGCACGGGCAATGCTGAGTAAAGCCATAAGATTTTCTTTATTTCTTTGGATCGTGTTTTGACGCAGTGCTTTGCGTATAATGCGAACAGCAGCAAGTGAAAGAGGGTTGCCAGTAAGGGCAAGTTGCTGGAACAAAGCGAGGATATTATTATGTTTTGTTGTGCTTAAGCCAAACGAGTTATCGTATATATCGGATATAAGTTTTGTATGCTTTTTGCGGGGAGCAGGAAAACATTCTTGCCAAAAAGCAGCGCGCAAAGATTTGATGCGAGCCATTGCTTGATGTAAGTCTGATAAAAAGTGCTCCACGCATTGACCGCGTTCATGTCCTGAGGCTTGGGCAAAAGAACCTTGTTTTGGAATATATCCTAAAAGCTCAGCTACTTGAGGCTGATAGCCAAAAGCCAAGGTATTTGTTGGGCGAGAAGCCTTATGGTGTAAGGCTGTTCTGGCCTTGCAAACAAAAGTATAGTCTTGATATAATTGTGCCTGCTCGTTAAGACTAAGTGGGTTTACCCAAGAACTGCTTGCTTCTAAAATTTTATTACACCACGCTATTTGATGTGCACCACGCAAACCGCCTAAACCATTTTTTAAGTCTGGTTCAAGTTTACCTGAAGAATCTCCAAATTCAAATTCACGATCTTTGTTTGTCTGTTTGAGGTATTTTGAAAATTTAGAACGACCAGACACAAGGAGTTTTTTTTTGAACTGTGCCAAAAATTGTTCGCTTATATGCGAAGAGCCTGTGATATGCCGTAAATCAAGCAAAGAAGTCATAACCTGAAAATCCGAACGCGCAAGGCGTATGCAGTCCGTAAATACCCGCACTCCATGTCCTAAATCTAAGCCTAAATCCCAAAGAGGATGGAACAGCCAAGCTGCAATGTCCTTTGCTTGCTTTGGTATTTTCTTTTCAAAAAGAAGTAGAATATCAATATCTGAGGCAGGGCAAAGTTCTTTGCGTCCATAGCCTCCGACCGCAACAAGAGAGAAAGGCGTTGTGTGCATGATTGCAGAGAGTTGTGCATAGCGCTTGAGTTGCGCTCTAAAATATTGATCAATAATTTTAGCCCGGCGCTGAGGGTATGCTGCAATATTTTTTGCACAAAGCTGTGTGTTCAAGGCTTTGCTTGTATTAGCAAGTATTTTTTCAGGTAAGGGCTTTGGCATTTTTTAGCTGAATGTTTTCTACTATCCGGCATGTTACGCAGTGCTATGGGAAGTGTGGTATATAATATGCCACACTTCCCATAGCGTATGAGTTAGATAGCTCCTTCTCCTGTTTCTCCAGTGCGAATGCGGATAACCTCTTCTATTTGGCTGACAAATATTTTGCCGTCTCCAACTTGGCCGGTTCTTGCTGCTTTACTTGCAGCTGCGACAACCTCTGCAAGTAATTCCGCATGAACAATTACGTCAATTTTGACTTTTGGTACAAAATCAACCTGATACTCGGCACCACGGTACACTTCTTTATGTCCACCTTGACGGCCAAATCCTTTAATTTCGCTCACAGTCATGCCTTTTATACCAAGCTCGGTGAGTGCTTCTTTGACTTCATTAAGCTTAAAAGGGCGAGTTATTATTTCTATTTTTTTCATGATCATACTCCTTGTATATAGGCTGATCCTTTAGCTTTGGTAGCCAGTCTCATTATGCAAAGCAACGTCAAGGCCTTTGAATTCCTCTTCTTTGCTTACGCGCATACCAATGGTGGCGTCTACAATTTTGAACAAACACACTGAGGCCACAAAACAGAAAATCCATGTAATTATAACAGATTTGAACTGAATCCATAGTTGCTCAGGATTACCATACAAAAGACCGCATTTTTCATTTATGCCAGAGGCAAAAATACCAGTGGCCAAGGCACCAAAAGTACCACCCACCCCATGAATCCCGACAACATCCAAGGCATCATCATAGCCTAATTTATTTTTGAGCATGATGCCACAGTAGCACAGTATTCCACCACCAAGACCAATGCACAGCGCTCCTGAAATATCAACAAAACCAGCAGCCGGAGTAATAGCAACTAAACCCGCAACAGCACCGGAAGCAGCACCCAAGGTCGTGGGCTTTCCTGAGTGTATCCATTCAGCCAATATCCAAGCCAATATAGCAGTAGCTGCAGCCAAATGCGTAGTCACAAAAGCGTTGATGGCAATAGCATCTGCTGCAAGAGCACTGCCTGCATTAAAACCAAACCAGCCAAACCAAAGAATAGCAGCTCCGAGAACAGTCATTGGCAAATTATGCGGAATAAAAGGAGCTTTTCCATGACCTATACGTTTTCCTAAAAACAGCGCGCAGGCTAAGGCAGCAGCAGCAGAGCTCATATGCACCACTGCACCACCGGCAAAATCAAGCGCACCCATTGTAAACATTAAACCACCTTCCGCCCATACCATGTGGCACATCGGTGTATAGACGAAAAGTAGCCACAATGAAGAAAAAAGTAGAAAGCCTGTAAATTTAATGCGTTCTGCATATGCACCGGAAATAAGAGCAGGGGTGATAACCGCAAACATACATTGGAAAATCATAAAACTCATGGGCGAGAGGGCATTGCCGTCATCTAAAGGTAGGCCAGACAAAAAAGCCAAGTCCAGATTTCCGATTATACCGCCAATATCGCCGGAAAAGGCCAGAGAATAACCGCAGATAGCCCAAAGAACAGACATCACGCCAAGCATTATAAAGCTGTGCATAATGGTTGAAAGTACGTTTTTAGAACGAACCAGTCCTCCGTAAAAAAGAGCCAGTCCGGGAGTCATAAACATGACCAAAGCCGAACAAAAGAGAATAAAAACATTGTCAACAGCGTTCATAGCAAATATTCCTCCAAGGTTTATCCAACACCGGAGTAAAAGCAAAATCACCGCCAAAATATAAATCTTAAGTAAAAAGAGGATGTTGTAGGCCTATGGCCTATATTTGATTTTACATTTTCGTTAAAATGAGAAAAACTTGCAGTAGTAATATTTATCTATTTTTACATAATTGTAATATCCAGTAAGGCGAAAAAAGTGATTGCTCTTCCGTGTTTTTGAAAAAGGAAAGGGAGAGCCGTACTGCGCGAAATATTCTGCTGTACCGTGCAACATCTCGTCATAGTTTTGCCTCCCAAATTCAGCAAAGTTCTTTCGTGCAATTTTTTTTTGCTCAAAACGCATTTTGTACCTACTTTTGTACCTACCAAAAATAAAAAGGCCTACGATTTCCACCGTAAGCCTTTGAAATATATGGTCGGGGCAGAGAGATTTGAACTCCCGGCATCCTGCTCCCAAAGCAGGCGCGCTTCCAGACTGCGCCATGCCCCGACGTGTGTAGCTCTCCTACTGCAAAGTGGCTAGGCTGGCAACCATTTAGTTCCAAATTCCAGCAATATTTTGTCCACAATATGTGCAATGCCCTTGTTTAATATCAATATTACTTGAAGTAAAGCCTTGCCGTTGCACAATAATTTTTTTGCAAACAGGGCAGAAGGTATTAGAATATACGGTATCAAGTACATTGCCTAAATACACATGGTTCAGGCCAGCTTTTTTGCCTATAGCATACGCCATCTCTAAACTTTCTTTGGGCGTAGCTGCTTTGTTTTTGAGTTTGTATTGAGGATGAAAACGTGAAAGATGCCAAGGTGTATCTTGACTCAGTTCCTTGGCTATGAACTGAGCCGCTTGCTCAAGCTCTGATTTGCTATCATTGAGTCCGGGAATGATTAAGGTCGTTACTTCCAACCACCAGCCAAGTTTTTTGATATACTTGAGCGTTTCTAAAACCGGTTCTAAGTGCGCTCCGCATAGCTTTTTATAAAAGTCATCATGAAACGCTTTAAGATCAATATTGGCTGCATCAATGAGTCCATTGAAGGCATTCAAGCAATCTGTACTTTGGTATCCATTAGAAACTATAATGTTTTTTAAGCCATTTGCATGAGCCAAGGACGCTGTTTCCAATATGAGTTCAAAAAAAATGCTTGGTTCAGAATAGGTATAGGATATGGACTTAGCTTTTTTTTTAAAGCAATGTCCACTAAAGCTTGTGGAGATATTGCGTTTCCTTTTGGTGGAGTACCTTTTTTCGGAGCTTGGGAAAGGGTACTATTTTGGCAAAACGAGCAAAAAAAATTGCAACCTTCGGTGCCAAGAGACAGCGTCATGCTGCCGGGCTGAAAATGATAAAGCGGTTTTTTTTCTACAGGATCCATATGTAGTGCAGCAATGCGGTCATAACTGAGCGTGTACAATACGCCATTGATATTGCGACGTACTCCGCATTTTCCATTACGCCCATTTTCAATATTGCAATACTGAGAGCAAAGTTCGCATTGGCAACGACTCTTCTCTAAGGGTTTCCATAGTTCAGCTTGGCGCATGTATTATATCCTGTATTGAGTTATTTTTTCGCTGATTGTAATCCTCATGTGTGGTGAAAATCATGATTT
The DNA here is from genome assembly GCA_963678135.1 of Desulfovibrionaceae bacterium. Lineage (GTDB taxonomy): Bacteria > Desulfobacterota > Desulfovibrionia > Desulfovibrionales > Desulfovibrionaceae > JAHJKV01. The sequence goes on along the minus strand of OY782667.1, from coordinate 1,755,487 downwards.
TTGCTGTTCATTCAGCATTTTCAGTACTTGTATTTGTACTGCTTGTATCTGTACTGCTTTGACTATTATAGTTGAGCTCAGGATTAATCGTAAGAGTACACTTTTCAGACCAGTCCTTAGCTTCTTGCTGAGCGCATGGTTCATTACCCCAAGTACTGTCTCCGTACTGGTTTTGTTCAAATTTTTGAGTGCAATTTTTATTACGCGTTCCCCAGTTATAATTGTGCCTATTTTTGGCTGTATCCTCATTCTTAAATGTTTTCCCTGTTACCGTGCTGGGCAATAATACGCAAAGACATAAAATAAACAGTATGGTAGGGACGCGCATAAATACTCCTTGTATCGCATGACGGGTAGATGACGCTCATTGTTGTATTTGCAATCTTTGAGCCTATTTATCCTGTGCTTTGCTAGAGTTCAAAGTATATTTTTGAGCATATCCTCGTGGAGTCAGTAAAAATTGTCCAATGTTTCTTGTCGTGGAATTACCAATTATCAAAAGAGTTTGCATATCAATAGCCGTGATGTCAATGGCCTGAAGGCTTGTGATGACAATATGCTGCTTTTCTCGATAAGCCTGCCGAACAATTCCTACAGGCGTGTTTGGCAGGCGGTGTTTTTGTATAATATTCAGAGCATGTTGGACATGTTCGGGGCGGTTTTTAGAGCGTGGGTTATACAAAATAATAACGAAATCCGCGAGGGCAGCATATTTGAGCCGTTTTGCAATACTTGGCCAAGGTGTCAATAAATCCGAAAGACTGATTGAAGCAAAATCATGCATGAGCGGAGCTCCAAGCAAGGCTGCAGCTGCTGTGAATGCAGGGATGCCCGGGATCACCTCAAAATGTATACGGTCAAGACTTGCTCTGGATTCAAGTATTTCAAGCGCAAGGCCGGCCATGGCATATATCCCGGGATCACCAGAACAAAGGATACATACTGCATGTCCTGATTCAGCTTCTTGGATCGCCATGGTGACTCGTTCCACTTCACCTGTCATGCCTGTGGAAATAATTTTTTTATTATGCAGGAGGGTGGGCGAAACTAAGGTTAAATAATTTTTATAGGCAACCACTGTTTCTGCAGCCTTAAGTGCTTTTTTGGCAAGTGGCGGTAGCAAAGCAGGATCGCCAGGGCCAAGGCCTATGACTTGGAGAGAGCCAGAGCGCAAGTAATATTCTTGCTTTTGCTCTTGGGTATAATCAGGCTTCCGTGATTGCTGGCTAAAATTGCTGCTGCTTCGCATACTGAATCAATCCCCATATGCTGTTTTACCAATGCAGAAGGCGTTGGTACATGTACTTTGCTTAATTGTTTTTTACTAAAATAGGAAATAGGCAAGGCAAGGCTCTTTGCTGCATCAAGGAGCCCCTGCTCATAGCGTTTTTCTTCAATAGTTGAAAGTCCTGCAAGGCTTTGGATTGCTATACCATTTTCATGCAGAACGTGGTGAATATGCGTTTTGATTGCTGTGTTTGTGACTCCTTTCCGGTATCCAATTCCAGCATAAATACATGACGGATAGAGTCTTAATTTTGTTTTATATGCTGGGTTTGTTCGCCAATCAATCCAAACCCCTGCTGCCTTGTTATCCCATTGGCTTTGGTTTTTGATTCTGTAAAAAAAATTGCAATTTTCAATATTGAGATGCTTTGCAGGGTCATATATCTGTACGGTTTTTCCGTCTAATAACGCAGCGTTGATGTTTTTTACAGCCGATAAATCTCCAATAACCAGGCCTGCTTGCATTGCCAGCATATCAATTGAGGGAATTTGTTGACTGTCGGTAGCAGTCGTAATGATGGCCGTTGCCTTTATCTGAGTGGCAATATGTTGTGCAAGTGCATTTGCTCCGCCCAGATGTCCGGAAAGAAGACTAATAACATACTTTCCTTGTTGATCAAGCACCAGTACTCCGGGGTCTTTGGCTTTGCTTTCTAAATGCGGAGCAATGCTACGAGTAGCAATTCCGGCAGCAGTAATAAATATATGTGCATGGCATTGTGTAAAGAGCTCTGCGACACGCTTTGTCAAGGAATGAAAAGGAATACATAGCTCGTTTTGCAATCTCCTTGGTACGTGCAATTCAGCATACGGTAAAATTTCTAACAAAGAGCTACCAAGCAGGATTCCTTGCCGAGTAAGGGCATAGATTGCTATTTTCTTTGTATGTTTCACTTGGGAAAGAATGTGAGTTTAATATCTGAGCCGATATGTTCACTACGGGCAAGCTGTAAATCCATGGTTTCAGCCATTGTTACTTGCTGGCGACCACTAAAAACAGAAGGAGCTGTATGATCAGCAAGAATGCGCGGTGCTAAATAAAGAACGAATTTATTGACAAGTTTTTGTTCAAGTAAAGCGGTTGCTAATTGACCGCCTCCTTCACATAGCACATAATGACAATGAAACTGTGAACGTAATACGCGCAGGCCTTCTTCTAAATCCAAGCCATATTGTCCTGCTGGTGCTGGTGAAAGTCCAAGTACTTGTATGCCCTGCGCTTGGAGCGCAGAGGCTTTTTTTGACTTTGCTAGTTCTTTACTGCTTAAAAATATTGTTTGATTCGCCCGCTTTGTGAGCAGCGTAAAATTGCAAGGAAGAGTGGGGAGTTTTGTGGTCAGTATTACTGCAAGGGGCTGTCTTGCTGTTGTCTTATTGTGCAACCGACATGTTAAAGAAGGGTTATCAGCATAAAAAGTTGCTCCACCAATCATAATTGCATCTGCAAAAGCACGCATTTGGTGTACATCATGAAATGATTCAGCACTGGAAACAGCTTCATTATGACCTTTGTGTGAAGCAATTTTGCCATCCAGAGTTGAGGCCATTTTAAGAATACACCACGGGAGCTCGGTTTTTTGCCAATATAAAAAGTCCGCAATAAGCTCTTGGCCTTGTTCTTTCAGTATGCCAGCAGTCACTTCGATATTATGTGCTTGTAGTATTTGTCCGCCGCCACCGGCTTTTGTTGGATCTGGACATGAATACACTACTTTTTTTATGCCTGCTTCTATAATAGCCTCGGTACATGGTGGGGTTTTGCCGTGATGCTTGCATGGTTCTAGCGTTACATACAGGGTACACCCAGCAGGATCCTCTCCATTTTTTTGAGCATTGTGCAAACATACTCGCTCAGCATGAGGCTCACCGTATTTGGAATGCCAGCCTTGTGCCACAATTTGTTCATCGCGAACCAGCAACGCTCCGACACAAGGGTTTGGAGCAGTAGCTCCACGACCTTGTATGGCGAGCTTAAAGGCTTGCCTCATAAAGTGTTCATGCAGACTGTGTTCTTCTTTTGCCCTGTGCCTAGGCACGAAACTCTCCTTTGAGAAGCCCATGTCTGATATTTGATTCATCCAAAAATTGTTCGGCGAGTTTATCCGGATATGCTTCGGCATACCAGATTGCATTTACTTGAGAATTGATCAGCAGTTTGGTGCAAATAAGACAGGGCTGCGTTGTGCAGTAAATATCTGCCCCTTTGAGTACAATTCCATGCACAGCACACTGGGTCAGAATATTTTGCTCTGCATGGAGAGCACGGCATAGTTCATGGCGTTCACCGGAAGGCACTGCAAGTTGCTGGCGCAGGCAGCCTACTTCTTCACAATGTGGAAGGCCAGTGGGAGCACCATTATATCCGGTAGCCAGTATTCGTTTATCGCGTACAGCCACGGCTCCTACTTTACGCCGAAGGCAGGTTGAGCGCTGCGCAACAAGATGGGCGATGTTCATAAAATATTCAGGCAAGGACATACGAGGCATTGAGCTCTCCTTTATGTGCTCATGATGCACAAGAATTTTGACTATTAATTATATCCTCAAATTGATTTTTTCATGTTTTTGTATAAAAAATATAGAACATAATAACACTATTTGTACTGCTGTTTTGGGGAAATATTTCGATTATATTTCCTCATTGTTTGGTATTTGAGCATCATCTTGTTGCGCTTGTTCTTGCATATTTTTTTCTGGAGCTGTGTTTGCAGACGAATCCATGATGATGTCACCTGCGAGGAAGGCTCCTTCTTCTACGACCAAAGCCGGAGTGCTCATTTCTCCTTCAAAAAGTGATTTTTTTTGCATAACTACTTTTTTTGTAGCAGAAATTTTGCCTACTATTTTACCGTTTGAAAGGAGGCTTCTTACGGAAATTTGACCATGGACTAAGGCCTTTTCACCTAAAATAAGGATGCCTTCAGATTGTATTTCGCCATGAAAAACACCGTCAATGCGGACAGTACCAACGAAATTAAGCAGTCCATGGTATTCTATTTCTTCGCCTAAAAAAGCGTTTAATTCATGAGAGTGTTCCTTTACAGTGCCGGAATTTTTTTTCTTGAACAAGATAAGTATCCTTTTAGTTCATAATGTTTTGAAATTTTTACATTGTATCATCAGTTATTCTACGAGAATTTTATACGTTTTTTTCTAAAAAACCAAGCTGAAATTTAGCTGAAAATTGAGAAAAATTTTGCATTTTAACGTGTTTTGATGTGATATTTTTTCGCTCTTTTTGTTTTTTTAGAAGGGGCATTCGTTCATAAAATAGAGAAAAAGCAGACTCATGTCGGCTATAATCTGAAAACAGTCCGATCTTAAATCGTAAGACAGTAAAAGCAAAAAGACCGAAGCTGATGTTTAGTATTCCTCAATCTACAGTTTGTAAGTACAAAAAACGTAAAAAGGTTTTAATTGCCTAAGAGCACTTTGCCTACTTTGCTTAGTGCAGTGATAAGAATATCTTCTTTTACTGCATAGGAAAAACGAATACAGCGATCATCACCAAAGGCCGCACCCGGCACAAGGGCAACGCCGGCATGTTCAAGTATTTTGGTACATAAAGCCGTGGAGTCAGGGGTTTCTTGTGTATAGAATTTATCCATCACCGGAAAGGCATAAAACGCACCAGCTGGCTGGGGGCAAGGAATATCCCATTGTTTGAAAATAGAAAGGGCTATGTCCCGTCTTTGCTGAAAGGCGTGGTTCATTTTTTCTACAATCTCCCATGAACCATTAAAGGCTGTTATAGCTGCTTGCTGGGCAATGGAATTGACATTGGAAGTAGATTGTCCCTGTATTTTGCCTATGGCTTTTACCAGCTCTGGATGCGCTAAGGTAAAGCCCATGCGAAAACCAGTCATGCAAAAACTTTTGGACAAAGCATTGACAATTGCAATTTTGTCCGGATGTTTTTCCCAAAGCGTAGAAAGAGAAGAAGGGCTTGCTGGTTCGTAAACAAGCCGGTCATAAACTTCATCTGAAATAACAAAAATATCTTTTTCAATAGCCCATTTTGCCAGTTTGAGTAACTCCTCTTGTGGATAATGACAGCCGGTAGGATTGCTTGGAGTATTCAAAATCAGCATTTTGGTTTTTGGAGAAATATGGGCTTCAAGCTCTTGTATTGAAGTCAGAAAATTGTTTTCCGGTTGGGTTGGAACGGGAATCGGAACGCCTTGAGCGAGCTCTACCATTGGTGGGTAGCTGACCCAATACGGCGCAGGAAGAAGCACTTCATCACCGGGATTTAGCAAGGCCATAAAAAGATTGTACAGGGAGTGTTTACCTCCCATAGATGCAATAGTATGCTCTATACCAGCCTGCACTCCATAGAATTTCTTAAAATAGCCTGCAATGGCTTCGCGCAGGGCCGGGACGCCGGGGACAGCTGTATAGCGAGTATGGCCTTGATCAAGAGCTTCTTTGGCTGCTTCACGGATATGCTGTGGTGTGGAAAAATCAGGTTCCCCCACTGCAAGACTAATAATTTCTTGGCCTTGAGCCTTGAGTTCAAGAGCTCGTGCGTTAATAGTCAGGGTTGCTGATGGCTTAAGTTGTTTGATTCTTTCAGAAATATTCACCTTTTTCTCCCTTCGCTCTTGAGTGCAAATTCGCCTTTCTTGTAGTGTAAATATGCTTAAGAGTAAATGCTAAAGAATACAAGTTATGCAGAATGCGGTTTGGAAACATTTTTTCATGAACTTGCAGGTTTTTGGCGAGCACTGTACATTGCCTTTAGAGAGTATATGCTGAGGAGGCATTATGGAAGAACGTCTTGATAAAATTGAAGAAACTCTTGCCTTGCAGGAGAGGACACTTGAACAGCTTTCTGAAGTGTTGACCACGCAACAGGCAGAATTAAACGAACTGCATAGGCAAATACGATTTTTGGCTGAACGGGTAAAAACAGCAGCCTCTGAACCTAGCGAAGAACCGCCTCCGCCACATTATTTATAAATTTTGTGTGAATTATCAGGGGAAAAGCATAGTAATTTTCTTCGTCATGAGATTATTTCCCCTCCGTCATTCTGCGCGAAGTCGCAGAATCCAGTGCCTTTTTCTTCTTTCTTTTTGGCTTCGGCAAGCTCAGCCAACTTTGACCCTTGAAGCATTGTGATATAATTGAGCGTAGAGTACGCTTGGTATTGCGTAGCATAAAGGGGGAGTCATGGAAATTGCGCAAATTGTAAAAGATTTTTGTTGTGTGTGTCTGAAAGGTCGATTTGATAAAGAGGGGAATCAAATTTCTCCTCCTTGGGATGATCCTCAAGATGTTGTATATACAGACGAGAACGGCAATGGCTATTGCCTGTTTCACGCTCCAGCAGAGCATAAATATAAAGAATTTGGCTCAACAGAAAAGTTCCCTGTTGATGAGTTCTGTAATTTAGTGCGCGAAAGAATCTTTAACACTCCGAACCTAAAAGGTAAGCGTACTGAGTGCAACTTATCAGGCACTGTTTTTCCCGTAGATATTAATTTTGAGGGTTATGAATTCCCAGCTATTAATTTTTCTTACAGCACCTTTAAGGGGGACGCAGGATTTGACGGCAGCACCTTTAAGGGGAATGCAAATTTTTCTAATAGCACCTTTTGGGGGAACGCATGGTTTTCTGGCAGCACCTTTCAGGGGAGCGCAGGATTTAGGGGCAGCAAGTTTCAGGGGGACGCAGGGTTTGAGGGCAGCACCTTTCAGGGGAATGCAACGTTTTTTCAATCCTCTTTTACTAGAGAGGCAAAGTTTCAAAAAAGCACGTTTCAGGGGAACGCAGGTTTTTTTCACAGCATATTTCAGGAAAATGCATCGTTTGTGGACAACACTTTTCAGAAAAACGCAAGGTTTAGGAACAACACCTTTCAGAAGGACACAGATTTTTCTGACAGCACATTTGAGGGGAACTCATGGTTTTCTGATATTAAAAAAGTGAAAAATACCAACATTAAGTTTGCCCTTTGCTCTACTACAAAAAATATTCTTTTTCTAGGATGTGATTCAAGTTGCTTAAACCTTATCAATCAATACGAACTTGAGCATTTTCATTTCATCAACTCTTCATGGGAAAAAAATGGACGCATTCAAATAGCTACTGAAGATGTTCCTAACAAATTACAGCCTACCCGTGATTTTTACCAGCGCATGAAAGCTAAGTACAAGGCTGAAAATAATGAGTACGAAGCCTCGAAGTGGCATATAGCGGAAAAACGTGCTCAGCTTAAATTGCTAAAACGAGATTTTGACAAGGAAAGCTGGAAACAGATTTTAAGCAAAGTATCTTTGGGGCTTTCTGTCGTTATTCTCTGGTTGTATAAGTATTCCAGCAGCTATGGAGAACGACCAGCACGGGCGCTTGTGGTGTTAATTGGGCTTATTGCCTTGCCTGTTTTTCCAAAATTGTGGTGTATTGTATTAGGGAGTGGTCTTTTTGCTCTCTTCGTCTTCTCTTTATATCAATCTTTTAAGATGGCAAGAAGAATGCCTACATGGGTGCTTGCCAGTTTTATTTTTATTTTGATTGCTGTGTCCTACACTGGGACATTAGTCGCACACGCACCCTTTACAGACAATATACCTGATAAAATACATAGCATACTCTCTGGCTTGAATTTTTTTTCCGGCAAAGCTAGTGCTTACATACCTTTTATAGAGAGCATTGCGAAGGAGGCAACCGGCGCAGGGGACAACTCAATTTCAGGTTTCCAAATTGCGTTCAGGGCTTTCTGGCAACTGCTTATTTATATCCAAGCAGCCCTACTTGCTTTTGCCGTGCGTAATAATTTCCGCAGGTAAGGGGAAAGCTGAGAGCAAAACTCGTTAGCTGAGAGCAAAACTCGCTAGCTGAGCCTGCCAAAGGTAGCTGAGCCTGTCGAAGCCAGCAACAACGAAGAAAAGAACTGGATCCTGCGACTTTGCGCAGGATGACAAGAGGGAGGGTGCTAACATATGGTGCTGAATACTGCCATGCGGTACGAAATACCTAGGGTGGTGCAAGACTGGATACTGCGACTTTGCGCAGGATGACAAGAGGAGAAAAATACAGAATGACAACAAGGGGAGAGTAATCCTCCCATTTTTAGGTGTTCTGAAAAGTAGAAGCCTATAACACTGTGTTTATCCTGACTTGCACTGGCAAATTATCATTGTTTTAGCAAAAGCATGGTTGTATATAAAACTTCATAATATCAACTGGGAGGAAACTCTATGACTAAAATTGGATTGTTACGTTGTGAAAAAAATGCTGAGGCTTGCCCTTTAACAAATTGTTTTAAGAGTATTATTGTCGGAGATCAGGCTTTTACAGAATGTGCACCAGTAGAGCTGGTTGGGGTTTTTACCTTGCCAAAAGAACGGGAACGAGTGTTTGCCTTGGCTAAAATATTAAAGGCAAAAGGGGCAGAAGCAATTTATATTGTTACTTGTGCTTTTGCCCATAAAAGCAAAGAAGGCTGGAAACTGGGACAAGGTTTTGAAGAGGGGCGTGATGAACTTTACGCTGAACTTGCTACAGGTGTAGGGCTTCCGGTTATTAAGGGCTCGGCTCATTTACCAGCAGGATATACTCCGCAGCGTTTTGAACCCTAAGCCTGATACAAATCATACAATATTGTATTATTATTTTGTGATGTAAAATAGTATCTATAATCTAAAATAGTGCCTGTGATGCAAAAGAGTGTCTGTGATGCAAAAGAGTATTGTTGATATAATAAAAAAAGCCGATTTTAGATAAAATCGGCTTTTTGTTTGTATGGTCAAAAAAGGCTTAACGCTTGGAATACTGATACTTGGCACGAGCACCAGGTTGGCCGTATTTTTTGCGTTCCTTTTTACGAGCATCGCGAGTAAGTAGTCCTGCTTTTTTCAAGATTGGACGCAATTCAGGGTCGAGTTCTTGAAGAGCACGGGCTATCCCGTGGCGCACGGCTTGTGCTTGTCCGGCAATTCCACCACCATCGCAATTACAGCTAATGTCTACTCGCCCGAGTAATTTTGTAAGTTTTAGTGGTTGTTGTACCGCAAGCTGGAGGGCTTTACGCGGAAAATATTCTTCATAAGGACGTCCATTCACAGTAATATTCCCAGAACCTTTGTAGATTCGAGTACGCGAAATGGCTGTTTTTCTTTTGCCTGTGCCGTAACTAAATTCACTCATGATTGTATCCATTCATATGTGGTTTAAAGGTCAATAACTTGAGGTTGCTGGGCTGCATGAGAATGCTCGGCTCCGGCAAACACTTTGAGTTTTTTCAGTTGAGCACGCCCCATACGATTTTTGGGTAACATGCCTTTGACTGCGTAGGTAATAACATTTTCAGGGCGACGCTCCAGCATCTCGCTCAAACTTTTTGATTTGAGTCCACCCGGATAGCCTGAATGTTTATAATAACGTTTTTGAGAAAGTTTATTGCCTGTTACTTTTACTTTGTCCGCATTGATAACAACAATAAAATCTCCCATATCCATGTGAGGTGCAAATTCCGGTTTATGCTTTCCGCGTAGACGCGTGGCTATTTCTGTGGCGAGCCTACCAAGGATTTTATCCGTGGCATCAACCACATACCATTTACGATCCGCGTCTTCCAGCTTGGGACTATATGTTTTCATACCCTTACTCCTTAAATAAAAACGAGAGGGGATAATTACGGAGTTTCTATTCAACTGTCAAGGGCTAATACTGATTTTATTATATTATTTCGCGTTTTTTAATAATGTACGAATTTTATCCAAAGCTGCAGGTATGCCCTGCGGATTGCTGCCTCCTGCTTGCGCCATATCAGGACGACCGCCTCCGCCTCCGCCAACTTCCGCTGCTGCATGTTTAATCAGTTCTCCTGCCTTAAAGCGGTCTTGCAAATCTTTACTCACCGCAACAAGCAGTGAAACTTTGCCGTTATCATGTGCAGCAACCAGAGCAATGATCCCAGAGCTTAACTTGCTTCGCAGGGCATCCATCTGCTCACGCATAATTTTTTGGTTCGGAGCCTCTATTGTGCTCGCCAGTAATTTTATGCCCTTGATTTCTTCTACTTTGTTGATGAGATCATTGCCGGTGCTTGAGGCAAGTTGAGCTTGTAAACGATCTATTTCTTTGCTCATATTTCGTATGTCATCTTTGAAGCTTTGTACTTTTTCAGGTAGTTCTTCAGGTTTATTTTTAAGCAAAGTTGCTACTTGATTCAAAACACGATTTTGGCTTTGCAAATATTCTAAAGCATTCCAGCCTGTAGCTGCTTCAATTCTCCGCACACCAGCAGCAATACCAGTTTCCGAAAGGATAATAAAAGAACCAGCCTCGCCAGTAAATTTTAGATGCGTTCCACCGCAAAGTTCCATGGAAACATCTGGCATATCCACAACACGAACTTTTTCACCGTATTTTTCCCCAAAAAGTGCAGTAGCACCTTTTTCTTGCGCTTCTTGCAAAGAAAGTGTTGCAATTTTAAGCTCTATATTTTGTAAAATAGCACGATTTACTTCTTTTTCTACTTGTTCAATCTCTGCACGAGACATGGGAGCAATATGTGTAAAATCAAAACGCAGTCTCTCTGAACTAACGAGTGAACCAGATTGGTTGACATGCGTACCAAGTACTTTTTTCAAGGCTGCATGCAATAGGTGCGTGGCTGTATGGTTGCGCTGCGTGGCTGCCCGTGTTTCTTGGTCTACGGTGAGCTTAATATCTGTACCGTCTTTTATTGTTCCTTTGTTTACAAGTATTTTGTGGGCAGTAAGCTTAGGTGAGGGTTTGACCGTTTCCAGTACCTCTCCTAAGCCGTGCATTGTACTTGCTGTGCCTATATCACCAGTTTGACCGCCAGATTCGCCGTAAAAAGGCGTTTTGGAGGCAATTACCCAGCCTGCTTCTCCTTGCGCCAATTCTTTAATGCTGTTGCCCTCAGTATCAAGCAAAGCAGAAACATGGGACGATATGCTAAGAGATTCATAGCCTACAAAATCACAAACCATATCTTTTTCAAGTAGATATTGGAAAATATTGCCTAAATTCTTTTCGCCAGAACCTTTCCATGCGGCTTTTGCACGTTCTTTTTGCTCAGCCATACAGGCTATATATGCCTGCTCGTCCACGCCAAAACCTATTTTTTCAGCTATATCTTTTACTATATCAAGAGGAAAACCATAAGTATCATAGAGCTTAAATGCTGCTTCGCCAGAGAGTATTGTTTTTCCTGTGGCCTTTGTTTCAGCGATTTCTTCTTCAAGGATAGCAAGTCCTTTGTCCAAAGTTTGAGCAAATTGTTCTTCCTCGGCAAGTACCACTTTTTCCATAAACGGGCGATGTTGCTCCAGTTCAGGATAAGCGTTTTTCATATCAGCCACTACTTTTGCTGCGGTTTTGTGTAAAAAAGAACCGTCAAAACCAAGTGTGCGTCCGAAGCGGTAAGCCCTGCGTATAAGGCGACGTAAAACATATCCTCGACCTTCATTGGAAGGCAGTACTTGGTCTGGAATAAGAAAAGCAATGGCTCGGCTATGATCTGCTATAACTTGTAAGGCGGTATCAATTTCTTGATTTTCTTTATATTGTACTCCTGCAAGTTTTGCTGTGTACTCAATAATAGATGTGAAAAGGTCAGTTTCATAATTAGAGCGCACGCCTTGACAGACGGCAGCTATACGTTCCAGTCCCATGCCTGTATCAATAGAAGGTTTAGGCAGGTTAGAACGATTGCCGTCCGCAGCCTGATCGTATTGCATAAAAACAAGATTCCAGATTTCTAAAAAACGATCGCAGTCGCATACTCCGATTTCACAATGAGCCCCACATGCCATGGCTTCGCCTTGATCAAAATAGACTTCAGAGCAAGGACCGCAAGGACCAGTATCACCCATAGTCCAAAAATTGTCTTTTTCCCCCATGCGGTAAATGCGATCATCCTCAATCTGTGCAATTTTTTTCCAAAGCCGTGCAGCTTCATCGTCCTCACGAAAAACTGAAATATAGAGTTTTTCTTTGGGCAGACCGATCTCTTTGGTTAAAAATTCCCAGCAAAAACGAATGGCATCTTCTTTGAAATAATCGCCAAAGCTGAAATTGCCGAGCATTTCAAAAAAAGTGTGATGCCGAGCTGTTTTGCCCACATTTTCTAAATCATTATGCTTGCCGCCGACTCGCAGACATTTTTGGCTGGTGGTTGCACGCAAATATTCTCGTTTTTCCTGATCCAAAAAAGTTTTTTTGAATTGAACCATTCCAGCATTGGTGAAAAGTAGACTGGGATCATCTTTGGGGATCAGTGGGGCACTTTGTACACAAGTATGTCCATGTTTTTGGAAATATTCTAAAAACTTAGTGCGTATTTCTTCAGCTCGCATGTATTTTTTTATCTCCATAATCAAGCAATAAACAAAAATTTTATCGTACTATATTCACTTATTCTTCATTTGTAGTCAGGTTTTGAGTTTCTGACTCCGCAGGAGAAGTTACTCCCAAATGTTCAAGGAGTTTATCTTCTATTTGTTGTCTCAGTTCTTTATTTTCTATAAGATATTGGCGAACGTTTTCTTTACCTTGCCCTAATTTTTCTGAGCCAAAAGCATACCATGCACCAGATTTATCTACAATGCCGTGTTCTACGCCTAGGTCAAGAAGCTCGCTTTCACGGCTCATGCCTTCCCCGTAAAGCACATCAACAAGGGCTTCACGAAATGGAGGGGCAACCTTATTTTTGATGACTTTGATGCGAGCACGGATACCATAGGCTTCTTCTTTATCTTTAAGTGTTTGAATCCTGCGAATATCCATACGGACGGATGAATAAAATTTCAGAGCATTACCACCAGATGTTGTTTCTGGATTGCCGTAGCCAGTCATACCGATTTTCATGCGAATTTGGTTAATGAACAGCACCACTGTTTTTGACTTATGAATGGTCCCAGTCAGTTTTCTTAAAGCATGAGACATCAGCCGTGCTTGACCACCTACTTGAGTTTCACCCATTTGCCCTTCAAGCTCGGCTTGGGGAATAAGTGCAGCAACGGAATCTATGACTACTACGTCAAGCGCACCAGAACGCACCAAGAGGTCAGCTATTTCAAGAGCTTGCTCTCCATAGTCTGGCTGGGAAATAAGAAGTTCATCTGTTTGTACTCCAAGACGGCGAGCATAACCCACGTCCAGTGCATGTTCTGCATCAATAAAAGCAGCATTACCACCCAAGGCTTGAGCTTGTGCAATAATATGCAAAGCCAAAGTTGTTTTTCCTGAACTTTCAGGGCCATATATTTCAGAAACACGACCGCGAGGAATGCCTCCAACCCCAAGCGCAAGGTCTAAAGCAATAGAACCTGTGGGGATAGCTGGTATTTGGGTAAAGGCATCGCCGTCCATCCGCATGATAGAGCCCTTGCCAAACTTGCGTTCAATGCTGGTGATTGCCGTACCAAGGGCTTCTCTGCGTAATTCTTCGGGATTGACTTTTTTTGCCATTATATACTCCTTGAGCAAAATTACTGAATTGAAAAGGCAATATAACAGATAGCATTGATATGAGCAATATGCAGAAATTTGCCCCTATTGTTTTGTGCAAGGTGAGTTCTCGACAGCTGCATATTTTTGGGCTAGGTGCAGATTTTGTTATGTGCCAAAAATGAAATTTACGCTCTAAGGACGCTATTTTATATGTCTCACTGTCCCCAGCACTATGATGCCCTTTCGCTCTTTTCTGGCGGTTTGGATTCTATTTTGGCGCATAGAACTGTCATGGATCAAGGGCTTAAGGTTTTAGGGATTCATTTTGTTTCCCCGTTTTTTGGCAAGCCAGAATTGATCCCTTTTTGGCAAAAGGAATATGGAGCAGCTGTGCAGGCTGTGGATATTTCCGGGCAGTTTTGTGGGATGCTTGTTTCTGATCCTGCTCTTTCTTTTGGCAAACAGCTTAATCCCTGTATTGATTGCAAAATTCTTATGCTCAAACAGGTCAAAAACATGCTGCCTAAGTATGGCGCAAGTTTTTTGATTTCTGGGGAAGTCGTGGGGCAGCGTCCTATGTCCCAAAGACCTGATGCCTTGAATCTTATCAACAAAAGCGCAGGCGTATCTGATATTCTTTTGCGTCCGCTTTGCGCTCTTAAGCTTGAACCTACGCCAGTAGAGTTAGCAGGACTGGTTGACCGTTCTTGTTTGCGTGATTTGTATGGGCGAAACCGTAAGCCTCAGCTGGCAATAGCTCGCCATGAATACGGCTTTTCACAAATTCCTACCCCAGGGGGCGGTTGCCTTTTAGGAGAAATTAAGGCCGCTGCTTACTTTTGGTATCTTTTGCAGGCGCATGAATTGGCAGACACAAAACCAGAGCCTGAAGATTTTTTGCTTGCACAGGCAGGCAGGCAGTTTTGGGCAAAAGTTCAGCAACAAGAGAAAATATCACAATTGTGGCTGTGTATTGGACGAAATCAGGAAGACAATGCACGGCTTGAAAATTTACAGCAGGATGGCGATATATCTTTTAAGGTTTTGGATTTTCCTGCCCCTTTTGCTTTATCAAGACCTCTTGGAGTAAGGTGGACATCGGAATGGCTTCAAGAAGCTGCTTGCTTACTTGCTTCATATGCTCCAAAAGCTGTAAAAGCAGGTGGTGAGGTAAGGGTCTTGGTTCAAAATAAAGACGCAGAAGAGCTGTTGCGTGTTATGCCAAAGAGAGAAACAGCTTTTGCAGAGCCAAATCAAAATGGCTTTCGTGCATGGAAAACAGCAAGAACTGTCAGGGCATAAAGATTTGCATTGTGTTTATACGATTTTGAGGAATAAGAGAGCAAGGGATGTATTAGACTATGGTTATTGATATATTATACCTGTGTTTGGCTGCGATTTTGCTCTGGTTCGGGGCAAACTGGATTGTGGATTCAGCTTCAGCCATTGCACGCAAATACAATGTTTCTGAGCTGGTGATTGGTTTGACCGTAGTGGCTTTAGGTACTTCTGCTCCTGAGTTTTTAGTGACCATGACAGCTGCATTTAAGGGGCTTGAGGATATTTCTCTCTCTAATGTTGTGGGTTCTAATATCTTTAATCTTGGAATTATCCTTGGGAGTATGGCTTTAATCCAGCCTATTACTACCAATAAAACTGTTTTGTATCGCGATGCTTGTATGCTGTGGGCTGTAACTTGGGCTATTTTGGCTATGGCTATGAGTAAAATTTTGCCTTGGTGGTTTGGTTTGAGCTTATTATTGTGGCTTGCAGGATATTTGATATATCTTTTTTGGCGTGGCTCAAAACTTGTTACTGAAGAAACAGGGGAAATCCGGCAAGCAACATGGAAGGATTATCCTTTGCTCTTGATCGGGTTTGCTGCAATTTCTTGGGGCGGAGAATTGATGGTTGAACACGCTTCAGCATTGGCAGCAGGGCTTGGGGTGAGTTCTTGGGTTATTGGGGTGACCATTGTGGCAGCAGGAACGAGTTTACCTGAATTTATTACTTGCTTGGCTGCCAGTTTGAAGGGACGCAATGAGATGCTGCTTGGCAATTTACTTGGCAGTGATTTTTTTAATTTTGCTGGCGTACTAGGGCTCACTTGTCTCTTACGACCGCTCAATGTTTCTGCGGAAGCTCTGCCGAATCTTTATGTGCTGGTGGGTATGGTTGGGGTGGTTCTTGTGTTTATTCGTACAGGCTGGAAAGTCGGACGCTTTGAAGGCTTTTTGCTGATTGCTTTTAATTTAGGTCGCTGGGCTTTTGATTTTATGAAATAAGACCATTTGCGCTTGGAATAAGTAATTTAGCGATGTTTTTGTTTATCCTGTGAGCAGAGAATTGACGTATCTGTTCAAGCTTACTCCATTTTCTGCAGCAGAAAGCATAAGGTTGCGGTGTATATGCGGAGTAGTGCGGAGTG
Organism: Desulfovibrionaceae bacterium; assembly: GCA_963678135.1. Taxonomy (GTDB): domain Bacteria; phylum Desulfobacterota; class Desulfovibrionia; order Desulfovibrionales; family Desulfovibrionaceae; genus JAHJKV01. Next base: position 1,739,341 of record OY782667.1, on the reverse strand, counting down.
AAATTTTTCCAAGAAATTATATTTCTGGTTCCCATGGCTCAGGGGGTTCCATGTATCTGGCGAAAATGAGAAAGCCTGTGTGGGCGACCATGCGATCTTCTGGGCGGAGTCTGTCCGGGTTTGTTTTATAGTGGCGTACCAGAATTTCCATGACTTCGCAGTCTGAGAATGGGCCAGCCTCAAGCCCGCGTAAAAGATCGCAAACTTGATTCGTTGTTGGGAGCAAAAATCCACACATAGCGCCCGGGATCACGGCTTGTGGAATATGATGCAAATACTCCCAAGGCGTGCGAACATCTAAGAAAAGAGCATCTGCTCCTGAATGAATAAAACCTTCGGAAATATCTTGATTTACTTGTTCAACTCGATGCTCTAAACCTACGCGCGCAAGATTTTTACCAGCTAAACGGAAAAATTCTTCACGCCGTTCATAGCTGATAACTTTCCCTTGATCTCCTACAAACCAAGCAAGGGCAGTAGTGAGTCCTCCTGAGCCTGTTCCGGATTCAATAACAGTTGTGCCAGGGCCAATGCCCATTTTAAGCACCAGATAGCCTATCTCTTTGGGGTACATGATTTGAGTTTGGCGTTTTACGCGCTTAATCAAGTCATGTAAGGTGGGCTTCAGCACCAGATAGGGGCGACCGAGATGGGTGCGAACATGTTGCCCGTAACCAGCTTCAGCAACATGAGACATTTGTATACTGCCATCATGCGTATGTATTTCTTTTGTTGGGTCAAGCTTGTGCAGATAACGCTTGCCCTTGGGGCTTATGAGCAGTACCAATGATCCAGTGTCCAGCATTAGGGGCTCTCCTCTTGTGTCAAGGCTCACCAAGTACGGTGCGTTGTGTTCTAAGTCAAGGTTTTCGCATGAATTATCGTTATATTTTCGGGCCAGTTTCTTCTGGTCGTCTTGGCCTTTCTTTGGGGCTAGATTTGCTGGGAGAAAAAATATGCTCCATGGATTGTGTCTACTGTGAAGTGGGGGCTACCAAAACATTAACCCTTGAGCGCAAAGCCTATGTTCTAGCTCAAGATATTTTGGATGAGCTTGCGGATTGGGCAAGCAAAGGCTTTGATACGGAATATGTCACTCTTGGCGGTAGTGGTGAGCCCTGTTTGAATACTGAGTTGGCCGAGATTATTGCTGGAGTACGGCATATTTTACCTGAAAAAAAAATTGCGGTTTTGACAAATTCAAGTGTATTGCCTGACCCTGAGGTGCAAAAGGCTCTCTTAGCTGCGGATGTTGTTTTGCCCTCTATGGATTCTTTGGTGGAAAGTGAATTTAGGCGCATCAACAGACCATGTGCAAAACTTTCTGCCACAGCCATTGCACAGGGAATCAGTAGCTTTCGTTCTCTGTTTGACGGGCAGCTTTTTCTGGAAATTTTACTCGCTGCCAGTTATAATGATTCAGAAGAAAATTTATATTTGCTGAAAGATTTTTGCTCTCAGCTTAAAGCCGACAGAGTAGATGTTGTGACTTTATCCCGTCCCGGAAGTCTAGGGGCAGTTCAGCCGATTTCTCTTGAGGTGCTAGAAAATTGGCAAACTCGTCTTGGAGCTGTTAATACCGTGTGTCAGCATACAGCCAAGCAGTGTGATATACCCCTAGCGCAAGCCGTGGCAATGGTTCGTGCTTCGCTTATGCGCCGACCGCAAACTGCCCTGCAATTAGCAACGGCACTTGGATTGCATAGAAAAATGCTTGAAGAAATTTTGCTGATTTTAGAAAAGCAGGGATTAGAAAAGCAAGACCAAGGCAATGATATATATTATGCATTGCCATGATCTTAAAATATTTACTTTTTTAAGTATAAAAATTTAACACTTTTTTAGAAGGGAACATATGGCTAACAAGAAACGTCAAAAAATGTTCATCAGTGTCTTACCTGAAGAGCAAGTGGAAGTTGTTGTCGCGGAAGAGGGCAAAATTATTGAATATTATGTTGAAATGTTGCACCAAGCAAAAAGCAGAGGCAATATTTACAAAGGACATATTCATAATATTGATCATGGTTTACAGGCTGCGTTTATCAATTATGGTGCAGAGCGCAATGGTTTTTTACAGATCGATGAAGTGCATCCTGATTATTATCAATATAATGATGCCTACAAACTGAAGAATGGATCAAAATATCCCTTGATGCAAAATGTGCTTCGCCCCGGGCAAGAAATTTTAGTGCAAGTGGTCAAAGAACCAACAGGGAAAAAAGGAGCATTTCTTTCTTCCTATCTTTCGCTGCCCGGAAGATATTTTGTTTATAATCTTGGGCGGGGTCAAAACGGGGTTTCACGCAAAATAGAGGACGAAAAAGAGCGAGGACGCTTAAAGCAAATTATCGATGCCATGAAGGTGCAAGATGGTGCTGGCCTTATTGTCCGAACTGCCGGAGTCAGTAAAAATAAAACAGAACTTACCCGTGATTTCAAATATTTATCACGCTTATGGGATGATATTAGGAAACGAGCTCAAGCAGCCAAGGCTCCGGCTCTTGTGTACCAAGAAATGGAATTGGCTACCCGGGCTGTTCGTGACTATTTGAATGCAAGTACCAGCGAGGTTTGGGTCGATGATAAAGAAACCGAGGCTGCGGTTCGGCAGTATGCTAAACTGGCATTCCCTCGTTCTTCAGTACCTATTCGTCTGCATTCAGACACGGATAAAACCTTGTGGGAACGCTTTAACCTTGATCGGCAAATAGAGGAAATATACAGCCGTGAAGTTGTTTTGCCCTCTGGTGGACGTTTGGTCATTGATCCCACTGAGGCATTGACTGCCATTGATATTAATTCGGGTAAAATTACCGGGGAAAAGAATTTTCAGCGCATGGTACTCAAAACCAATTTAGAAGCCACCGAGGAAATTGCACGGCAGCTTAAACTGCGTGATATTGGCGGACAAGTTGTTATTGATTATATAGAAATGCGAAATTCTAAGGATTGCCGTGAAGTTGAAAAAAATATGCGTCAAGCCTTAAAATTTGACAGAGCAAGAACTTTGGTCGGTCGTTTGTCTGAATTTGGGCTTTTGGAACTGGTAAGACAGCGCATGGGTTCTTCGGCTCTGTCTGTGACCACAGAACCTTGCCCTTGCTGCAATGGTACAGGTATACGCCGTAACATGGAATGGCAGGCTTTGCAGGCTCTAAAAACTATTTTTAGGGTTTTGAGAAAACCGGGCTGCACAAGTCCTTTGATGTATGAATGTGAGGAAGAGTTGGCTCTTTATTTGCTTAATCATAAAAGAGAGAAGCTCATGGAGATGGAACGGCGCAGCGGTATTCGTATCGAAATTGATATTGATTATGAATATACTGAGTAAGCAGCATGAGTAAACGAGTCTTGCTTCATATTTGCTGCGGACCATGCGCCATCAGCACGGTACAAACTCTACAGGAACAGGGCTTTGAAGTAACAGGATTATACTATAATCCAAATATACATCCGCTGCTTGAATATATAAAAAGACGTGATGCTGCCATGGAAACCGCGGATAAACTTGGCATTACCTTGCTTGTTAAGGACAAAGAATATTTGCCACAAATCTGGGCGCGTGCCGTGGCTTTTCGAGAAGAAAACCGCTGCTTTCATTGCTATCAGATTCGCTTAGAGCGCACTTCGCAAATTGCTCGCAGAGGGCAGTTTGATTATTTTACAACGACTTTATTATATTCCAAAATGCAAAAGCATGATGAAATAAAATGTCTTGGGCAGGATTTGTCCACGGGAAAAAGCTCTTTTTTGTATCATGATTTCCGTGAAGGCTGGAAGCAGGGTATTGAACTCAGCAAAAAGTGGGGAATTTATCGGCAACAATATTGTGGTTGTCTGTACAGTGAATTTGAACGCTATCAAAATAAACTGCGAGCGTAATAGACTGCGAGCATAAGCAGTGACCTTTTGAGATATAACATGGCAAAATTATATGGTTCTTTACCCAAAGAATTTGTTTCAAAAGTTTCCAAAGCTCCTGAGCTAGATGTTGTTTCCTTGTTTCAAGGACAAGGTGAGAAAGAAAAAGGGCTCATGTTGTATATTCATGTGCCTTTTTGTCGCTCGCGTTGTACTTACTGCTCTTTTCATTCTCAAATATTTAATGAAGTAACCTTTGCTTGGTATATCAAATTGTTATTGCAAGAAATAGCTCTTTGGGGTCAACGCCTCAGAAAACCGAGCATCTCCAGTATATATTTTGGAGGCGGTACACCCAGTCTTATACCCCTGCCTCAATTAAGAAAAATTATGGAAGCTATTGCTCAACATTTTGAGTTTGCTTCGCATATGGAGATTACTCTTGAGGCTAATCCTGATTCTGCACAAGATGAGCACTGGTTTCGAGGACTACTTGCTTTGGGTATCAATCGTCTTTCGCTTGGCGTGCAGTCTTTAACAAATGCTACACTGCGTACTTTAGGCAGACCCCATAATGCACAAATGGCCATTGAGGCTTTTCATATGGCTCGCAGTGCAGGTTTTGCAAATATTTCTTTGGATTTTATTTGGGGTTTACCCGGACAAGGCCTTAAAATTTGGCTTGATCAGCTCAAGGTGGTTGCCCGGCTTGGTGCGGAGCATCTTTCCTGCTATGCTTTGAGCCTTGAAAACAATACCGTACTGCATACACGTTCTTTGGAAACTGATCTTTGTTTTGCCTCTGAGCAAGATCAAGGCAAGATGTTTATTTATGGTGCTGAATTTCTCGAATCTGTAGGTTATTTGCAATATGAGATTTCAAATTTTGCCCGTATGGGGTTTGAATCTAAGCATAATAGTGGCTACTGGCAGGGTAAAAATTATCTTGGGCTTGGCCCTTCTGCTGTGACCACTATCGGAGATCGCCGTTTTCGTAATCCGCTGCATATGGATGAATATGAGGCCAGGGTAAGAGGAAATCTTAGCTCGGTTGCGTATGAAGTTTTGGATAAAAATACAAAACTTACGGAAATGGTGATGCTCAGTTTGCGTACATCCCAAGGTCTTAACTTAAAAGAGTATAGAAAACGCTCTGGCGTGAGCCTGATAAGTACGCATAAAAAATTTGTGCAAGCACTTATGAGCAACGGACTTGCAAAGATTAACAGAGAGCATTTACGCTTAAGCAAACAAGGAATGCTTGTCTCAAATGTGATCATGGAACGTATGGCTTTAACTGAACAAGCACGCGATCACGGCAAATAGGATTTTGCTACTGTGTATATATCTTCATAACTATATTTTTTGCGAATGCATAAAGCCATTTCTATGGACATGGCAGCTTTTTTTTCTACACTGCGTCGTATTTCTTTGGCAATGGATTCTAAATGCCTGTTAATAAAATCCACTTCAAAACCGTCAATACACAGCCCTAAGCCTTCGGCAAAATAGGGCGAGTTCAGTTCATTAAAAAAAATATCCAGTGCCTGTTTACCGCTACGGCGAGCATATATGATGTAAAAAATGAGTTTTACCATAAGCCTGTCCGCAGACATTTTATGATCTATTTCAAGCAGTATTTTACGGTGAGACGCAGGGTCTTCAAGTGCTTCATTCATGGCTTTGGCCATGCCGAAAACCTCTTCCTCGTTTAAGGGAGGGCTTGCAAATTGAGCGTTCATGCGTATTAAGCTTATTCTTGGATTTTCGTTTATGGCAATAGCCTGTATAGCAAGGCGCATAAGATGCAGTTTTTGTGCAAGTTGATGCAACATCTCGTCTTGTTTTACTTGAAACAATTTGCGTACCACGGCAATTTCTAGTTCGGAAAAAACAAGCTCCAATACATGCCTAATAAAAGGTTCAGGGGTATTATGCGCTTCGGTCTCAAAGTCAACTTTCCCTTTTTTGAGATCAAAAACTTTTTTTAATGAAAGCCAATAGGCAGCCAAGGCTTCAAAAGGCATTTCTAAAAGGTCAAGATTTGTTTCTTTTGTCATTTTTTTACCTGAGGCAAGCGAATATTAATTTCAAGAAGTCCCTCCCTGTCATCCTGCGCGTAGTCGCAGTATCCAGTCTTACTTTTTAGCATATTGAAGCGAGCTACTGCATCTCGTCTCCCCCTTCGTGTTCTATTGCGCTCCCTCCCTGTCATCCTGCGCGTAGTCGCAGGATCCAGTTCTTCCTTCTTTTCTTTTTCTTCTTCTTCTTCTTCTTTTATTTTTTCTCCTACTGCGTCAAAATTTCCCAGCTCAGCTGCGTGCGAAATGACAGAACAGTTACTATGCGTTTACCCTAATTTTTTACCAGCCAAGGCTTGACGAAAGTATAAGTTCAACGGCATTTTACGATTTTTCATCGTATATTTTGTCATGCTACCTGAAAGCAAGCAAGAATTAAAGGACTGTATCCATGATTATTTTGCCTGAGATAAATCCTGTGGCTTTTTCTTTTGGGCCTCTTGCCGTGCGCTGGTATGGTTTGGCCTATGCTTTTGGGTTTATGTTGGCTTGGTGGCTTGGCAAGGTGCAGGCACGCCGTCCGTGGTCTCCGTTCACACCTGAGGAAATTGATGACCTGCTCACTTGGCTTATTGTGGGTCTTTTGCTTGGTGGCCGTATTGGCTATACGCTTTTTTATAATTTTGAATTTTATTTTAATAATCCCCTTGAACTGATTAAAATTTGGAAAGGTGGCATGAGTTTTCATGGGGGGATGTTAGGCGTTATTGTCTCTGGCTGGCTGTATGGTAAAAAAAAGCATGTTTCCTTGTTGCGTGTAGGGGATTTTCTTGCCCCTCTTGCTTCGCCAGGACTTTTTTTAGGTCGCTTGGGTAATTTTGCTAATGGTGAACTTTGGGGTAGGCCAACAGATGCTCCTTGGGGGGTGGTTTTTCAACATCCTGCTGCGGGTGGAGTTCCGCGTCATGCTTCCCAGTTGTATGAGGCTTTGCTTGAAGGGCTGCTGCTTTTTATCTTGCTTTGGTTTTTTGCCCGAAAACCGCGCTATGCAGGGCGTGTGAGTGGACTTTTTTTGCTAGGCTATGGAGTATTTCGCTTTGTTTTGGAATTTACTCGTCAACCTGATGCACAGCTTGGTTTTATTGCCTTTGGCTGGCTGACCATGGGACAAATTTTGTGCATACCTATGGTTGGCCTTGGTTTATATCTCCTCTTTCGGCAGGCTCGCTGAAAAAGAGCAATCTGCTGCGTCAGTTATAAAATCCAGACAGCTTGTGTATTTTTTATACACTACGCTCCCTGTATTTTTGAACTTCCTTGCATCTTACTCTTTTTGAGCGAGCCTTGGTGTGAAAAAGAGCAATCTGCTGCGTTAGTTATAAAATACAAACAGCTTGTGTATTTTTATACACTACGCTCCCTGTATTTTTGAACTTCCTTGCATCTTACTCTTTTTGAGCGAGCCTTGGTGTGAAAAAGAGCAATCTGCTGCGTTAGTTATAAAATCCAGACAGCTTGTGTATTTTTTATACACTGCGCTCCCTGTAATTGTACAAGATACCTTGTCATTTTAAGCCTCCCTTCTTGTCATTCTGCGCGAAGTCGCAGAATCCAGTTCTTCATTTTTCTCTTTTTCTTTTTTTTGTTTATTTCATATAGAGGCAAGGCCTCACAATCCGGCACTGCTTGATTGTCGCGACTTACGCGCTTCAGCAACAGAGAGAAAAGCGTTGAATGATAAGAAGGCAAAGCGCGCTGGTTTCGACAGGCTCAACCAGCCTTGGAATTCAAAGCTCGTCGGCTGAGCTTGCCGAAGCCAAAAGGAAAAGGGAAAACTGGATACTTCGACCTCGCGCAGGATGACAGGAAGGGGGAAACAATAAAATGGCAGGAAGTATTGAGCCTAAAATTTATATGCGTTTGCCTTGCCTAAAAATAATCTTCCCCTTGACGTATGCGGTAAGTATGAGGCATAATAATTCTGAAAAATATAATGTGGGGAATATGTCGTATGCTTCAATATATGATACGGTTTTGGCATTTATTATTGTCAAATATTTTGAAAACTGGGTTCATTCACAGTTCGTTGTGTTTGTTTGGCCAAGATTGTGAGCGTAAGATAATTGTTACATCTTTAATTTGGAAGTTTTGTAGCCGTACCGTGAGTAATATATCTTATTTTTTCTTTAGTTTTTTTGTCAAAGTAAGCACTCACGTTTTGTCAAAAAATCGTGCGCTAGGAGGTGCTAGGCTTCTTGTGTCGCTGGCATTTTTTGCTCTTGTTTTGCTTGGAATGCCAAAGGAAGGCATGAGCGATGATACATTGCGATTATTGCCAGAGAAAATAGATCCAGCTGAGTATCCTTTGCATTACCGATTTGATCGAAACGATACGTATGGAGAGTATTTTAAGATTTGGTCGCTTGGTTTTAATGAATCGGGCATTACTGCTTCGAGTTTACAACCACCGAAGCCACTTACTGCTTCGTATCTTCGGATAGAAGAAGGACCTTGGACAGATCTTTCGCAAAATTCTGTTATAGATTTGTATATGTATGATCATACTTTTCTTGATGAAAATACTGGCTACGTTGCTGTTGGATCAAAGAAAAAAGATAGTGACGGGACTGAGCTTTGGGTACCGACAGTTGCAATAGGGGCAGAGGATTATGAGCTCCCTTTGCCGGTTGGGTATACTGAGGGGATTGCTCGTTCTATTTCTAATGATTTTGGAATAGTCGTTGGTGAAATGAGCAAAACCGACGAGGGCACGTCCTCAAGTTATCCATATGTATGGCTAAACATCCAAAGTTATTATGCTTACAAGAAATCAACTTCGACAAACCCCGCCGGTTGTCAAGCCTCTGATATAAGTGAAGCTTTGTTCGATAAAGACAATTACTTTCGAACAAAGTTAAGCTACCCTGCTGATGGTAAGTCTGCATGGCTTGGACAACAGTTAAAAGGCATTGATGGTGAGCCTGCGCAAGGCTCTGTTTATGCGACTGCTGATTCTTCTTTTTCTAAATATAATTTTAGGCGTTGTGTCTTTGGGGGCACTGTAATGCATGGTGATCAGTATAAAGCGGTCTATTGGACAGGATTAGGAGGGGAGTATTATAATGACAACGACGGTCACGTTTTTGATTTAGAATTGGCTAATGCTCAGCCGATAGATTTTTTGCCTGATCTTGGAGAGATAGCATATTCAGCAGTTACGGCAATGGATTCTGAAACAGTAACAGTTTATATTGATAGGACTACGACTACTTATCCATTAATTAGTGCGGGTGTGTATGAAGCAAATAATTCTTTGTCGTCTTGCTTTATTTGGGCTTCTGAAAGCGCAGTGCCGGAAAAAGATATTCCGATTGTTGCAGTTGATCTTCTTGGCGCGCTTGGTTTTGCTGATTGGACATTAGATTTTTCTCAGTGGGATTTGGCATCAGTCTCTGATGTGCACTTTTTTGCTGGCTACATTAATGTTCTCGGTAGACTGACTGATGGTGCTGTGTATTTAGCTCAAATTTCTCAGAAGAAGCTTGCTGAGTATGTGTACTCTCTTTATTATGCACCGTTTACTGGTAATGAAGTTCTCTATCGTTTTGATGCAATAGCAGGGGCAGAGAGCGAGAATGCTATACTTGCCCTTGGTCCGGTATATGAAAGAGGTGCAGCTACGAGTGAATATACTGCATGGCAGGATATTAGCGAAGCGGAAGAAGCTTCAGAATGGGAAGAAATAAAAAATGCTGGTCTTAAAGATTTTACGCTCTACGATATGGTCGGGCGTACCAATAGCTCTGGTGAAGCAAGCGAGGATGGTAGCTATTATTCTGTAGGGCAGTATAATTCTCATGCTGCGGTGTATGACTCCTCCACGGCCACAACTGAGACAATAGGCACCATCACAGAAATAAGCTCCACTGCAGGCACCAGCGCCTATGGTATTTCTTCGGACGGGCTTGTTGCTGCTGGAGCAAGTTCAAGCAATGCTTATGTTTGGGTAAAGGATAATAACTGGAACGAAATTGATCTTGGTGCTGGTTCAGCTAAGGCAGTAGCTTTGAACAGTGCAAAGAGCAATTATGTTGTTGTTGGTGCAATTGAGGATACCAGCAATGCCTTACAAGCGACGTACTGGGTTGGTTCTGTGGCCAACACAGTAAAAGATTGGAAGGAGCAGGCTAGAGCAATACGCTTGATTGTTGCAGATGGAATTGAGGTCGCAAGTTCGATTGCTTCTGCTGTTGTCGCTGATGCTGAAGGGAATTTTATTATTGCAGGCTCATATTGCGCCGAGCAAGCGACCGCTTTCATTGGGGATTCAGCGCAAAAGATTACATATAAGCTTGATGGGGAGGTTGAGGTTATTGAGCAAACAGTTGATTCACAAATTGCTTTGAGCTTTGATCTTCTTGTGGAAAAGTTTGGATCGTTATCAGCATCTTTATCAAATTTTGTTACTGTCACAGATCTGCGAGTTTCAGCCGGAACTGGTGAGACTATCTATATACTCGGTGCTGATGCAGAAGGTGCTATGAAATTAGCGAGTATTGCACGAAGTTATATTTCGGAGGTAGTAAACAGCATCGCTCATGAAAATCCTGAAGAATATAGTCTCCCAAGTATGGCCTTTGATGCTACTCATGCTGTATACCGCTTTGCACCAGGGCTTGGCGGAACTATTGGCTCTGGTCTTCCTAATATAGTGTATAGCAACGTCATTGCAGTAGGTAGTTCCTCAGAGGGCATGGGTACACTTTGGGAACTAGACGGCGATGCTAGTGACAGCTGGAGCAAAGTAGCTGAAGATGTATATTATTCTGCCTCACGTTTTTATGATGCGGTAAAAGTTACTCCCAAAGAAGGCCTTGAACAAATTTATGCCGTTGGTACAAAAGTTTATGAGGCTGTCGACGGCGATGCAGCAGGAAAAACGTATGCAACGATATTTAATTTGAGCACAGGCGCATATCAGCAACTCACTCATGTAGCTGGTACTGTTTCATCTGTTGCTCACGGCATTTCAAGTGACGCAAAAGTTATCGTGGGTACAGTGACAGAAGCAACAACTGAATTTACTACCGTGGTCAAAGCCTATGTTTGGACAGGTTATGACCTTGCGACAAATTCTGGTTCTTGGGCAGGACATAGCCTTGGTACTGGTACGGCTAAAGCTGTTTCCGATGGCTTCAGCTATGAAAACACTACCCGGTATGTAGTAACTGGTTCGAGCGATACGGATGCTGCTTATTGGTATGGTACAAGTACTTCCACTGAATGGAGCTCAGCTCATATTTTAAGTTTTGCTTCCACTCTAGGTACAATTACTTCCTCTGAAGGTACCGGGGTGTATGCAGATTCAAGTAATACAGTGATCGTAGGAAGCTATTCGGCAGCTTCTTCTGGGTGCTTTATTTGGGCGGCCTCTGCAGCACAGACTGTCATGCTTGATGGAGAGGACACGGAACTGAACGTGGCAGTAGGCCTCACGGAATTTAATCATGGGGATACAGATTTCTCTGTCTTTGACACAGTCACGGACGTAAAAATTGCAAATTCTAATATTCTTATTGTGGGCTCTGATAATGCTGGCAAGTATCATTGCGGTATAATCAGGCTTGACAGTTTAGGCGATATTGTGGCGACCGATGTCGCATATGATACTTCCTTTAGCACCACAGATAGTGTGTATCGTTTTGATACGGTACTTGGAGCCAATGCCACTTCGTATGTTATTGCTTGTGGTCATAATGCTGAGGGAATGGGAGCCTACAGTACTTGGAACGATACAAATAATGATGGTGCAAGTAGTGAGGGTGAATGGGTAGAAGTAGAAAGTCCGCATTATAGTAGCTCCACCTTTTACGATGCCATAGGTATAGCAAGCGATGTTTATGCAGTCGGCCAAAAGGACGGCTATGCTACATTTTTTGATTTGACAGATGGTTCGTATGCTACGCTTTCCACCATCAATGCTTCCTGTGCTTATGGCCTTTCGCCTGATGGACTTGTGGCAGTTGGTGAAAGCTCGAATGCAGCGTATGTATGGTCATATAATAAGAACTCTGATGCTTGGATGGCGCAGAAGTTAAGCACTGGTTCAGCAAACGCGATTTCCGCACTTAATCAGGGGAGATATTATACCGTGGCTGGAGCCAGTAGCAATAAAGCAGCCTACTGGTTTGGTGCTGGCAGCTTGTGGTCTCCTGCTAAATATTTGTATTTTGCTGAAACCTTGGGTGATATTTCGAGCTCTGCAGGAAATGGTATTTCAGATGATGCTTCGGTGATTGTTGGTTCATATTCCACTACAGGTAGTTCTGGTGCTTTTGTTTGGGATGCTACAAATGCAACTGCAGTGTCTATTCTTGATACTTTGAACCATGCTAAAGTTACGATGACAGACTGGACATTGGATGATGCCACGGATGTTCGTATAAGCGAAGATACGATATATGTAGTTGGACCTGGAAAATACAAAAATTCTGATTCTGTGTATGTTGCTTCGTTTTCCAGTAGTGCCCTCACAGAACATATTAAATCTCTTGAAGATACAGGAGAAGGTTCTGGCGGTGGCAGTGAAAGTTCAAGTTCTGATAGCTCTGGTATAATTTCGCTGGACGAACTGAATCAAACCATTGCCTCTGTTAGCTCGGTGAGCACAACCGCTGTGTCTTTGACAGACATAGCCATGACTAATTTAAGTTCAGTTTCTGCGGGTAATGTAGGTGCACCTGCGATAGGTGGAAATACTGCTTCTTCTGGCAAGTCTTCTCAAAGCACTGGTCTTTCGTCTGGTAACGACAATACAGGACACTTGGACGCTTGGTTTGTAGGTGCTGTAGCTAGTGATGCAGAAGTTACTGGCGATGATTTTGGCTTGCGGGGTGGTCTGGGACTTACTTGGGATACAGGTTCTGATTTTCGTTTTGGTTTAGGGATTTTTTCTAATGCACGGAAAACTGCTACTTCCTACGGTGGAGAACAACGCATTAGTTCTTCTGGACCGGGTCTTTTTGTGGTTTGGCAACCTGATCGTTCTCCTTGGCAGATCAGTGTGAATGGCCTTTTCCAAGACTTGAGCATTGAAGTGGATCGTGGCTATCATAATGGCAACAATCCCGTGACTTCTTCTGGTTCCACTTCGGGTGAAGCCTATGCTCTTTCAGGCCGTATTCAGTATTCAACTCCAGTGTCTTCGGACATGACATTTACTCCTTTTGTTGAGCTGTCTTGGCAAACAGTGCATGTAGATGCTTACGCTGAATCTGATGGCTGGTTGCCAGCTCAATTTGATGCGCGTGATGAAAAAAGCACAGCAACAAGAATTGGTGGACAGCTTTCTAAAAAGCTTGACGAAAACATTGTCGGCTGGTTGTCACTTGCTTGGAATCATCGTTTTGAAAATGCCTATAGTGCCTTTTCCTGCACCACGGATTTTTCATCGTATAGCTTGCCGGGCGGTGCAAAAGATCAGGACTGGGGAGACGTGGGGCTCGGAGTACGCTGGCAGAGTGAAGAACGTTTGAGCGTTGTTGGCCAAGTACGCAGAACCGTGGGCTGTGCAGATGGAACTGAACCAGATGTAACAGTTAGTGTTGGGCTTAATTGGAATCTTTGGTAAAAAAGTGACGGTTCTTTTTTTATAATTCTCCTTGACAAGGCTTCACTCTAAGTAATAGTAACGATTACTAGCAAGGAGAGATTAGTTCATGGAGAATAATTCAAATTTTAGGCTTTCAAAACAGCGCAAAGTAATCCTTGAAGAACTTTGTAATACTACTACGCACCCAACAGCGGATGAAATTTATGACAAAGTGCGTAAAGTTATGCCAAGGATTAGTCTGGGAACTGTGTATCGTAATTTAGAGTTTCTTTGCTCCCAAGGTTTAGCCATGAAAGTTGGGCCGGCAGGAGCACAAAAAAGGTTTGACGGTACAGCGTCTCCACATCCCCATATACGTTGTGAGCACTGTGGAAAAGTAAGAGATGTTCATGCTCAAATGACTTTGCCCACATTAAACTCTTTGGATATTCCGGATTTTGAACTCACCGGATGTAATATCGAATTTGTAGGACTGTGTTCTGAGTGTATGAGTAAGATTATAACTTAAAAACAAGGAGAATTGAGTATGTCACTTCAAGGAACCCAAACAGAAAAAAATGTATTAACGGCTTTTGCCGGTGAATCACAGGCAAGGAACCGTTACACTTACGCGGCCTCTGTTGCCAAAAAAGAAGGCTATGTTCAAATTTCAAAAATTTTTGAAGAAACAGCTAATCATGAAAAAGAACATGCAAAACGTTTGTTCAAATTTTTGGAAAATGGCGAAGCTGAAATTACTGCTGCTTTTCCGGCAGGCTACATTGGCACAACAGCAGAAAATCTTGAAATGGCAGCTGGTGGGGAGCATCATGAACATTCCGAAATGTACCCTGAAATGGCTGACATAGCGGAAAAAGAAGGTTTCCCAATTATAGCAGCAACCATGCGAGCAATAGCCAAAGCCGAACTCTATCATGAAGAGCGCTTTTTAGCTTTGCTTGAAAATCTTCGGGCAGAAAAGGTCTTTCAAAAATCTGAGTCTGTTGTGTGGCGTTGCCAAAATTGTGGCTATAACCATGAAGGCACTGCTGCCCCGGGCAAATGTCCAGCTTGCGATCACCCTCAAGCACATTTTGAAATCAAGGACAGCAACTGGTAATATGTGAGGCAAATACAATGGCTATTAAAAATGCTGAAGTATATAAGTGTGAAATATGTGGCAATATAGTGATGACCATTCATGAAGGAGCAGGCACTTTGGTGTGTTGCGGTCAAGACATGACGCTCATGACCGAGAACACGGTGGACGCTGCTTTTGAAAAACATATCCCAGTGATTGCTCAGGACGGGGATATGGTCACGGTCAAGGTTGGTGAAACAGCGCATCCAATGATTGAAAAACACTATATTGAATGGATTGAACTGTCTGTAGGTACCATGCGTCTGTATAAAAAATTGCAAGCAGACGAACAGCCAGAAGCAGTTTTCTGTATTGCAGGCCTTGCCGGCAGCTTACAAGCCAGAGCGTATTGCAACCTGCATGGCTTATGGATAAGTAAGTAAAAAAAACAGCAGGGCAAGGTTTGCTATGGCTTTCCTTGCCTTGCAAAAAAATAAGGGAGTAAGCAATGAAATATGTGTGTGATATTTGTGGCTGGGAATATGATCCTGAATTGGGAGACACAGAAAGTGGTATTGCAGAAGGCACAGCTTGGGAGGATATTCCTGAAGATTGGACTTGTCCTGTTTGCGGTGCAACAAAAGAAAATTTCTCTCCCGTGGAGTAACAAAGGTTTGGTTTTGGAGACAGTATGAATCCCATTGAAATAAGCGAAGGTATACATTGGGTTGGGGCAGTCGATTGGAACGAGCGTAATTTTCATGGCTACTCTCTTTCCCCTCAAGGGACGACCTATAATAATTTTTTGATTATTGATGAAAAAATTACGCTCATTGATACGGTTAAGGCACCTCTGCGTGGGCAGATGATGTGTAGTATTGATCAAATACTACAGGGAAGAAAAATAGATTATTTTGTCTGCAACCACTTAGAACTTGACCACTCTGGCTGCGTTCCTGAGGTAGTAGCAAAATATCAACCTGAAAAAATATTTGTCTCACCCATGGGCGAGAAATCAATAAAAGGTTATTTTCAAGCTACGGACTGGCCTTTGGAGTGTGTCCCTACCGGAAGTTCAGTTTCTATAGGAAAGAATACCCTCAATTTCATTGAAACACGTATGCTTCACTGGCCGGACTCAATGATGACTTATATTCCGGAAGCCAAAGTGGCCTTTTGTAATGATGCTTTTGGGCAAAATATTGCGTCTTCTGAACGCTGGGCTGATGAGTGTGAACCATATTTGCTCGATTATTGTATGCAGGAATATTATGCCAATATAGTGCTCCCGTATTCCGCAATTGTGCTCAAAACTCTTGATGCCTTAGAAGAGCAACAGCTTGATATTCAGTATCTTTTGCCTGATCACGGACTGCTTTTCAGAGGTGAGGGTGTACAATTTGCCTTGCAAAAATATCGCGAGTTTGCAAAGCAGCAGCCTCGCAAGAAAGCTGTGCTTGTTTACGATACCATGTGGAAATCCACGGAAAAAATTGCAGAAGCGATTGCCACCGGCCTTGTTGATGAGGGTATTTCCGTGAAACTTATGTCTCTTAAAGCAAATCACCATTCACGGGTTATGGCCGAGGTCTTTGATGCAGCTGCGGTTTTAGTTGGTTCTCCTACCCATAATAATGGTATTTTACCGCTGATGGCAGATATGATGACCTATATGAAAGGTTTGCGCCCGATGAATAAGATAGGTGCTGCTTTTGGATCCTTTGGTTGGAGCGGTGAATGCGTTAAGGAACTCACCAAATGGCTGAATGAAATGAATTTTGACACAGTCATTGATCCGGTAAAATGCAAATTTGCTCCAAGTCATGATATTTTTGCTCAATGCCACGAACTGGGCAAAACCGTAGCTACTGCAATTAAAGCAAAAATTGATGTCTAAATAAATAGTCTTTCGCAAAACAAAGCAAAAGGCCTCCTTTGGAAGGCTTTTTTTGTTTCAATTTTCTGGATTCTGCGACTTAGGCGCAGAATGACAAGAAGAGTACTTCGTATGACAGTGCGATGGTATTAAATTTTGAGGTGTTACAAGAATATGGCGAATGGGAAGAGCAGAACTGGATTCTGCGACTTACGCGCAGAATGACAAAGGAGGGAGAGTTGTCATGCGGTGTGAAAGACGGATGGTGCAAAATACTGCCATGCGAAATGGCGGAAGTCTCTACTTTTAACTGGTTCTAAAAAAGGGGGGGTACTTAATGATTGAGCCGTGCCTCTCATTTTTTTGCAACGCGCGCCCCTTGTCAGGAAAGTAGACTTCCCCTAAACTTAGGCAATTATGTCTCAAAAAGAAAAATTGCAACCGCGCCTGTTAGTCGCTGATCAACAAGGCAATATATATGACCATCCAAGTCTACTTATGCTGTGTCGTAAGGGAGATGAGCTGAGCCTTCCTCGTCCTGATGAACTCATTGCTTTGCCTGAAGAAAGTGAATTTTTCCTGCTCCCCCAGCGACATGCGCTTGGTTTTGATCTCAATACCGGACAAATCGAAGCCCAAGAAAATTTGGCGGTAGCGGCCTTTGTTTGCCCGGGATATACTGTCACCGGAATTGCTGCCTATCAGTCCGAAGCAAATGTCCCAGCACTTCCTTTGCTTTCCTATGCTGCTCTCGGCTATGCTAACGGTCGTTTTTGGGTTTGCGCGAGGCAAGTGGATCAAGACCGTAGGCAAGTTTTTACCGGAATTCCTCATGCACAGGTAAGTACTGGTGCCCATGCCTTGATGAAGAAATTTCCTGAGAATAGACTGCTTCGCCACCTTACGGGCTGTGCTTTAAGCTCTGGCTGTCCGGCAGCAAAAAATTTAGCACTTGGGCGTTTTGAAGCCCCACTACCCACAGCGCAGTTGTGTAATGCTCGCTGTTTAGGCTGTATTTCATTACAGCCGAAAAACGCAGGTTTTCCTTCTCCCCAGCAGCGCATTGCGTTTACTCCAACAGCAGATGAATTGTTAGAGATTATGTTACACCATAGTGAGCGTGTTCCCAAAGCCATATTGTCTTTTGGTCAAGGTTGCGAAGGAGAACCTTTAACCGAAGCCACGTTACTGGCCGAGGCCACACAAAAATATCGTGAACAAAAAGGGCATGGCACTGTCAATGTGAATACTAATGGTTCATTACCACAGGCGGTGAGTATGCTGGCCAAAGCAGGCGTAGATTCTATCCGTGTATCCATTAATTCAGTACGCAAAGATTTGTATGAAGCATACTACAGACCTCATAGCTATACTTTTGAGGATGTAAAAAAATCTATCCTTACAGCAAAACAAGAAGGAATGTTTGTTTCGCTTAATTATCTTTATTTTCCGGGTATCAATGATACGGAGCAAGAACTTCAGGCTCTGACTGAATTGGTCATGCAGACCCGGCTTGATTTTATACAGCTCAGAAACTTAAATCTTGATCCTGAAATTTATTTGCAGAGCATGTCTTTATTTGAGCATGGACCTTCCATGGGGCTGAGTAATTTTAAGAAACGACTCAAAAAAGCCTGTCCTCATCTTCGGTTTGGCTATTTCAATCCGTATGTTAGGCATCGCAAATAGTGCTATGGCATTATTAGGGTAAACGCATATAAATTTTAGGGTCAATATTCCCAGCTCATTATTCCCAATTCAATATTCTCAGCTCATCATTCCCAGCTCAATATTGTTAAAAAAGTATTTCTACTTGTTCTTGTCCCGGTTTGAGGGCGTGTATTGTGCCTATTTCCCAAGCTACTTGTTCATTTTTATTCAATATCTCAAGTATAGTTTGAGCTTGATCCGTGATACAAATATAGCCAATAGAACAATTAAAAATTTGTAGCATTTCAGGCCATGAAAGATTGCCTTGTGTTTTTAACCAATCAAAAACAGGGAGCATGGGCCAAGAAGTAAAATTGATTGTTGCACATAAATGAGAGGGCAGAACACGCGGAATATTATCATAAAATCCACCGCCGGTGACATGAATCATGCCAGCAACTTGTATTTCTTCTAATACTTTGAGCACCGGTCGAACGTAAATTTGTGTTGGTGCTAAAAGAACCTCCGCTACGGTTAAGCTACTGTTGGGGAAGGCATCATGTGGAGTAAGCCCTGAATCTGCATACAGCTTGCGTACAAGAGAGAATCCATTAGAATGGACTCCTGTGGAAGCCAGACCTACAAGAGACATGCCTTCCTTAATGGCAGAACCATCTATTATTTTTGCTCCATCTACCAGCCCAAGGGCAAACCCAGAGAGATCATATTCTCCATCAGGATAAAATCCCGGCATCTCTGCTGTTTCACCACCAAGCAGGGCACAGTCTGCCTGCTTGCAACCTTCCACTATGCCGGACACTACTTCTGTCGCCACGCCAGAATCCAGTCTCCCTGTGGCAAAATAGTCAAGAAAAAATAAAGGACGCGCACCTTGGACGAGTACATCGTTGACACTCATAGCCACAAGGTCAATCCCCACGGTATGGTGGGTTTCAAATTCAAAGGCGAGTTTGAGTTTCGTTCCCACTCCGTCAGCACCGGCTACCAATATCGGATCTGCAAGGCCAGAGCAGTCAGGACGGAACATCCCTCCAAAGCCTCCAATGCCGTTTAGCACGCCGGAGGTAAAGGTAGAGGCAACCATATCTTTGATGCGCCCGACAAAAGCATTTCCAGCTTCAATATTCACTCCGGCTGCGGTGTATGATGCACTGCGACTGTTATCTTTGGACATACTTCGCTCCTTCAAAGCGTTTATGGTTTAGCATATAGACTGTGCTTTGCACTGGCAAGAGGCGAAGCAATAGCATACATACGCCCTCTAAATTTTGAGACTGCGAATTTAGACAGGCTCAAGGCTTGACTTTCAAATATTTCATGTTCACTATTTGTTTTTAAGTTTATTTTTGTTTTTAAGTTTATTTTTGTTTTTAAGTTTATTGATGATTTTTTTTTGAAAATGTTCGTAGTGTATTTTCTTTGCAAGTAACATGTTTGGTATAGCAATTTTTAGCAAAATATTTTGGAGGGATTATGACCAAACCCAAAAAAGAGTGTGATGAAATATCAGAAGTATGGTTTGAGGCAGCTCTTGAGCGTATTAAACTGGCAACAGGTGCGTATACTCAAGTTCAATTAGCTGAGGTTCTCGGTGTAAGGCAATCCAGTATCTCTGATGCCAAGCGCCGTTGTTCTATTCCTCCTGATTGGTTCCTTAAATTGTATCGTAGTCACGGCTTAGACCCAAACTGGATTTCTGACGGCAGAGAACCAATTTATATCAATCCGGCTAAAGCCAAAGTTTCTCCTGAAGCTCTTTTGCGAGAATCTCCGGCTCCTTATGGTAAACCATATTCTCGCGGACGCATTGTCACTGTTTCCTCCAGTGCCGGAGCAAAGCCTGAATCACCGCGCTGGATTTCACAGCCTAGTGAGGAACTGTGCATACCTGAATCTTTTTACAGAGATGAATTACAAGTAGTACGCATGGATAATCAATCCATGGAACCACTGATTTTGCGTAACGCTTTTGTAGGGATAGATACGAATCAAAAACAGCATCCGGATGGGGATCTTTGTGCTGTATATTTTCAGCATCAAGGCTTGCTTGTGCGGCGAGTCTATTGCCAAAATAATACATTTATTCTTCGCGCAGAAAATCAGAACTATACGGAAATCACTATTTCAGCAGAAGAGATGCAATCCCATATTCTTGGTCGGGTGTTGTGGGTTCTCCAAAATTTTGCCCCTCTTTAAGCTCAAGGTGAAAGACCAATAAAAAAGAATAAAAACCGCTACTTGACTCCTATAGGTAGCGGTTTTAACCTTGCGAAAAAAACAGAGAGGTATAGATGCACAATACAGCACAAACAGCAAAGCAACTCACTGCTCCTGACATCTTAGAGGCCAAAGGTAAGCGGAAACTTGCGATGATGACAGCATATGATTATCCGGCAGGCTGCCAAGCAGATCAAGCTGGCATGGATATGATTCTTGTTGGTGATTCTCTTGCAATGGTTGTTCTGGGGCATGAGGATACTCTTTCTGTTACAGTGGAAGAAATGTTGCATCATACAAAAGCGGTTTCTCGTGGGGTTCAACACGCTCTTGTGCTTGGTGATCTTCCTTTTGGCTCGTATCAAAGCTCGGTTGCACAAGCCGTAGCCACTGGTACACGTTTTTTGGCCGAGGGAGGAGCGCGAGCAGTCAAACTTGAAGGGGGGCGTAGTTTTGCCCCGCATATTCGAGCAATGGTGCAGGCAGGGATTCCCGTGATGGGACATATAGGGCTCACCCCACAGTATATGGCCACCCTTGGTGGTTTTCGTTACCAAGGGAAAACAGCCGAGGCTATACAAATTTTAATTCATGATGCTCAAGCTCTTGTGGAAGCAGGAATTTTTGCCTTGGTTTTGGAAGCAATGCCCGCAGAAGCAGCGCAAATTCTTACGGAAACAGTGTCTGTTCCTACTATTGGTATAGGTGCAGGTGCAGCAACAGATGGGCAAGTTTTGGTTTATCACGATGTACTTGGACTGTTTGAACGCTTTACCCCAAAATTTGTAAAACAATATGTTCGTCTTGGTGACTTAGCCACCGAAAATCTTAGATTATATGCCGAAGAAGTGCGTGCTGGAGATTTTCCGGGTAAAGAGCAAAGCATTTTTCTTGCGCCAGAAGAACTTGAAAAGCTGAAAAGTTTACGGAAATCATGTTCATGATTCCTTTTCCTGATACCGGTCTTTTATGGAACGGCCTTGCTTGGCCTCTTTTGCGCTTAACAGCCTATATCAGCATAGGCCTTTTTGTTGGCAATCTTATTGAAGCCCTGAATTGGACTCAGCTTATGGGGAAAGTGGCAGCACCGCTTGCTCGAATTGGTCGCTTACGCGATATTTCCGGTGCCAGCTTTGCTACAGCTTTTTTTTCAGGTGTCAGTGCCAATACCATACTGGCGGAAGCATATGAACAAAAAAAATTATCAACAAAGGAACTCATATTTTCTAATCTTTTCAATTCACTGCCTACATATTTTTTACATTTACCAACGATTTTAATGATAGCAGTGCCTTTTATTGGTTCAGCTGCTCTGCTTTATGTTGGCCTGACAGCCTTTGCTGCCTTACTTCGCACAGTATTCATTATCCTTTTGGGGCATCTGTTACTTCCTCCTATCCCTGAAGGATGTGTTCCTTGTCTGTTAGAAAAAAGTTCAACAAGCAATAAATTTCAAGCAGCTTTGTCCAAGACATGGAAACGATTCAAGAAAAGACTCCCAAAAATTTTAAAAATTACAGTCCCTGTGTATATTGTATTCTTTTTTTTCAAACAATATGGTGTTTTTGATTGGCTAGAGCATACTGTGGCCGGTCAAGTGAATGTGCTGACATGGCTTCCCCCACAAGCAATTTCTATTGTGATTTTTCATCTCAGCTCAGAAATTACAGCTGGCCTTGCTGCAGCTGGTTCACTTCTGGGCGATGGACAGCTTCATGTACAGCAAATCGTGTTGGCCTTATTGCTTGGCAATATTCTTTCATCCCCGATGCGCGCGATTCGTCATCAATTTCCGTATTATGCAGGTATTTTTCGCCCCAAACTTGCCATAACGCTCATCGCTTGTAATCAGTCCCTACGCGCAATGTCTCTTATTGTTGTAGGGATAGGGTATATCTTGCTGAGTGAGTGAAGAGTACTCCCCCTCTGTCATTGGAGCGCGTAAATCGCTACAGTCCAGTGCGTTGTACAGTATGGCAGTTCTCTCCCCTGTCATTCAGTGTTATGAAAGTTTTAAGGGAGTAGCCTTTGGTTTTGCTTTGCGTTTTAGTTTTTTATGCGTTAAATCTCCGCTGGAAAAATCAAGATATTGTGGTGTTTCTGTACCGTTGAGAAGTCCTTCAATGCTTAAAATTTGAATTTTTGCATAGTTTTTTTCATTATGTTTGCAGAGATAGAATCCAGCAGCGGTAGCTTCTTTGCTCATATTGCGTGTTGGCGGAGTAAGGGTAACAAAGAGTCCTATAGTCGCTTTTTCACGCTCAACCACGCTTTTTAGGTCTCGTATCATGCTGACTCCGACATTTTTGCCTCCCTTAACCGAGACAATGATTTTTTTGGGTTTGTCGTGTGCAGAATCTTGAAACCAGATAAGGCCGTCTATGCCTCCATCTGAGCCTTTTTTCTTTCCTTTGTATGGTTGAGCTTTAACGAGTGAACACACCCACCATTCAAATTGATATTTGTCTCTCTTAGCCAAATCTTGTGCACCTGCAAGGTCTTTTGGGGTGCCGTATACTTCATAAGCAATCTCAGGAATATTTTTAATGCGGTTTTCAATAAGGCTGATAGCAAGATGAGTAATGTCTATACCTATCCATTTGCGCCCTAGCTTTTGTGCTGCTTCAATGGCAGTTCCGCAACCGCAAAAAGGATCAAGGATTATATCGCCTTCGTTTGATGAAGCATTTATTATGCGTTCAAGCAGAGCTACGGGTTTTTGTGTGGGGTAGCCGAGTCTTTCATGGGCATGAGAACCGATAGGTGAAATGTCTGACCAGATGGTGGATATGATGCCACCAGAGCTCTCGTCTAGGTAGCGTTTTCTTCGTGGACGTCGTTTTGTGTCAAAAGAACCATCTTCATGAGTTGGATACCAAATTCGATTCTGTTTATCTAAATTTGCCATGGTTTTTTGTGAATACCGCCAACCCCTCTCAGGATATGGGAAGCCTTTCCAATCATACATCATATTTGGTCTTGGACTAGGACTTGTCATATCACTGAGTCTATAAAGCCTGCCATCTCCATCATCATGTCGGTATGCTTTTTTTACATATGCTTCTTTTAGAGGGTCTCGTGGGGTATTCCATACGAAAATTTTCGATTTAGAATAGAAGAAAATTATATCTGTGGTTCTACTCCAAGTTTTACTGTCATTGTGCGTATTAGTCCTTTTCCATACAATTTCGTTGCGATAATTTGAAACTCCAAAGACCCCATCCAAAACAATTTTTAGATAATGGCTCGCGGTAGGGTCACAATGCAGGTACAAGCTGCCTGTATCTTTCAAAACACGGTGCATTTCCAGTAGCCTACTTGCCATCATGGTCAAATACGCCATCATATCATTCTCGCCCAAGAACCTACGGATAGCCTCAATAATTTCACCTACATCCGTATTCTCATGACGCAATATTTCATCAAACTCACGTTCTGATTGTTCTCCCCAATGCCATGTATCGTCAAAGGCTTCGATTTGCGCTCCGCTTTTTTCCCCTTTGGGAGATTTGAACAAAACGTTGTAAGTGGCTTTTGAGTTGAATGGAGGGTCAAGGTAAATTAAATCAACAGATCTGTCTGGAAATTCATGGAGGACATTGAGGCAGTCGCCATAGTATAATGAATTTTTCATAGTGCTACTCTATAAATCTATTGCATAAAGGCCTTAAGCTGATTTGTTGCTTAAAAGTTCATTTATGTATTTATACGCGTTGGATAAAGTAAATGCTTCTTTAACAAAATTGAATATTTTTGAAAAGTTGTAAACAGTACGTTTATCCTGTTTTTTTAGTTTTCCCCTTGAGCGAAAAAGTCGATGATACGTTCGGTAAATCGGGTGTATCGTTTGCCAGCGGTTGTATTATTGAGTCCTATATTGATGGCTTTTGTTGAACCGATCATAACGGCCAGTGACTTAGCGCGAGTGAGTGCTGTATAAATAAGATTTCTTTGAAGCATGATAAAATGCTGAGTTACGATAGGCATTACCACCGCAGGATATTCACTGCCTTGGCTTTTATGCACAGAGATGGCGTAGGCGAGGGTGAGATCATCAAGTTCATTTGCTTCATAGTGTACAGTATTTCCTTCAAACTCAACAAATATTTCAGATGCCTCCGTGTCGATTTCAAGTATAGTTCCGAGATCTCCGTTAAAGACTTCTTTTTCATAATTGTTGCGAAGTTGTAAAACACGATCTCCGGTACGCAAGACAAAGTTACCGCGTTTTATTTCTGTATTTCTTGCCATGGCAGCTTTGGGGTTGAGACGCTCTTGCAAAAGTGCATTCAAAGCCGCAGTACCGACTTCTCCTTTGTGCATTGGAGTCAGTACTTGTACCTCAAACATTGGATTCAAACCATAGCGTTTTGGGATGCGCTCGCACACGGTATCAAGGAGAATATTTTGCACTTTTAGGGGATCGTCCTGATCTACCCAAAAAAAATCAGCTTCAGGGGCTTGATGCGGACTTTGCCGAGGGAATTGTCCTGAATTGATGCGGTGTGCATTAACGACAATGAAACTTTCTTGAGCTTGCCGAAAAATATGCGTTAATTGAGCTGCGGGGATTGATTGTGATGCCAGCATATCCGCCAGTACATTGCCGGAGCCTACGCTAGGAAGCTGGTTGACATCCCCTACAAGAATGAGTCGGCAAGTAAGGGGGAGGGCGCGTAAGACTGAGAGAAAGAGGTGAGCATCCAACATAGAGGCTTCATCGATAATCAGCACTTGAGCCCTGAGCTTTTTCTCCTCATTATATTGAAAACCGCCTTCCGGTGCGAATTGCAATAAACGATGAATTGTTTTTGCCTCGTCACCAGTGGCTTCTGAGAGCCTTTTGGCTGCGCGACCAGTAGGTGCTGCAAGTTTGACTTTAAGTCCCAGTTCTTTAAGTGTGCTCACTATTGCACGAGTAATGGTTGTTTTGCCTGTACCCGGGCCACCGGTAATAATGAATGTTTTGTTAATGCAGGCGTCAAATACAGCATGACGCTGCTCATCTGAAAGTTGAAAACCGAGCTTTTTTTCTACTGTGGGAAGAGTTTTTTCTATTTTACTTTTACTCACAGGGCGAGGGTGGGCAGTGAGTTCATATATTCGTGAGGCAGATTCACGTTCATATTTATAGTAATGCCAAAGATATACAGCTTGATAACCTTCTCCGGCATCAGCTTGTAAATCTTCTCTTTGTATTTGTTTCATATCAGCAAGTTCTGCAAGGCCGTTTTCAATATGTTCAAAGCTGACCTGCTCAAGCAAGCGTGCTGTTTCTTCCAATAATTTTGCTTGGGGTAGATAAAGGTGTCCACCTCGTTCACTCAGAGAAATAAGCGTATAGAGAATTGCTGCTTTAATACGGTGCGGGCTGTCATGCTCAAAACCAAGTTTGAGAGCCATATTATCTGCGGTACGAAAACCCACTCCTCTGATATGATAGGTTAATTCATAAGGATTTTCTTGGAGCTTTTGAACAGATTGTGCGCCATAGATATAAAATATTTTTCCAGCATAGGTCGGCGGTACATTATGGGAATGTAAAAATACAATAAGGTTTTTAATTTCGCGTTGTGTGTTCCAAGAGGCAATTATGTCTTCAAGTTTTGTTTTGGAAATGCCACGTATTTTGAGTAGTTTTTCAGGTTGCTCGTCTAGGATGTCCAATACTTCCACGCCAAACATGGCAACCATACGTTCTGCTGTTTTTGGGCCAATGCCCTTGAGTGCTGCGGAGGATAAATATTTAATAACGCCGTTTTCTGTTGCTGGCCTGCATTGCTCAAAATGTTGCACTTCCAGTTGACGCCCAAATTTAGGGTGAACTTTCCATTGACCGCTTACTTCAAGTGTTTCTCCCGGCGTCAATTGTCCCATAAGGCCAACCAAAGTAATAATGCCCGGTTCTTCTTTGGCTCGGCCACGGACAATGGTATAGCCGTTTTCTTTATTCAAGAAAATAATGCTTTGTATTTCACAGCGCAAAGTATCAGACATTTTTTAGATGTCCTGACGATGAGCAAGTGACTGGCGAAGGGTTTCTTTATCCATATATTTCACTTCAGCTCCCATGGGAATGCCTTGTGCCAGCCGTGTTATGCGCATATCAGGTCGTATTTTTTGTACTAAATTTTTTATGTACGAGCAGGTGGCTTCTGATTCTACCGTAGTGCCAAGGCCAAGCACTAATTCTTTTATTTCATGGTCTGCAAGTCTGGTTCTTAATTTTTCAAATTCTAAATTGCAGGGCTCAACTCCGTCTAGGGGAGAGAGTAGGCCTCCAAGAATGATATACAGCCCTTTATAGATACTCATGTTTTCTAAGGCAAGAAGGCTATCCCATTCCGCAACAAGGCAGAGTTGTGTCCTATCTCTTGCAGGATCAGCGCAAATAGCACAAATAGTATGCTCTGTGAGTGAACCACATTGTTCACAAAGACAAAGCATTTCACGCAAATCAATGATTGCTTGCCCCAAGCCTTGAGCCCGTTCTTTGGGCATTGTGAGTAACTCCAAAGCAGCTCGTAAAGCAGATTTTGGTCCAAGTCCCGGCAATTGTGCCAATCGTTGCACTGCTTCTCGTAAGGGGCTTGGCAAAGAGCTTGAGGGCATACTTAAAAAAGCCCCGGGATATTTAAGCCACCGGTGACATTTTGCATTGCATTTTCCATCATTTTTTTTACTTTTGAAAGGGCATCATTTACGGCAGCAGTGAGCAGATCTTCAAGCATTTCAATGTCATCGCTTTCAATAATAGAGGGCTCAATTTTGACATTAAGAATTTCTTGAGCTCCATTGATTGTGACCGTAACCATGCTGCCTCCGGCCTGTCCTTGCACGGTTTGAGTCTTCAGCTTTTCTTGCATTTCTGCGATATTGCTTTGCATTTTTTGTGCTTGCTTGAGCATATCATTCATGTTCATTGCATACTCCTCAAAATTATTTTTGATAGGGGATTGTTTGTCCCAATCTTGCATCAAATGTATTAAAAATTGTTTGTACAACAGGTTCTTTTTTCGCTTCTTCTTCGAGGAGATAGTGCGGTTTGCTCGCATGGCTACTATCACAAACAACGCGGAAGCTGGATTTTTCTCCAAAGTATCTTGAAACCAGTGCAGCAAAATTACGTTTATTTTCACCCTCAAACTGAAAGCCAGCAAAGGGACTGGGGCAGGTTATGAGCAGTTCATTGTTTTGATACTCAAGACGCACGATGGCAAGGTTGAAAACACTTTTTTGAAGGCTATTTTCCTTGGCAACCAATGCACGAAAGCCCGCCAAATTCGGCACGGAGTTTTGCTGCTTGTCTTGCTGTGTTTCTGCATCTTCCAAAGATTCCCTCTCGTCCAAAGGCTCTTTTTCTGTGGCAGTTACAACAGTAGTTTCGCTGGCTTCTTCTTGTGCGTTTGTTTCTTGAGCTGGCTCATGCTTGATCTGAGCTTGTGCGCTTTGTTCCAAGTTTTGAGTAGGGGCAACAGCTTCTTGTTTTTTTTCTTGTGCTGTATTTTGGGAGGCTTGCGCTGTCCTCATTGAGCTTTGATCTTGAGTTTGTACAGCTCTGCCTTGTGGATTGGATACAGGGGGCGGAGAAGAAACAGGTGGAGACGAAGGAATAGGTGGTGGAGAAGGAACAGATGGAATTTGCCCGGCACTGAGCCGTTTAAGATCGAGCAAATCTGGCAAGGAAGCAAGATTGAGTAGGAGTAATTCTAGGGCAAGTGCTGGCTCAAGGCTACTCATAACCCGGCGTTGTCCTTCAACGGTCATTTGCCATGAGGAATGAATTTGAGCTGGGGAAAAACCTTGAGCGTATTCCTGCCATTGTTCTACCTCTGTTTCTGACATAGACAGTAACTCTATTGCTTCGTTTCCTGCTTGGCGCAGCAGGAAAAGATTGCGCCAACAGGCCGTGAGTTCGCGTAGAAAAAAGCCAATGTCCAAACCTTGATTTAAGATATCGCGTAAAACCCTACCAACAGCAACGACATCACCGTTCATAATTCCTGCCATGAGCGAGAAAAAGATGTCTTGTCCGGCAAGGCCTAGGAAAGAACGAACGCTTTGTTCTTCAAGTTTGCCTTGTCCAAGGGCAAGAGCTTGACCGAGTAGGGAGATGGAATCACGCACACTGCCTGCGCCACGCTTAGCAAGGATTTGTATTGCGCCTTGTTCATAGCTGATGCCTTCTAATTCAAGTATTTTTTTGAGGTGTTCAGCAAGAGCCTGCTGGGAAAGCATTTGAAATACAAAGTGTTGGCAACGCGAGATAATGGTTGCAGGGAATTTTCGTACTTCTGTGGTGGCCATGATAAAGGTAACGCGCGGTGGTGGTTCTTCTAATGTTTTGAGCAAGGCATTAAAGGCTGCAATGGAAAGCATATGTGCTTCATCAATAACAATGACTTTATAGCGACCTTCTTGTGGAGCATAGCCCACGGTTTCTTTCAAGGCTCGAGCATCGTCTACACGTCCGTGGGAGGCTCCGTCTATTTCTACAATATCAATAAAAACACCTGCAAGAGCCTGTTTACAGCGTGAGCATTCATTGCAAGGCTCTGCAGTGGGGGCTTTTTCACAGTTAAGGGCTTTGGCAAAGATGCGAGCAAGAGTGGTTTTCCCTACGCCTCTGGTGCCGGAGAAAAGATAGGCCGGAGCCACGCGGTCTTCGGCTGCAGCACGAGAAAGTATAGTTTTTATCGCATTTTGCCCAGCTACTTCAGCAAATGTTTGAGGACGGTATTTAGCCGTTAAAGATTGTGTGCTCATGAGAAACAGTGCATAACATAGGACTGCTCACTATGTCATTTCAAAACTCACCCCATGCCTTTTCCTTGCTCAAAAAAAGTTATCTAGTTCAAACTCAATTATATTTGGTAGAAATACAGCCAATCCATATAGTCTTCATTTTCACCGTGTACAATTTTGAAGAATTCTTTTTGGAGTAAGAGTGCAATTTCACCTGCTTTGCCTTGTCCTATTTGACGGCGGTCTACTTCGCGGATTGGGGTAACTTCCGCAGCCGTACCAGTAAAGAATGCTTCGTCCGCAGTATAGAGCATATCTCTGCCAATGGTTTGTTCGCGAACTTCATAGCCAAGCTCTTGCGCAAGAACGATGATAGAATCACGGGTAAAACCGTTGAGCACATTACCAAGAGGCGGAGTATACAGTATTTCATCACGCACTATAAATAAATTTTCACCGCTTCCTTCAGCAACATATCCTTGAGTATCAAGCATGATGGCTTCGTCATAGCCATTGGCTATGGCTTCGGTTTTGGCCAGCACAGAGTTGACATAATTGCCACAGCATTTTGATTTGGTCATCATAACATTGACATGGTGACGAGAATAGGAGGATGCACAGACTCGGATACCTTTGCTCAAGGCTTCTTCTCCCAGATATGCTCCCCACGGCCATGTTGCGATAATCAGGCGAATGGGATTATCCGCAGGATGGACTCCCATGGCACCATCACCAATAAATGCTAGTGGTCTGATATAGCCGTTTTTTTGTCCATTTGCGATGAGAGTATCTTCACAGGCTTGTACTATTTCTTGAATAGAAAAAGGAATTTTCATGCCTAAGATATGCGCTGATTGAATGAGGCGCTCAATATGCTCTTCAAGGCGAAACACAGCACTGCGACCATCTGTACATTCATACGCGCGGATTCCTTCAAATACGCCCATGCCATAGTGCAGGGTATGGGTTAGTACATGTACTTGCGCTTCATCCCATGGCACAAGTTTCCCATCAAACCAGATTTTATCCATTTTCTGAACCATGTATATACTCCTTGCCTGTGCTTGAAAAAAGATGTTTCATAAACACCCCTTTTTGAGTAGGATGTTTTTGCTAAGATGACAATATTTTATTTTTTTTGATTTATTTTTTGAGTTATTGTCAACCCTGCTCTGGCTCTCATCGCAGGGTAAACGTATACGAATTTGAGAGCAAACAGCCGCCATGTCATTCTGTGTACGGTTGCGAAAGTCCAGTGTCTTTTTTTTCTCTTCCCTGTCATTCTGTGAAAAGTTGCAAAAGTTTAGTAGAGCTGGGATTCCTCCTCTTGTCATCCTGTGCGTAGTCGCAGGATCCAGTTCTTCTGTATTTTTTCTCTTCCTCTTTTCTCTTCTTTCTATTTCTTTTTCCTCTTTTCCCCTTCTTTGTTTTCCTTTTTCCATGTTTCTTCTCCTACTGCGTCAAAGCCTCCCAGCTCGGCTCTGCTGGATTCTGCGACTTCGCGCAGAATGACAGAGGTGGAGTACTTTCGCGTTATGCAAAGCACCCAACTTCTGCGACTTCGAGCGGAATGACAGAGGAAGAGGACTGTCACGCTGTGCAAGCACGAACTTTCGCGATTTACTCGCTTTAGTGACGGAGGAGGTGCGCTGAATAACGAAGAGGAATGCCTGAATGACAGAAAAGTTAGTATGCGTTTGTCCTGCCATAAGCCTTCATCAGCTTTCTTGTACTCGTACCGTGAGTCTGCTATATCCCTCATGTCCTGATGGAAATAATAAAAGATGAAGACTGGATTCTGCGGTACAAGCCTTTTTTTGTCTCAATGCAAAAAATAGTATGGAGAGTACTATGCAGGAGAGTATTATGCAGGAGAGTATTATGCAGGAGAGTACTATGCAAATGTATATATCTGGTTCATTGGCCATCGATCGTATCATGACCTTTCCCGGTAAATTTCAAGATCATATTTTGCCTGATAAACTGCACATGCTGAATGTATGTTTTTTGGTTGATGGTTTGGAAGAGCGTTGGGGGGGGACTGCTGGAAACATTGCGTATACACTTGCGCTTTTAGGCGAAAAAGCTCGCATATTGTCTTCGGCAGGAAAAGATTTTGCTGCGTATCGTAAGCGTTTGGAAAGCTACGGGATATTGCTTGATGGGGTTCGCGAAGTTGCGGATGATTTTACTGCATCGGCTTATATTACCACGGATTTAGGGGATAATCAGATAACCGGTTTTAATCCTGCAGCCATGAATACCCCGTGCGCGTATACATTCCCAAATTTAGGACACGAGCCTGCAATAGCCATTGTTGCTCCCGGTAATTTAGAAGATATGATGCAGCTCCCTGAATTGTATCGTTCCAAAGGTATTCCCTATCTTTTTGATCCGGGACAAAATACCACGGCTTTTTCTGGTGAGCAGCTTTTATCTGCTATTGATGGAGCCTCTATGCTTGTGAGCAATGATTATGAATTGGAACTGATACTGAAGAGCACGGGCTTGACTCCAGCCAGCCTTTTGGAGCGAACCGAAAGAGTGCTTACGACTTTAGGAGAGCAGGGTTGCAAGATGCTTGATAGGGAAGGGGAATACAAAATTCCTGCGGTTCAGGTTGCTCAAGCTGTTGATCCTACAGGAGCTGGAGATGCTTTTCGAGCTGGATTGCTCAAGGGTTTAGCTCAAGGCTTAGAGCTCAATATTTGTTGTTGCTTAGGGGTAACTGCAGCCTCTTTTTGTGTGGAATGTCAAGGAACGCAGGCTCATACTTTTAGCGCGGAAAATTTTCGCACAAGGTATGAAGCAAATTTTGGTACATGTCCTTAAGTACAAAGGTTCAGTGTTTATGTTGTTTCATATTGTCACTTTTGGCTGTCAGATGAATGTCCATGATTCGGACTGGCTTATTCGTGCGCTCACAGCACGAGGCCATGAGCAAACAGCAGAAAAACAAGCTGAAGTTTTTATCATTAACACGTGCTCTGTACGCGAAAAACCTGAACAAAAGGTATATTCCGAACTTGGGCGTTTGCGCTGTTTGTATGAAAAAAATCCAGGTTTCTTTGTTGCGGTCTGCGGTTGTGTTGCCCAGCAGCTTGGAAAAGAATTGCTCCAGCGTTTTCCTTTTGTGCGTCTTGTGTGTGGAACAGATGGCCTTGCACAAGCTCCAGATGCTTTGGAACAATTGTATAATGAGCCACAGGCGCAGTTCCTTTTGACTGATTTTGTTACTCAATGGAAAGAACGGGAGCAAGCGTGGCCTATGACACAAAAAAGCCCTGTCAGTGGCTTTGTCAATATTATGCAGGGTTGTGATAATTTTTGTACATATTGCATTGTACCTTTTGTACGCGGACGACAAAAATCTCGTACCCCAGAGGCTGTTTTAGAAGAATGTAAAAAATTATTAGCTCTTGGCGTGAAAGAAATCACGCTTTTAGGGCAAAATGTGAATAGTTATGGTTTGGATTCACATTGCTGTTCTTTAAGTTTTGCCGATTTATTATATAAAGTCTCCGCTCTGCCCGGGCTTGAAAGATTACGCTTTACTACTTCTCATCCCAAGGACATTGCGCCAGAAGTTATTCGTGCTTTTGGAGAACTTGAAAATTTATGTCCGCATTTACATCTTCCTTTGCAATCCGGAGCTGATAGCGTGCTGAAGCGTATGGGACGAAAATATGATACAGCTCGTTATTTAGATATTGTTGCTGCCCTGCGCCAAGTGCGTTCAGATATTGCATTTGGCACTGATCTTATTGTTGCTTTTCCCGGAGAAAGCGAAGATGAATTTTTGCAAACACTTGAAATGATGGAGCAAGTTGGCTTTGAAAATAGTTTTTCCTTTAAGTATTCAGATCGCCCTGGGACTGCTGCCCAGCGGATGCCAAATAAGGTTGATCCGGCCGTGGCTCAGCAACGATTATTGAGCTTGCAGGATTTGCAAAATACGATTACTAAAAAAAGTCTACAAAATTGTGTGAATCGTAAAAGCATGGTTTTGATTGAAGGAAAGAGCCGTGTCCAATCAGGAGATAGAGTTTTTTGGCAGGGCAGAGATCCGCAAATGCGAATTGTGCATGTTGGCTATGATGGCGTAGAAGATTTATCAGGCTTGCTTTTAGATACTGAAATTGTCCAAGCCAAAAAGCATTGTTTGTTAGGGATAGCAAGGGGGTGTCATGGAGGAAATGCTCATTCTGGGGTTCGGAGTGGACACCAATGATAATTGGCCGATTTTGTTACTTGAAGCAAAATCTGAAGAGACATTATTAGCTCTTAAAATGTCTCCGGTCGAAGGTCTTACGGTTACTTTAGCCCTTAAAGAGCGCAGCCCTCTTGAATGTATATCACAAGAATTGCTTTGCCGAATCATTGGGAAATTAAAAGGTGAGATACACGCAATGGAAGTTGTTGTCTTGGATGATGAGGTTTTTCGAGCGAAATTGCGCGTGAAACAGCATGAAGAGGAATTTATTTTTGATTGCAGGCTTGGAGATGGCTTGGCACTTGCAGTGCGTTTTGGTGTTGCGATTTATGTCCCCCGTTCTTTGCTTGAAGAAAAAGGGCAGCAAAGTGAAGCACTCAAAAAAACGATTTTAGATTTGGAAGTATTTTTAGCAGCGCAGAGTGAAGCACCTTTACTTGCGAACTGGGAACCGGAATCTCCCTATAAAATGTGATGATAGAGGAACAGCATGATTGATTTACATACCCATTCTACCTTCAGCGACGGTGAGTTGATTCCGGCAGAATTAGTGCGTAGAGCCAAAGTTGCAGGGTATAAAGCCTTGGCAATTACGGATCATGCTGATGCTGCCACTTTGGAGCATATCCTTGCCTGTATTCCAAAGCTGGCTCAGGATGGGCACTATTTTGATATGAATGTTTTGGTGGGAGTAGAACTTACCCATGTACCACCAGCTTTAATTGCCGATCATGTGAAACGAGCCAGAGAGTTGGGAGCTCAACTTGTTATTGTTCATGGTGAAACCGTGGTAGAACCTGTTGAGCGCGGAACAAATCTTGCTGCCATAGAAGCCGGAGTAGATATTTTAGCTCATCCGGGTTTAATCAGTACCGAGGAAGTATTGCTTGCTGCGGAGCGTGGCGTGGCTTTGGAAATCACGACTCGTGGTGGGCATAACTATACAAATGGACATGTGGCAAAACTTGCATTGCAGCATGAGGCAAAATTGGTAATCAATAACGATGCTCATGCTCCTTGCGATTTGTTAGGGGCTGAGTTGAGATTGCGTGCAGCACTTGGAGCCGGACTATCTCATGCAGATGTGGCGCAAGCCGAGCAAAATGCTTTTGAAATTGTGCAGCGAGTCCTGCACCTTTGAGCTGAAAAGTGTAATATTTTATAGTGTGAGGATTATGTATGACAGAACTAATGCCTGATGGCGGATTCTTTACCTTACTTTTGGGTGCTACTGTTCCAGTAAAAGTGGTTTTAGGGCTTTTAGCTGCGATGTCTTTATGGAGCTGGGCTATTATTTTTGCAAAATTTATGTTGCTTAGTTCCACAAAACGCAGAGTAGTAGAGGGCTATGAGCGTTTTTTGTTGACACCTGATCTCTCGGCTGGATTGCGTGAATTAGGGGACAAAAGTCAATCTCCTTTAATGCGTCTTTCTACCAAGGCAGTGGGTGAATTTAATCAATTAAAGCAAGCAGAAATTGAACTTGAACGCAAACATGCGCTGGTCAAAGATACTTTGCGTCGTATGCTCAAACAAGGGATTAGCGCAGAAATGAGACATTTGGCTTCGCATATTTCTTTTCTTGCAACATGTTCCAATGCTGCACCCTTTATCGGATTATTTGGTACGGTTTGGGGAATTATGGATGCCTTTCACAAAATTGGGTTTATGAAGTCTGCAGCACTTACTACTGTGGCGCCCGGCATTTCTGAAGCCTTGATAGCGACGGCTTTTGGTCTTGCCGTGGCTATTCCGGCAGTTCTTGCCTACAATTCTTTTCGTTCAACACTTTCAGAAATTCAGGATGAAATGATCAATTTTGCAGGAGCGTTCTTAAATCGCGTGGAGCGTGAAATTCCTGCTGGTAAGTTGCAAAACTAGACTGAGGAGATTGTATATGGGAATGCAGGTAGGCGACTCAAATAGCTTACTTTCTGAAATCAATGTGACACCCTTTGTGGATGTAATGTTGGTGCTCTTAATTATTTTTATGATTACTGCTCCTATGCTTACGCAAGGTTTGGATGTGGATTTGCCCCGGACACGCGCGGTGGAAAATTTACCGCAAGGGGAAGATAATATTATTTTGTCTATAAGCAATGCAGGGGAAATCAAACTGAATGATTTTAGCGTAGAAATTGCTCAGCTTGCTGAAGTTATTCAAACCAATGTTACAAACAGTGGTAAACAGCTTTATTTGAAAGCGGACAAAGGCGTTCCGTATGGCGCTGTGGTTGCGGTTATGGGGGAAGCACGAGTTGGTGGCGTAGAAAATTTAGGTATTGTTGCGGAATCGACCCTTGAGCAAAATAAAGTCTTTGCTACGGACGATTTTTGGAAAAAAACAAACAAAGAATAAAGTGTATGGTTAGGCACGGTTTATTTTTTTCTTTGGCCTTACATTTTGGGCTAGGGCTTTTAGTTGTATATTGGATACAGCTGTTTCCGCCTATGTCGATGAAAAAAATCGTGTATGAAGTGAAACTCGTCTCAGTGCGAGCTCCTGCTCCTGTGGCGGTTCCTGAAAAAAAACAGTCTTCCGTGATTCAAGATATTGCTGATTCCAAAACAGTAGAAAAAAAAATAGAACAGCCTTCTTCTCCGGCTATCCCTGAGCCTGTTCTTTCAGAACCTACAGACCCTGAGCCTGCTATTCCAGAACCTGTTTTGGCAGAACCGGTGCCTTCAAAAGCTATTGCCTCAGAACCTGCTATTCCTGAACCAGTTTTAGCAGAACCTGCTCCCCCAAAACCTACGCCACAGGAAATAATGGCGGAAGAATTTGAAAATATGCGTCAGGATTTAGAGGCGCAAGAGAAAAAAAAGCAGCAAGCACTGAAGCATGAATTGGAGTCAATGGCTGATGCCAGTGGCGACATATATACCAAAGCACAAGAAGATGGAGCATCGCAATCCGAAGCTGGTGTAGGTTTAGCAGCAATTTATTTAGACATTGTAGGGCGAACCGTAAAGAAAAATTGGTCGTATCCTTCCTATGGTTCAGCAGAGCATTTAACGGCCTCTGTAGAAATGCTTTTATCCGAGGACGGTACTATTGAAAGCTATAATTTAGTAAAGAGTTCAGGGCATGCTCCCTTTGATGATTCTGTTTTGCGTGCGGTCGCCATAACTCGTCAGGTTCCGCCACCCAAGCGTGAAGATTTACGAGTTATTATTGTGAATTTTAATCTGAGCGAGTTATACCAGCCATGAAGAAGTATATTGTGCTTATTATTTGTGTTTTGACCTTTGCCTTGAACTCTCCTGCCAAGGCAAAGGTTACTGTTGATATTTACGGGCCAGGGCAAACAGCCATGCGACTTATTATTTTGCCACCCCGTGCTTTAGGAATAGAACCTTTACCTGCATGGATTGATGATTTTGTCGCTCATGTACGTCAAAATTTTTCTTTTTTACCTTTTTTAGAGCAGGTCAAGCTGAGTACTATTTTAGGTGGAGATCCCTCTCAAGGAGT
This sequence comes from Desulfovibrionaceae bacterium, assembly GCA_963678135.1. Lineage (GTDB taxonomy): Bacteria > Desulfobacterota > Desulfovibrionia > Desulfovibrionales > Desulfovibrionaceae > JAHJKV01. The sequence continues at coordinate 1,702,590 of OY782667.1, read as the reverse complement.
ACTGTTTCAAGAAATAAACATACAACCTTTGAGCATGGCACGGGTGGACTTACTTGCAAGTATAGGCTGGAATGATGGAAGTTTGGAAATACGAGTGTATGAGACCCTGAACGGGCATAGACTTGTCGGAAAGGCTTATGCTGGTTTAGATGCAACAACGGTGGGGCAGGCTGCGGATACTTTCTGTTCCTCGTTTATGTTAGCCTTGACCGGAAAAAGTGGTTTTTTTAATTCTGACATTGCTTTTGTAAAAAAGATGCAAGGAGGCCGCGAGATATTTACAGTCAGTCCTCAAGGGCGTGAAGTAAAGCAAGTGACCAATGTTGGTGGCATCAATTTGAGTCCTGAGTGGAGTAAAGATGGGAGTAAAATTATTTTTACTCATATTGGTTCACGGGAACATAGTTTGGGAATATTGGAAAGAGCAAGGGCGAGAGTTCGGCTGAAAAGTTTTCCGGGCTATACAGTAATAAGCCCGACATATTTGCCGGATGGGAGCATCGCTGCAACCATGTCTTGCAAAGGATCCCTTGATATTTGGCATGTGTCAAAAGTGTATAGGGTATTGCAACCATTGGAACAAAGTTCTTCTATTGATGTATCTCCTACGTTTAATCAGGACGGTACGCTGATGGCTTTTGCTTCTGGTCGTAAAGGCAATCCACATATTTTTGTTAAAGACATGCAAAATGGTACGGTTCGGCGAGTGACCTTGCAAGGCAAATATAATACGAACCCTTGTCTGTCTCCAAATGGACGTTATATTGCTTTTACACGTTTGATGCAGACAGGGCATAGAATATTTGTTTATGATTTGGAAACAGATACTGAGCGACAAATAACTTTTGGCCCTGGTTCAGATGAAGATCCAGCTTTTGGCCCTGACGGCTATTTTGTTGCCTTTGCTTCAAATCGTAGCGGTCAGTACCAACTCTATATGACCACGCGACATGGAACCGCACCGCGTCATTTGCCTACCGGAGCAGGAGATGCTACGGCACCGACATGGGATACCTCGCGTATCCAATAATTTTAAGATGACCAAGTCTTGTTTTTTTGATATGGGGATATTATGTTTGAATATACTGAACGAGGAACTCGCGTTTTAGATGGCGATACCTTATTACCGTGAATAGAAGGAGAAGGTATGAAAAGCATGGTAAATAGGCAAATACTACTGGGAATAACCCTGTTTTGTCTGGTCTTTAGCGTGGCTTCGTGTGCAAAAAAAGAGTTAGATCCTCTGCCTCTTGAGATCATTAAAAAAGAGATTCCGCAAAGTAATGAGCAATGGGATGTTCCAGCGGTAGTCGTACATGAACCATCCGGTCCGTCTGAGGACGAGATACGTTCCCACCAACTTGCAAAAGCAAAGGAAGAATTAGTGCTTCCTATTTATTTTGGATATGATTCTTCGGCCTTGACAACAGCAAGCCGTGATAATCTTGCGACAAAAGCAGGCATTCTGAAGCGTTACCCTGAATTGACCATGGTCATAGAAGGGCATTGTGATGAGCGCGGTACCGTGGAGTATAATCTGGCTCTTGGTGAACGGCGAGCTCGTGTTGCGTATGATTATCTTGTTATCCTTGGGGTTCCGGTTGAAAAATTGTCTATGGTAAGTTTTGGGGAAGAAAATCCAGCAATGTCAGGGGAAACAGAAGAAGCATGGGCTAAAAATCGTCGCGATGAATTTACCCTTTTTGAATAGTCCTATCGCTTGATTTTTTATAGTAATAAGCCACCTTGAGAAATCGGGGTGGCTTTTTAGTTGGTGTTGTGCTCAGTGTTTTTGTGAAGAGAATGAAGAGCAAATACTTTTTGTGAAAATTTTGATATTACCTTGACATAGAAAAGGATACTGCCGTATAAATTCCCAATTCATCAAGGTCTTTTTTTTTGTGAAATTTCAAATTATGAGGAGTGATGGGGCAGGTTATGGAAAAAAGAGCATCAAAACAGTCTGGAGGAGCTCTTCCGTTCTTGCTTGGTTTCCTGATTATGGCGGTTATTGGTTGGGTCTTATTTCCGGATATCTTGTTCTCTGCTAAGGAACAACCTTTTCGGTTTAGCCACCAAACACACGTTGAAGGTCAGGAAATGGCTTGCGAGGATTGTCATTATTTTAGAGAAAATGGCACATATGCCGGTTTTCCGAGTAATGAAGAGTGTATGAATTGTCACGATATTGGCACCTCAGAAGATCGTGCTTTGGTTCTTGAGGCTATTGACTTGGCCGGAGGAACTGAAAAAGTTTTAGCCCAAAGTTCAGGGCCGGAAGAATTGGATGATTTGATTCTTTCTGGTGAAGAAGAAGATATTGTGGCTGAACGTGAAATGTTGGTACGGTATTTGTTGCCCGGTGAAACAATCCCTTGGTATAATTATCAATTCCAGCCAGACAATGTCTTTTTCTCGCATAAAGCACATGCTGGTTTGACATTAGCCGGAGCCGAAGCCGGACATGAGGCAGAAGAAAACGAGGACGAGCCCAATTGTGCATTGTGTCACCCTGCGGGCATTGAGAGCGGCAGCACGCCACCTCCGTTTATGGAAAATATCTTCACCGGTTATTCAAAATCTACCATGAAGATGTGGCAGTGTGAACAGTGTCATGCGAAGATGCACCAGTCCAACGCTTGCTACGTCTGCCACAAATAAGGAGGGTGCCATATGCTAAATCGTAGATCCTTCATTCAATTCTCCGTGGGTGGCACCCTTGGCTTATTGGTTACCCCCGCGATGTGGAAAGTTACTGATGATGTGTCTATTTGGACACAAAATTGGGGCTGGATTCCCAAACTGAAAAATGGGGCTGTTGAAGATGTTCCCGCGGTATCAAAATTGTGTCCCAACGCTTGTGCGGTCAAAGTTCGTACAGTGAATGGGGAACCTTTTGCTACTCAAGGTGATGCGGATAATCCCTTGTCTCAGGGTGGTATTTGTCCTGTGTGTGCCAACGGCGTGCAAATGATGAATAACCCTGTACGAGTCAATGGACCTCTGAAAAACGGTCAAGCTATTTCTTGGGATGAAGCTCTTGAATTGTTGCAAGCAAAACTTGCAGAGGCCGGAGATTCTGTGGCTGTTATTTCAGGGGATGATACTGGAACTGTGAATGAGATTCTTTCAGCCATTGCTCCAAATGAATATTATATGATGCCTTCCTCACTAGGAACGGCAACTCGTGCTTGGAACGGTTTACTCGAAGGCGAAGGGCAGATTGGTTATGATCTTGCAAATAGTGACCTCGTACTGATGATTGGTGCTGATGCCCTTGAATCATGGGGTACGACTGTTGCTAACCAAAAAGCCTTTGCTGCAAGCCATCCTACAAGCGAAGAAGCCAGTGCTGAATATATCTATGCTGCACCTCGTGGCGGACATACTGCTTCTGTTTGCGATGCTTTTGTTCCGGTTAAGCCTGCGGGCATGAAAGCCTTTGCAATGGGCATTGCTTATCATTTAGTAGCGCAGGGCGCGACGCTTGAATCCGCTGATTTTGGCGCATTCCAAAAAATGCTTGCCCTGTCGTATTCACCTTCGCAGGTTGAAGCAGCGAGCGGAGTAAAATCCTCTGTTATCGAAGGCTTGGCGCGAAAGCTCATGCAAGCAAAAACGCCGGTTGTTTGCTGTGATTATGCTATGGATGCCTCTACGGCTGCTGTTGGTATGATCATCAACCTATTGCTTGGTCGCCTTAATGTTGATGGTGGCATGGTTGCTTTGGCGGAGTTACCGCCGGTTATCAATGGTGCTTTGACACGCACAGCACGTTTTGAAAAAGATTTGCTGGCAGCCAAAAACACCTTTGCCCCCAAAGTAGCCTTGGTTTATGACGCAAATCCTGCCTATGGCATGGCTGATCTCCTTGAAAAAGCTGGCTTTGTCGTTTCCTTCTCCACATGGATGGATGAAACTGCTGCCAAAGCTGATTTAGTGCTACCCAATGCCCATCCATATGAACGTGCTGATGATTTGGCCAATCCGTTTGGCGTAGCAGCAACTACTTATGTGGCAACTGAAGCTGTGACCAAACCCGGGTATGGAGCAAGATCAACTGCTGATATATTGCTTTCTCTTGCTGATCTTGGATTTGAGACTTTTGAAGAAGTCCTTGAAGCAAAGAAAGATGCTCTGGTAGAAGGAGCTGTGGGCACATACTCTGTACGTTTGGCACCGCAGACTCTTGGTAAAAAAATATCTGTTGCTCATGGTTTGCAACTGGATATTTACAGTCAGTTGTATTTTGGTTCTGCTGATCTTGCGACAACTCCGCATAACCCTATTTGTATTCGTGATACCGAACTTAAGGGGCTGGAAATGTTTGTCCAGATGAACAGTGAAACAGCTCAAGCTCAAAATTTGAGTGAAGGTGACAAAATTCAACTCAGCAATTCTTCCGGCAAATGCCTTGCATTAGTCCATATCAACGAAGAAGTGGTTTCTGACACCGTTGCTGTTCCCTTGGGCTTCGGCCATACTGCTTGGGATGAATTTTCCAAGGGCAAGGGTGATAATGCGCTCAATATAATGACTGTTAGCAGTGAAAGCGGCAGTACTACTTGGGCCGGTTCCACCGTGACCATTGCCAAAATATAGGGGGATTTTGCATGCATGCTAAAGAATTCAAAGTAAAGTGGGGCATGGTTATCGATGTGGATAAGTGCACGGGCTGTGGCGCGTGTATGGTTTCCTGTCAAGTCGAAAACAATATTGCTCCTATGACTCAAGAAGACCCACACAATGCTCTCCAAAGCATGACTATACAGCGTGATGAGCCAAGCAATAAATTGCGGACGCTCTCTTGGTTGCTTGTGTATGAACTCAATAATAAAAAAGCATTTCCTGATGCGGATACAGCATATTTGCCTCGTCCTTGTATGCAATGTGAAAATCCTGCCTGCGTCCCTGTGTGCCCTGTTGTTGCCACGGACAAAAACGAGGAAGGGGGTATTGTAAGCCAGATTTATCCTCGTTGCATTGGTTGCAGGTACTGCATGGCTGCTTGCCCGTATCATGCCAGATACTTTAATTGGTGGGATCCGCTTTACCCAGCAGGGATGGATAAAACACTTTCTCCAAATACCTCACCTCGTATGCGTGGTGTGGTTGAAAAGTGTAATTTCTGCCATTCACGTTATCTTAAAGCCAAGGATCAAGCTCGTGAAGAAGGCATTGATCCTATGGATTTACCGGAAGGATACTGGAAACCGGCTTGTGTTGAAGCTTGTCCTACCGGAGCTATTAGCTTTGGCGATTTGAATAATGCAGAACACAAAGTTCATGAATTAAAGCAGTCTCCGTATGCTTTCCGTTTGCTGGAAAAATTGCAACTTGGACCCCAAGTTTACTATTACTCCAAGCGCGAATGGGTTCGTAAGCAGGGAGACAACCACGCTGCTGGTGAACATCACTCTGCAGTAAAACAAGCCTCTCACGAATAAGGAGGAGAGATCATGGATAGCAAACTCTTCCCCGAAGGCGCACAACGCTGTTCGTTTGGCCGATTCCTTATGGTGATCGCCGTACTCGGAGCTGTTTTGCTTTGGGGGCTTTATGCCGCGTTCATTATTTTGTATAATGGTATTGGTGCAACTGCCATGGACAATTACTTTGGTTTTGCTCTGTGGATTACTTTTGACCTTGCGGTTATTGCCTTGGGTGCTGGTGCCTTTTTCTCAGGATTTTTGAAATATATCCTGAAAATTAAGCAGCTAGAAAAAATAATAAATCTTACGGTTATTGTAGGGTTTATCTGTTATTCTGGCGCAATGTTAGTTTTAACTATGGATATTGGGCAACCCGGACGAGCATGGTTTGGCTATTGGCATCCTAATGTTCACTCGATGCTCACGGAAGTTATTTTTTGCATCACTTGCTATTGCACAGTGCTGATTATTGAATATCTTCCACTTATTCTGGAACAGAAACAGTTAAATAAAAACAAGTTTGTCCATGCTTTCGCGCATAATATGCACGTCAATATGGCTCTTTTTGCTGGTTTGGGTACGTTTTTGTCTACCTTCCACCAAGGTTCCTTAGGTGGTATGTATGGTGTACTCATTGGACGTCCGTATGCTTTTCGTGATGGTTTCTTTATTTGGCCTTGGACTTTTTTCCTGTTTGTCTTATCAGCCGTGGCTTCCGGTCCGGTTTTCACTGTGCTGATTTGTACTTTGCTTGAAAAAATTACTGGTAAGAAACTGGTCGAGTTCAAAGTAAAAGCATTGATGGGTAAAATAGCAGGCACCATGCTTTGCGTTTACCTTTTCTTTAAGCTGCTTGATACTTGGGCTTGGGCTACTGATGTTCTGCCTCGTATGGGCTTTACCTTTGATCAGATGTTCCATGGTATTATTTACGGTAAGTGGCTTATGTGGACTGAGCTTGGTATCTGCGGGATTCTTCCGGCTATCATGCTCATCACTCCGTCAATCAGAAATCGACCAAGCTTGCTGTACTTTGCTGCTTTGCTTGATTGTACTGGCATTGTCATCAATCGCTATGTCTTTACCGTACAAACCATTGCCTTGCCTGTATTGCCTTTTGATAAGTGGTATACCTATGCACCGAACTGGGCTGAAATTGCTACCAGTGCGATGATTGTCGCATATGGTGGTTTAGTATTAGCCTTGAGCTATCGTTATCTGCCGGTCTTTCCACAAGAAAAGGAATTAAACGGCTGATACCATTGATACCATTGATACCATTGTTCCTAGAATAGACAATAGGGATTCAGTATCTGCTGAATCCCTATTTTTGTTAGGAAACTGTACTCAAAGGGAGAGACATGAAAGAGACGGATATGATTTTTGAGTATCGCGCAAGCGTGCGTATGCATGAAGTTGATACAAGCGGACATGCGCCTCTTCATGTGTTGCTCAATTATTTTCAAGAAGCAGCAGGACTTCATGCAGAGCGTCTCAATTGGGGAATGAGTGAGTTATTAACTCATAATGTTGTCTGGGTACTTACACGGGTGGCAGTAGAAATGACCCGTTACCCGAAAGCAGGAGAAATTGTTATTGTCCGCACTTGTCCGGTCAGCAGTGATAAATATTCTGCCAAGCGTGATTTTATATTTCTTGATCAAGAGAGAAAGGAACTGGGCAAAGGCGCGAGCAATTGGGTCATGATGAATATAGAAAATCGTTGTATGATGAGCATTCCTCCTGTTTTTCAAAATATGTTTGCCCGTGTGCAGCAGCCTCAAGTCTTTCATTTTGAAGGGAAAAAAATAGCTTGTCTTGAAAAAGTTCAGCAAAAAAGTACAATTTTAGCTCGCTTAGAAGATATTGATTTGAACGGACATGTAAACAATACACATTTTATTGCTTGGGCATTAGAGTCTGCTCCAAAAAATTATGCGTCTGCCCAATTAAAAGCAATGGATATTCAGTTCCGAGCCGAGGTTAAGCGTAATCAAAGCATTGTATCTTGTACTGGGGGCAGCACTGCTGAACCAGATGCTTTATTCCATTCATTGCGTTGCGATATGGATAATAGAGAAGTGGCGCGAGCTAAAAGCCTCTGGCAATTTGAAAAACAGCATGTTCTTCCCTAAAATATTTATGAAACAGTTGTGTGATAAGGGCTTATATTTTCTATCACAATATGTCAGTAGACTCATTGTTAAGCGTATTTATGGCTTGAATATTTAGCGTATGCGGACGCTCTCTATAAATTTTTTGAGCTTATGCAAGCTCAGTTCAGTATTTAACAACAGATTTTTTTGCTCATATTTTTGAATTTTCTCAGATAATTTTTGTTTTCTTTTCAATTTTATTATGACCTTTGTTTGTATTTTTGTCTCTATTCGATAAATTTTAAGTGGGCTGGCAAGTATGAAAAATATTCAGCTTAAGAAAGTAAATTCGCAAGATATTGAGACTATGTCTTTGCAGATTATTGACTCTGAAGTGCCTGAGCCTAAACCTTTTACGGGTATGCAATGGGATGTAGTGCGCCGTATGATCCATACCACTGCAGATTTTGAGCTGCTTGATTTAGTGCGTTTTAGCCCCAATGCAATAGAAAACGGTGTGCAGGCTTTAATGAATAAGGCAGATATTGTTACGGATACGCAAATGGCTCGCTGCGGCATTCCCATGCGTAGAATGCAGCCTCTTGGTTGTAAGGTACACTGTTTTATGGATGATTATGAAGTCGTGACTATGGCTAAACAAAATAAAACAACACGAGCTTTGGCTGCAATCGATGTTGCTTTGAAGCGAATTTCTCCACAAATTTTTCTTATTGGTAATGCACCTACCGCCTTGATGCGTTTATTATTTTCTTTAGAAAAAATGCCGACATTACCTTCGTTAATAATAGGTATGCCAGTCGGTTTTGTGAACGCTGAGGAGTCTAAAGCACTGCTTATGAAGCGCAAGGATATTGAATTTATTTGCGTAAAAGGGCGCAAAGGTGGCTCGGCTTTAGCTGCTTCTGTTGTCAATTCTTTGGCAAATGAAGCCTTAAAACGAAGAAACATCAGTTTTGAAGAAAAAAAATGAAAAAATGTATTGCATAACCCTATCAATAGATGCTAGCCGAAAATCATTAGGCTGACCATATATTCAACCGGATGAGGAAAATGCCCAAAAAAAAACAAGGTTCATTCAAAGTCACCGTATACCCTGACTGGTGTAAGGGATGCGGTATCTGCGTCCAATTTTGTCCTGCCAAAGTTCTTGAACTCGATCGCATCAGCGGCAAAGCTGTTGTTGCTCGGCAGGAAAACTGTATTCATTGCAGTTTCTGCGAACTGCACTGCCCGGATTTTGCCGTGGTAGTCGAAGACCTGAACGACGTTCAGGAATAGGGGAGGGCTCATGCCTGCCGGCAGAAAGAAAAAACGCAAGGAATTGTTTGCACAGGGCAACGATGCTGTTGTTGAAGGTGCCCTTATTGCTGGTTGTTCCTTTTACGGCGGCTATCCCATCACGCCTTCCAGTGAAATAATGGAAGGGATGGCTTCTCGATTGCCACGAACCAAGGATGGTGTTTTTATCCAAATGGAGGATGAAATAGCCAGTCTTGGTGCCGTTATTGGAGCATCTCTTGCTGGTCGTAAAGCCATGACCGCTACTTCAGGGCCGGGATTTTCGCTAATGCAGGAGCATATTGGTTATGCCTGCATGGCAGAAGCTCCTTTGGTTATCGTTAATGTAATGCGCGGTGGCCCGAGTACGGGCTTGCCCACAAGTCCGGCGCAGGGAGATGTACAGCAGGCTCGTTGGGGAACACATGGTGATCATCCGATCATTGTCCTTTCCGCTTCTGATGTGCAAGAGTGTCTTGAAATGACGGTACATGCGTTTAATATGGCCGAAAAATTTCGCACTCCAGTTGTGCTTTTACTTGATGAAATCACAGCGCATACACGCGAAAAAATTGAATTACCTCGTGAAGGTGAAGTGGAAGTTGCAAATCGCACTGTACCGACTATGCCTCCTGAATGGTATAAGCCATACGAAGAAACCGTGCGTGGAGTACCACCAATGCCGGCCATTGGTTCAGGCTATCGTTTTCATGTCACAGGTTTGACGCATGATTCTCTTGGCTTCCCCACCTCAAAAAGTGGTGAAGTTTCAGAGCTTATAGACAGATTATTCCGCAAAATAGATCAATTCCTGCCTCAAATTTCCCTTGTGCATGAAGTGCAGACCGAAGATTGTGAGGTTGGTATTATTGCCTATGGTTCGGTAGCTCGTGCAGCTGAACGTGCGGTAGAACTCGCCAGAGAGCAAGGCGTTAAAGCCGGACTGCTTAAATTAAAAACTTTATTCCCTTATCCTCGCGCAGCAACAGAACGTATGATGTCTAAGGCGCGTGTGATTATTGTCCCTGAAATGAATATGGGGCAAATGTCTCGTGAAGTGAAACGAGTGAATAATGGCAGATGCAGGGTGAAGACCCTGAACCGTGTGGATGGATCAATCGTAACTCCATCTGAAATCCTCAAGGCCGTGATGCAGGTGTAGCCATGAGCAAAGAACCTAGTGGAAATCAAATTATTCATCAGTACTTGAGGCATAATAAAAAGTTCCCACATGTACTTTGCCCCGGCTGTGGGCATGGGATCGTTTTGGGATCTTTAGTGCGAAGTATTCATGGTCTTCAACTGGACAAAGATGATGTGTGCGTTGTGGCAGGCATTGGTTGTTCTGGACGTTTGGCCGTATATGTTGATTTTAATACAGTGCACGCTACGCATGGCAGGGCATTAACTTTTGCCACCGGCATTAAAATGGCCTCTCCGAAGCTTAATGTTATTGTTATCATGGGTGATGGAGATTCCTTGTCTATCGGTGGCAATCATTTAATTCATGCTGCTCGGCGTAATATTGGAATTACTGCTATTATCTTAAATAATAATATCTACGGGATGACCGGAGGTCAGGCTTCACCGGCCACGCCTGCTGGTTCTTTTTCCATGACCTCGCCATATGGGCTACTGGAAAAGAATTTTGACTTTGTTGAGTTGGTACAAGCTGCCGGTGCTAATTATGTAGCGCGTGGTACGAGCTTCCATGCTCAGCAGCTGGATAGAATTATTTCCGAGGCTATTGTGCATCCTGGTTTTTCCATGGTTGAAGTTTTTAGTCCGTGTCATACACAATATGGTCGTAAAAATAAGCACAAATCTCCGGTGGAAATGTACACTGCACTCAAGAAAGGTGCGGTACCTTTAGAGAGATGGCAGGAAATGAGTGAAACACAGCGTAAAGATAAATTCCCTACCGGTGTGTTTGTGAATAATACTTTGGAAGCGGGTCTTGAAGATCGTTACAATACCCTCAAGGAGAATCTTGCCGGGGGTGGAAAATGAGTAAAATACATTTAGAGCGATTTGAAATCCGTCTTTCAGGCACAGGCGGTCAGGGTATCATTACCTTAGGGCGCGTGCTTGGCTCAGGACTGGCTTTGGGGCATGATTATAATGTTACTCAAACTCAGAGCTATGGTCCGGAGGCACGCGGTGGTTCCAGTAAATGTGATCTGGTCATTAGTTCAGACACCATTAGTTACCCTAAAGCAGAGAATTTGGATTTGCTTGTGGCTCTTTCGCAAGAGGCTTGCAATACCTATTATCGGTATCTTAAGCCCGGTGGCATTCTTTTAGTGGAATCTGATTTGGTAACGCAACCACCTACGAATATTTTCCTTGGTTTGCCTTTTACGGAAATGGCAAAAGCAAAAATAGGCATTGCTCAGGCTATGAATACGCTTGTTTTAGGTGCTATTTCTTATTTATTACCTTTTGTGGATCAACGTACCATGCGTACTTGTCTTAAAGAAGCCTTGCCACCGAAAATTCAAGATATTAATGTCAAAGCATTTAATCTTGGGTACAGGGAAGCGAAAAAGAATTTTGGAGATGAACCAGAAGCTTGGAAAGGGCAGGGGGAAACAGAAGACGGGCACGAAGATGTGTAGTAAATACAGTGAAACACAGACGAGCATATGTCATAGATAAGAGCATATGTCATAGATAAGAGCATGTGTAATCAATAAGAGCATGTGTAATAAATAAGAGCATGTGTCATTAATAATTTGAAAATTGATTTATACAAAGGTCGGTTATATAATCGACCTTTTTTTATTTAACTCCCTCTCTTCTCTCACTCTGTATATTCTTTTTCTCATTCTACGCATAAGTCACGACAGTCCAGTTATTTATAATGCTTAATACTTGTCAGAGAGTATGAGCTTAGAGAAGCAATACAGTGCGGAAAGCAAAACCGGCAAGGCAATATATTATACACAGCAAAACTGAGGCACTGGTAATTATTATTTTAGCTTGCAATGGTTTTTTCGTGAAAAAAGAGAATAACCAAGAAAAAAAGCACAGTGCAAAAAGTCCACAACAAGCCAGTTCATACAAAGATAAGGTTTTGACTGCTGTTTGAATCACTTGGCTACTTGCCCATATCCATGCTGAAAATATGAGCAGCGCAAGGCTTGCGCCTATTGCCCAGCGTAGGGCTAAGAGCAGCGCAAAATTATAATAATCTCTCCCAAAATCATCGCGTTTTCTACGGAAAAATAAGTAGCTGAGGCCAATTCCACTGCCATAGATAAGAAAAAGTATAATGAGCAGTAAAAGCACAGGCCAGTGCATAGATCTAAGAGGCGGAAAAAGCAAAACCTGCAATGCTGGAGTTTCGGCTGTGTACAAGGCATATTTGACAGCAGCCAAACTGCTTATAAGGGTTATCAAACAAGCAAGAGCTGCAAGAGAAGTCAGCAACAGATGTCCTTTGTTATTTTTACCTGTTCTACTGCCTTTTAATAGAGCGAGCATAAAAAGTGTAAATCCCACTGAGGCGACTACAAGAGCTAAGGGGGATTGCCCTAAAAAAGCAGCATGGATATTCTTTTTTTGCAATATGAGATAGCTCAGACAAAGAGCACCACACAAAGTGGTAAAAAGTAGATTGCCAAGAGCAAAAATGCTCATTTGCTCGGAAAATTTTTTATAAAAAATTTTTTTTGAAAAATAGGCATGAACTTCGCTACAAAAGGCTATAAACGTTGCACCACACGCAGTGCTTGCGCTCAAAACAGCGAGAAGAGTCAAACAAAAAAGAGAAGGAGAAATCAACAAATCCATACTCATCTCCATATAGACAGTTTCTATTTTTTTACGATATTTTTGTGCAACACAAAAATTGACATGCTGCGTATGGAAAAGCAAGTCTTGTCTTGATAGGCTTGCGAGCAAAGGTCTTTTGCCGTAACTATGGCACACATCATACAAAAACATGTTTAGCGCAACAAGGACTACCGATGATCTATAAGGATGTATTAAAACGCATAGGAAATACACCGCTGGTGGAACTCACCAAGCTCAATCCTTATGGTCCGGCTATTCGTATTTTGGCAAAAGTTGAATCAGTCAATCCGGGGGGGTCTATAAAAGATCGGGTTGCTTTAGCCATGATTGAAGCTGCTGAAAAGTCCGGTGAACTTACTGCTGATAAAATCATTATTGAAGCAACCAGTGGCAATACAGGTATTGGCCTTGCTATGGTTGCAGCAGTCAAAGGCTACCGCCTCATGCTGCTTATGAGTGAATTGGCAAGTGAAGAACGAAAAATGATCTTAAAGGGGTATGGAGCGGATATACGACTTACTCCCGGACATCTTTCTACAGATGGAGCCATTGAAGAAGCATACCGTTTGTACCGGGAATCACCTGAAAAATATGTTTTAATGGATCAGTATAATAATTTGTCATCAATTGAGGCGCATTTTAAGGGTACTGGCCGTGAAATATGGGAACAAACAGCCGGACAAGTAACACATGTGGTCAGCTCTATTGGTACCACAGGAACTTGTATGGGGATTACCAAGCGCATGAGACTTGAAAGTGATGCGGTCAAAGTTATAGCTGTCGAGCCGTATGCTGGTCATAAGATACAAGGGCTTAAAAATATGCTTGAATCCTATCCTCCCGGGATTTGGGATCGTAATGCGCCAGATAATATTATTCATGTGGAGGATGAAATTGCTTTTGCATTGACGCGCCGTTTAGCAAAAGAGGAAGGACTTTTTGTGGGCATGAGTTCAGGGGCAGCCTTAGCAGGGGCACTTAAAATAGCTGAAACCCTTGCCAACCAAGGACAACAAGGCACTCTTGTTACTATTTTCCCTGATTCTGGCGAGCGGTATCTTTCGACATCACTTTTTGCGTCTCCTTCCTATCTTGGGGTGCAGCTTGTATCCATGGATACTTGTGCACACAAAACCGTGGCCTATGGCGCAACAAAGACTTTATTTACCATAGGGCCGGGTATGGAGACACCGGACGATCCTGATGCTTGGCGACGTATGGTTCTCGGCGATGTTTTGGCTCGTTGGCTTGAGTATAAAGGCGGACAGGTGACAATGGCCGTTGGACTGGCGGATTTAGACGATCGAACCCTGAGCCTTGCCCGGCAAAAGCAAAAAAAGCGCACTGATTTTATACATGATAAAATACATACCTTAAAAAAAATAGCGCATACACTTGGCTTGGGTGAAAATATTTGTTTTGTTCCAGCTTCTGCTGGAAATGCTTTAAGTCTTGAACTGGTTCAATCCCTGACCGGTAAAGGTTTGGCCTATGAAAAATTACGCAGTGTGTATTTTGATGTGACTCGTGATGCTCGCTACGGGACAATGGCCTGCGTGGATATGGAAAAAGCCGGCATGGGGCGTATAATTTCTGATACATACCTTAAAGATAATTCCAAAGATTTTACGCTTTTCAAACGTGCCAGCTTACAGGACATTAAAGAGGGAGAAGCCTTGGAAAGCCAATGGGGAAAAGTTCGCCCAAGTTGGTTTTTACAAATGACCGGAGCTGCTGCGAGCGAACTTGAGCATATAGATATTTTGCTGGCTTCTGAAGCACATCGCTTTCCACATTTGGAAAATTTGCGAGCTCTTTTAGGTGCAGCAAATAAAGAGCCCAATATTTGGCTGATGAATGCACAAGTAGAATCAGAGGCAGAATATGGAATAAACGATCTGCTCACATTTGCTGGCAATGCAAAAGCACTGCGTATGTGGCTTTTGTCCGGCGCGTATCATAAGCCACTTTTGGCCACGCAAGAGTCGATATTTATGTGGGTTCGGAATTGGACTCGTGTGCAGGAAACAGTTGGAACGTTACTTTTGATCCATGATACAAACCACACTGCCAAAAATGCTGAAAATGCGCTTATCCATGAAGCAGAACAAGCAATTTTTGATCTTAAAACAGGCTTTACGGAAGCGATGGAAGCCAATGTATCTTTGCATCATTTTTGGCCAAAATTATTTCAGTTTAGCAAAAATATAAGTACGCTCTGCGCTCAAGATATGATGAATACAGCTTCTGCTAAAGCCTGCCTTCGTGAGCTTCGGAAAATTAATAGAGTATTGAATATTTTAGATGAATCCTTGCTGCCTCTTCCGCGTAGCGAGTGGCCTGAAAAAATACAGGTTTTAGTTCAGCAGCGTCTGCAAGCCCGCAAAGATAAAAATTTTGCGGAGTCAGATCGTATCCGTGATACACTTGCCCAGCTTGGCTACAGAGTAGAAGACACGGCTCAAGGCGTTCGTTTGTACGCTATACGCTAAGAGATAAGGGCATTTTACTCTTGTTGCTTCTTGTCTCAAAGAAGCGTAAAATATATGTATCATAGTACGCTGTAGGATGAATTTATCAGGAGCGTTTGCCTCGTGCGAATTATTATCGTTGGTGCTGGAGAAGTTGGGTATCATATTGCCAGAAGGCTGGCCGGAGAGCATAAACACGTTGTTGTCATAGACAAAAAGGCCGAAGCCTTGACCCGTGTGGCTGAGACTTTGGATGTGCAGACCATGCACGGTTCTGGTGCGAGTCCAGCAACTTTACTTGATGCAGGGATTAAGGAAGCACACCTTCTTTTAGCGGTAACTGATTCAGACGAAATAAACTTGATGGCCTGCTATTTTGCCAAGCAATTAGCCCCTCAAATTATCTCTTTAGCTCGCGCCAGACGAGAAGAATATGATGAACACGCTTCCTTACTGACGAGTGGTGCAATGGGCATTTCTCGCCTTATTAATCCTGAACAAGAAGTCGTACATTCAATTTTGCGTTTGATGTCTGTACCGGGGGCGGTTGAAATCAATGAATTTGCCGGAGGTAAAATACGTCTTATCGGGCTGAATTTGCCTGATGAATCTCCCTTGATTGGTGTAAAATTAACTCGCCTGCGCGAAACTATTGGAGATGTTGATGTTGTTATAGCTGCAATGGTTCGAGACGACAAATTGATTATTCCCTCTGGTGAAGATATTATACAACTTGGGGATGTTGTGTATGTGGCCTGTGAAATCACGCAGCAGGATGAAGTGCTTGAGCGATTAGGGCTTAAGAAAAAAGCCATTAATTCCGTTTTGATTGTTGGAGGCGGCAATATTGGGCATAGACTTGCAAAATCATTAGATAATAAATTTTACCATACCCGTGTTGTTGATCTTGACCCTGAGCGTTGCGCGTATCTTTCGAGACTTTGAATAGACCTATTATTTTACAGGGCGACGGCACTGATCATAGCCTACTTGAAGAAGAAAATGTCGGTGAGCTGGATATGGTTATCGCTGTCACAGGCGAAGAAGAAATGAATATTTTAACCTGCTTGCTGGCAAAGAAGATGGGGGCGCGTGAAACCATTGTCCGAATCAATAATTTTGCATACATGCCACTTATCAAGCCCATTGGTATTGATCATGTAGTTAATCCACGTTTGGCTGCCGTAAATACTATTTTAACCTATATACGAAAGGGCAAGGTACTCTCTGCTGTAGCGATTAAGGGAGAAGAGGCAGAGGTTTTAGAGTATGTTGCGGAAGAAACAGGAAAGCTAACCAACAAACGAGTTATGGATATAAAATTTCCACGCGGTGCACTGATTCTTTGCTTTCAAAGAGGAACCGAGGTTATTGTTCCGCGAGGGGATACCATAATTGAAACCGGTGATAGATTGGTTATTTTGTCTACACGCAATACTATACCTAAGGTGGAGTCTGTTTTAGCTTCCAAAGCAGAGCGTATTTAAATGCGTCTTAAGTATATTTTACATGTCATTGGTGCCTTGGTTATGTGCATTGGCTTAACCATGCTCTGTGCTTTGGCTTTTTCCATATACTATAATGATGCAGGGCAATTGCCTCTTGTGTATTCTATTATAGTGAGCGTTTCCTGTGGTTTGATTTTTTTTATTACTTGTCGAGTTCCTGCTTCTGAACGGGGCATGAACCACCGTGAAGGCATGGCAATAGTTGGCTTGGGCTGGTTTGCAGCTGGAGTTTTTGGTGCTTTACCTTTTTGGTTTGGGGATGTTTTTGGTGCCTCATTTACGGACTGTCTCTTTGAATCTCTTTCTGGTTTTTCCACCACAGGTTCCAGTGTATTGACGGACATTGAATCCGTAGCCAAGGGGCTGCTGTTTTGGCGTTCCTTAACACATTGGTTAGGGGGCATGGGTATTATTGTCCTTTCGCTTGCTATTTTACCTTTTTTAGGTGTGGGAGGAATGCAGCTCTATAAGGCTGAGGTGCCAGGGCCAATTCCTGATAAATTGCGACCGCGCATCAAGGATACGGCAATGCTCTTGTGGAAAGTATATTTACTTTTCTCTGTGCTGGAAACAATGTTGCTGCTACTTGGTGGCATGGATATTTTTGACTCCTTGTGTCACACCTTTGGCACAATGGCGACTGGAGGTTTTTCTACTCGGAATACTTCAGTGGCTGCATTTAATTCCGCATATATTGATTATGTCATAACCGTTTTTATGATTATTGCAGGCATAAATTTTTCATTACATTTTTTGCTTTTAAGCGGTCGCCCGATGAAAATGTTCAAAGATGCTGAATTTCGTTTTTTTATGGGCATTTTTTTTATTGCAACTGCTGTGATCACCGTGTGGACTATGCTTCACCAGAATTATGGCAATTTTTGGGATGCGCTTCGCTACGGTTCTTTCCAAGTCGCTGCAATTGTGACCACCACAGGTTTTGCCACAGCAGATTTTGAACTCTGGCCTTCTTTAGCGCAAGCTATACTGCTTATGCTGATGTTTGTTGGTGGATGTGCTGGTTCCACTGGTGGAGGCATGAAGGTCATGCGTATTCAATTATTGCTTAAACATTCATATCGGGAATTGATCCAGCTTATTCATCCGCGCAGTGTGACGCAAGTCAAAGTCAATGGTCAGGTTGTTCCTGCCGGAGTACTTTCCGGTATTTGGGCTTTTTTTGTACTTTGGCTTTTATTGTTTGTGCTGGGAGCTTTTGTTGTGGCAGCAAGCGGAGTGGATCTTTTGACAAGTTTTGCTGCTGCTTTGGCCTGTATTGGTAATATTGGCCCTGGGCTTGGTGCTGTCGGCCCGACTGATAATTTCGCGCATTTGCCTGATTGTGCAAAATGGGTATTGACGCTGCTTATGGTGCTAGGGCGTCTTGAAATTTACACCGTAGTTGTTTTGTTTGTCCCTGAATTTTGGCGTAAATGATTGGATATATCAAATTCCCTTCCCTTGAAGATGGGGGCAGGTGAAACTTGATGGGACTGTGCTGTCTGTAGGGCAAATGCCTTGAAATTTTGGGATAAACGCTGAATTGTGGGGTAAACACTCTCTTGTCATTCTGCGCGAATTCGCAGAATCCAGCTCTTCCAGTCTTCTTTTTTCCATACCGTACAGTGTTTAGGAATCATAGTCCGGCTTTGTTAGACTTTGCGATTTATGTGCAAAAAGGCAGAAAAGCTCATATGCGTTTGCCATGGTGCTTTAGAAAATTAGCGAGTAGTTTTTCCCAAGATACCCCTAGTTTTACACTCGATGGTGGCAGCCTAGGGATTGTTGGTTGCGTAGGGCAGCCAGTGTTATTGTATAGGCAGTTTGGCAGCCGTGCGTTAGATCAATGATGGATTTGGAAATAGGGGTTTGCCTATAAAAATCTTGTAAATTTTTATGTAAGGTTCGTAAATCTGAAAACGCTCGCCCTAAACGATCTGTTGATCGGCAAACCCCTACATAGTTCCACATGGTGTTACGGATTGTTGCCCAATCCTGTGCAATCAACGCAGGGTCTTCGTTATTTGTATTGCCCGGGCAGCGCCAATCAGGAATAGAGTCCTGTAGTTTTTTTGAAAGGCTGGAACTTTTTTTAGCTCGTGCAGCAATATCCTGTCCGGCTGAATGCCCCCAAAGCAGTCCTTCCAAAAGAGAAGTCGAGGCCAGTCTGTTTGCTCCATGGATTCCGGTGCAGCTTGTTTCTCCAGCAGCATAGAGACGTTCAATAGTACTTCGACCTCGATTGTCCACGAGCACACCGCCACAACAATAATGGGCAGCAGGTACTACGGGTATAAAATCACGAGTAATATCAAGTCCCATTTCCAAACATTTTTGATAAATCGTGGGAAAGCGTTGCTGCGGATCGTTTTGAAGGCGAGTAGCGTCAAGGTACACACAGTCATTACCGGTGCGTAGCAATTCATCCATAATTGCACGAGTGACAATATCGCGTGGCGCTAAGTCAGCACGCTGATCATAGCGAGGCATAAAGGCAGAGCCCTCTGCATCAACAAGAACTGCTCCTTCACCGCGAACAGCTTCACTGATTAAAAATCTGCGCTCAGCTTTTTTGGAGCCTTGGTATAGGGCTGTGGGGTGAAACTGTATGTATTCTGCGTTGACTATTCGGGCTCCTGCTCTATTGGCCATGGCAATACCAGAGCCGATAGAACCTTTGGTGTTGGTTGTGTGCAGGTAGATTTGCCCGATGCCACCTGTAGCCAAAATAGTGTAGTCTGCCAAACATGTTTCAACAGTGTGCAAATCTTGATTAAAGACATAGGCTCCAACGCATTGGTTGCTGAGGCTGTACTTAAAATCTTGGTGCTTGGCGTGATGGTGTGTGGTGAGTAAATCAATTGCGGTTCGCCGAGGAAGTATTTGGATATTTTTATGCTTTTCTAAAGCTATTTCCAAAGCATCCATGATATTTTTGCCAGTATGATCTGCGCAATGCAAAATGCGCGACAGGCTGTGTCCACCTTCGCGAGTGAGCTCCCATTGCCCTTTTTTTTGAGCAAAAGGAACCTGTAGTTTTTTTATGAGGATTTCTTGCACAGCCTTTGGTCCAGAACGGCAAAGAAAGCGTGTGGCTTTAGCTGAATTTGCCTTCCATCCTGCGGTGCTAATATCTTTTTCCAGTATTTTAGGATTATCTTCACGCGTGGTGTAAACAATGCCACCCTGTGCCAAAGCAGTATTTCCTTCAGCCAGCGAGTTTTCGGCAGTAAGCAAAGTCACCTGAACGCCTTGGTCTGCAAGAGTGAGGGCTGCAGTTGCTCCGGCAATGCCCGAACCTATAATAAGGACTTTTGCCGTGGAACGAAAATGGTGGGGCATAGAGCTTTCCTTATGAGTTTAGGAACAGGCCTTGAGCATACGCTGCAGGGCTAAGCGAGCCGGTTCTGCCAAAAGCATATCTATTTCTACTGCTTTTGTTTGTTCTAAATTCTTGAGTAAATGAGCGAGTTTAGCTTCGCTTATTTTGGCCATATCTTCACAATACACAGGCAATAAATGATTGATGGATTTCTCAGGGGCATATGTTTGAGCCAATCTGTTCACAAGATTTGCCTCAGTACCGATATAGATATTTGCACCGGTTTTGGCCTCTTTAGCGTATTGAATGAGGAAGGAAGTAGAGCCAAAGCCGTCACTTGCAGCAACAACAGCAGGAGGGCTTTCAGGGTGTACCACAATGAGTGCTGTGGGGTCTTTTTCTTTAATATCTTGTATATGTTTTGTGCTATAAAGATCGTGCACCGGACAATAGCCGGGCCAGAGAAAAAGTTTGGTGTCTGGCTTTGGAGCAAGCGAAGTGGTATTGATAAGCTCACGTTTTGGCAACGGAATATTTAAGGCATTAGCCGTATTATTTCCAAGGTGCATGTCTGGTAAAAAAAGAACAGCATCTCCCTGACGCATGGCCCAGTCCAACATAATTTTTGCATTTGCAGAGGTACAGACTGCACCTCCGGCCTCACCAACCACGGCTTTGACCTCAAGGGAGGAATTGACATAGGCCAAGGGGATGATGTTTTTGCCGTTTGCTTGAAGCGTATTCAATACATTACGCAGCTGCCTTGCTGTAAGCATATCTGCCATCGCACATGAAGCAGATGTCTCCGGAGTATATACGGATTGCTTACTGCTTTTCAAAAGTGCAGCTGATTCTGCCATGAACCATACCCCGCAAAAAATAATATATTGAGCGTCGAGTTTGCCAATTTTGCGAGCCAACTCCAAAGAATCTCCGCTATAATCGACATGGCGCATAATAGCGTCGTTTTGATAATGGTGTCCAAGAATGACGAGTCGGGAACCGTATTCTTGTTTTTTGGCTTGAATAAAGCTTGTATCAGACATGAGTTAGAGCAGGATTTGCATGGAAAAATCCGAGGCCGGTGCTGAATGCGTCAAGCGTCCTACGGAGATGAAGTTTGCTCCAAGTTGGGCAAAATCATGGATATTTTCCAAGCTGATGTTTCCTGAAATTTCTGTTTCAATGGTTTGAGGGATCTGGCGCAAGGCTTGAGCCATGCTTTCAAAATCCATATTATCAAGCATGATTCGTTCTACATTGCAGGCTACGGCCTGCTCCACTTCGGCAAGAGAACGGCATTCTATTTCTATGGCTGGGCAGGGCTTATATGTATCTCTGCATTGCTTTACGGCCTTAATGATACTGCCGGCACGGTCAATATGGTTGTCTTTGAGCATGAGCATTTCAGCAAGATTGAGACGATGATTTTGAGCACCACCACAGAGTACAGCGTATTTTTCAGGGTAGCGCAATCCGGGAAGAGTTTTTCGTGTATCTAAAAGAGTGCTTTGAGTATTTTGAAGTTTTGCAACATATTGATTTGTTAGATTTGCTATTCCTGAAAGGTGGGTGAGAAAATTGAGAATAACACGTTCAGCCTTGAGTAAATGTGCTGCCGGACCTTGCAAAGACGCGACAAGAGTCCCTGAGTGAACGAAGTCTCCGTCATCTGCATTGAGGTATGTTTGAAACTCTGCTTCACTAAATTCAAGAATTAAAGGAATTAAAGGCAACCCACAAACAATGGTATCTTGCTTTGCTATGATTTGTGCTTGGGCAATGTCTGGTTCCGTGAATAAGGCTTGTGAGGTCAAATCAGGGCCGTCTTCGGAAAGAGCTATGCGAAGAGTTGCAAGTAAAAAAAGCTTGGCTTCTTTGCTGAAAAAGGAATCAAAAAGTTGTTCTGACATACTATACCTTTGCGTGAAAATCGAAAAAATAAAAATAGGGGAGCTTTCCCTGTTCGTCAAGAAAGCTTGTGCAAAATTTCAAAGCAAATGTATTTCAATTTCAGTGCAAACCCCTGCTTCGTTCTCCTGCGCCAGCTTTTGTCATCCTGCACTTGTCGTTTCACTCCCCCTCCTTTTATTGCCCTGTATCCCTTCTTGTCATCCTGCGCGTAAGTCGCAGGATCCATTTCTTTCTTCTTCTCGTCTTCGCTTTTTTTTCAAAACTTTGGCTCTATGTTCTTACTTTACTGCCGGAAAAAAGGTCTGAAAACTTCCAGTCTCTTGCCATTCCCATTCGATCATTCCTTTTTGCCATGTAGAAAATGTAGGGCAATTTTGTTTTGCTAAGGTGGCAAGTACTTTTGGGTGAGGATGTATATTGTGGGTATATCGTCCGCTGGAACAAGCTGCCATGTGCGGAGAAACCGCGCGGTAAAAAGGAAGTGATAAACTTGAAACTGCTCCATGGTGCGGTAAGACCAGTGTTTGAGCACGCAGTACTCTTTTTTCATGAAGCAAAGTCTCAATAGCAGTAGTTTCTATATCCCCACATACAAGGCACAAACCTTCTACCCCGCGCATAAGACGCAAAACCAAAGAACTATCATTGCTTGTTGGGGCAATATAAGTGCTGCTTGGATGCAAGACTTCCAAGGTCAAATTTTGCCCTAAAGAAAGGCTATCTCCGGCCATGAGTTTTTGCATAGGTATATTTTCTAAAGCCTCTTTGAACAAGTTGCGATACTTGCCTTGCGGTAATTCGCCATTGTGAGCAAAAGAACCTACTTCAAAATACTTGAGTAAATGCAGTAAGCCCTTATAATGATCTGCATCAGGGTGGCTTAAAATAATGGTAGACAGGCGTGGCGGACGCCCTAAAGTAAGCATTGGGGCAAGCACATCGCGTCCTGCATCAAAGGTGCGTGAAAAAAATCCGCCTCCATCTATAAGCGTGCGTTTGCCACCTGGGGCTGTAATTAAAACGCTTTGACCTTCACCTACATCCAAAACAGAGACGCGAATATTAATTTTGCTATCCTGTACCATGATGTCAATATGTGGCCAAATTAAGAGGGATAAACCAAAAAAACATGTCCACCAAGGTATTGTTCTTTTTGTGATAACAAAGGCAAGACAGCAGATCAAAAGCCATGCCCCAAGCATCTCTGGCCAAAGAGGGCGTAAGAGTTGTATCAAAGGCAAAAATCCTTCTCCTTGAAGCCAAGTGAGCATATGAAGCATGTTTTGTAAGATATATGCTGCGAGCGCAAAACAAGTACTGGCAAGAGAGGGAAGAAAAAAAGAAGTGAGCAGACCAATTAAGCCTAAAGGCATAACCAAACAGGCGAGAAGTGGTAGCCAAATGATATTGAGCAAAAGGTTAGGGCTAAAAACTCCAAAGGTTTTTGCCGTCATGGGCAATAAAACAAAAGTAGCGCAAATACTTACTAGTAAGATACTTAAAGGCCAGCGAATAAAATTTTTTTTCCCTGATACATAGTAATGCTGTAGTATTGGGAAAAAGACAGCAATGCCAGCAACTGCTAAGGCAGATAGTTGTAAGCGAATATCAAAAGCAAGAAGTGGCGATATAAGCAGGATGCTTAATAATGCGACAAAAAGGCTATCCAGCAAAAAACGAGCCTTTCCAAAAAGGAGATGTAAGGCCATAAAGCCAAACATACAGCTTGCACGTAGCAAGGATGGCGCAAAATCTCCCAAGCAGAGATAGGCAAGCACTAAAGGCAGTGAAACGAAAAGCATAAGTTTGGGGCGCGGTATATACAGTAGTAGAGGTGGGCATATGCAACTTATGCAATATGTTAAAATAGTAGCGAAGATGAGAATAAAGCCAAGGTGTAATCCGGATAAAGCCAAGGTATGGGCAAGTCCGGCTCTGCGAAGGACATCCAGACTGTCAGGCGTTAGAAAAAAACGATCTCCTGTAAGGAGCGCTGCAAGCATTGCCCCCCCTTGCCCTGAGCTATGCTGTGCAATATGACGTTTAAGGTTTTCTTTCCATTGCTGGAAAAGTGATAGTTCCTTTTCCCCGATATATAGCTCACGGGCAAAACCGCGAGAATAAATCCTGCAGTGTATATTTTTCAGCTTTTGGCTAAAGGCATAATCCCAAGCACCAGTATTTCCAAAATTTTCAATAGGATCTATTCGGGTACGCAAGCTGATGCTTTGCTCTGGCCAGATACGTTGTGTTGGATAATGCCAATTCCATTGGAGCAAACCGGGCAAAGAAACATGACTACCGTCGTTAAGGGTGCATTGCACATGCTCCAGCAAAACAGTGCAACGTTTATCTGCTTTGGAGTGTACTTCCGCGACCTGAGCGTGTATTAAAACAGCTTGTCCGTTTCCGACCCAAGGAGGCAGCACAGGGCTGGAGGGAAGCCAGATATATGCTAATATATAGCCTATGCAATAAGCCAAAGACATGGCTCTGTAAATTTTTGCCCTGCCACCGAAAGCAAGCCAAGCCAGCCAAAGAATGATGAGCCACAAAAGGCTTTCCTTTGGATAGCGTAGACAGAATATGCCACAAACCCCTGCCAAAAAAGCTACTTGCCAAGGCAATAACGAGGTGCATGGCGTATATATTTTCTTTGTTGTGGTACAGCAAAGACTCAATCTTGCTCCCGTCTAATATGCGCTCCCACTGCGGAAAGTTTTTCCTCAATACGTTCATAGCCTCTGTCAAGGTGGTAGATTCTTTGTATTTCTGTAATGCCATCCGCAGCCAGTCCAGCGATGACCAGACAGGCAGAAGCGCGAAGGTCAGAAGCCATGACCGGTGCTCCAAGCAATTTTTTTACACCGCGTACCATGGCAATACGTCCTTTCAGACGAATATCCGCACCAAGACGACTCAGCTCTTGAACGTGCATAAAACGATTTTCAAAAATTCTTTCTTCAATACTGCCAGTACCCTGCGCTAGACACATAGCTGCCATACACTGTGCTTGCATATCCGTAGGAAAGCCAGGATAGGGTTGTGTTGTTATATCAACACTGTGTAATTTGTCAGCAGAGCGAACAAGTGTATCACTTCCTTGCAGTTCAATATCAAGCCCCATTTCCCTGAATTTATGAATTACAACATCCAGTTCTTTGTGTGGACAATCTTGGAGCAATACTTCCCCACCTGTTACGGCCAAAGCTGCCATATAGGTTCCGGCCTCAATGCGATCCGGCATGACTTTGTAGTGACTACCGCGCAACTCGGAAACTCCCTCTATAGTAATAATTGAGCTTCCATGGCCTGTTATTTTTGCCCCAAGGGCATTAAGGAAATTGGCAAGGTCTGCGACTTCTGGTTCTCTGGCTGCATTTTCTAATATAGTAGTCCCTTGGGCTAGGGATGCTGCCATGAGTAAATTTTCAGTGGCACCGACGCTTGGAAAATCAAAAGTGATGTGCGCTCCGTGGAGACCTGTACACTTACCGTACACATTGCCCTTGCGCATTTCAAATTGCGCTCCCATTTTTTCAAGAGCTTTTTGATGTTGATCAATAGGTCGTGCACCAATGGCACAGCCTCCGGGTAAGGGCACAATAGCTTCTCCGAGCAGGGCAAGCAGAGGCCCTAAGCATAGTACCGAAGCACGCATGGTGCGTACTAATTCATAGGGAGCTTCAGGGCATAAAGTATTGACATAAGCAGTGACTATACCATTTTCCAAACGGGCAGAACATCCTAAAAATTTAAGAAGTTTGAGTGTGGTGCGTATATCTTGCAAATTCGGAACATTAGAAACAACAACTTCCCCTTTGGCCAAAAGGCAGGCAAAGAGGATAGGGAGTGCTGCGTTTTTAGCACCGGACACGGCAAGATTGCCTTCTAAGGGATAACCGCCTTCTATGATTAACTTTTCCATGAAATTCCTTGTTTTATTGTGAGCCTTTTTTAATATTTCAGCTTGACCAAGTTGCTCTGCTCAGTTAAAGGAACTGTCCTCACATGGTGGGTGTAGCTCAGTTGGTAGAGCACTTGGTTGTGGCCCAAGTGGCCGAGGGTTCAAGTCCCTTCACTCACCCCAGAAAATATAAGGTTCACGCTTTTTGCTGTGAGCCTTTTTTTTCTGCCAGTGTTTTGCCTTGAGCTACAATGATTCCTTTGTGCTTGCAAGGCCGAGGAAGAACAATTTTATTGTGCCCAGAGCTGCTTAAGTAGTATTCTTGCGTAATTGCCGGGCATCACCTACGCGTAGTGTTATTTTTTCTTTGTCCATCCATTCCAAAATCGGAATAGCATATTTGCGACTTAATCCGCAAAGATTTTTAAATTCCGGTGCGGTCATACTCGTGTTGTTTTGTAAATATTCGATAATTATATCCTTCAATGCGTGGAGTACTGGAGCATAAAAGAACATTCCTTCTGTCACTTTGAGCAATTCTCCTTGCTCTTGCAAATATGTATATATGGGAGCAGCTTCTTTGGCTGTAACTTCTAATTGAGTCAGCAGTTCTTTTTGATTTGGTGGCCGATTACCTTGTTCAATATATGCGTTTAAGACTGCCTTGTGTAATTGCTTTTGGTTTTTGCCCAGCAAGACATTGTGTTTTGGTAAGGCAAGAAGCTCTGCGTCCCTTACAAGAAGATTGGTCTTGATTAATTGCTTTGTTAAAAGATGGATAAGTTTCGGCGGATATTGTATGCCCCAAGATGAGGCGAGTTCTCCACGGGTAATACCTTGCTTCATAGGGTGGCTAGCATGGAATGTTTCAATAAAAGCAAGGCATTCTTTTTTTAGAACGTTTATAAGAGAGCCAGAAATATATCGTTGCTCTTCTTTATCAAGGAGCACGGCCTGTTGTGTACTGCAAAAATCAGTCAGTATTTTTGTCAATATTTTGGTATTGAGCCCTGTCAAAACAAGTAGTTCAGTAAAAGCTAAACCAGTAGCTTCAGACATATCTAATTGTGCAAGGACTCGTTTAGCACTCTCTGCTTGTGCTAATACAGTTAATTGCTTGACGGCTTGGGGGCTTCGTTTAATTTTGCGCCCTAAAGGATTGATTAATTGCCCTCCGGCAATGGCTTGTAAGGGAGAAAAGGAGCGCAGTACCACATGGTCTCCCCATACTCCAACCATGTCTTCATTGAATCGTACACGGCAAAGAGCACTTTCACCCGGCTGTAATTCATCGCGATCAAGAAAGTATATACGGGCTAAAACTTCGCGAGTGCCGTGGTGAAAATGCACTTCTTTACGGTGCTTAAGAGGACGAGGTGAAGAGGGCAGGCAGCGTAATTTGATGTCCCACTCACGGGCAGGAAGGAGTGCATTGGGGGATGTCAAAACATTGCCTCGACTGAGCTGGTTTACTTCAACTCCAGCAAGGTTGACAGCTACTCTGCGTCCTGCTTCGGTTATTTTTTCCTGCTCTCCGTGTGATTGAAGGCCTCGAACCTTGCTTTTTATTTTTTGGGGATAAAGGGCTATCTCGTCACCAACTGCAAGCATTCCAGAAAGCAGAGTACCGGTCAGTACGGTACCAAAACCTTTCATGCTAAATACCCTGTCAATGGGTAGGCGTAATAGATCAAGAGCAGAATGCTTTTTTATTTTTTGAGCTAAAGAAAGCAAGGCATTTTTGAGTTCTTGCAGACCATTTTCCTTGTGTGCTGAAACCGGAATAACAGGTGCTTGCGCCAAAAATGTTGTACGCAAGTAGTCTGCAAGCTCCTCGTGCACCATATCTAGCCACTGCGTGTCCACCACATCGGTTTTGGTGAGCGCAACAAGTCCTTGTGTTATGCCCAAAAGAGAACAGATTTCAAGATGTTCTCGTGTTTGTGGCATAATACCTTCGTCAGCAGCAACAACCAGTAAAACAAAATCAATCCCTGCTGCTCCGGCCACCATGTTTTTAACAAATTTTTCATGCCCGGGCACATCAATAATTCCAAGCTGCATTTCCTTATAATTCAAATGGGTAAAGCCAAGTTCAATGGTGATGCCTCGCTTTTTTTCTTCTGGCAGTCGATCGCAATCAACTCCGGTCAATGCCTTGACCAAAGAGGTTTTGCCGTGATCAATATGTCCGGCCATACCCATGACACAGTGCATAGAAATACCTTATAGTCTTGAGCCTTTCCAAAAGGCGCGAAATGCTTGCAAGGTAGCATAAATATCGGCTTTACTTGTGATTTCAAAAGGAGAGTGCATGGAGAGAACCGGTGGTCCCATATCAATGATGTCCATGCCGTACACAGCAAGGAATTTAGCAACTGTTCCCCCACCGCCTAAATCAACTTTGCCGAGTTCTGCCATTTGCCAAGGAACCTTGTATGTTTCAAGCAAAGCGCGAAGCTGGGCTATAAATTCAGGGTGTGCGTCATTGGCACCGACTTTACCACGATGGCCTGTAAATTTTGAAAAGCATGGTCCATATCCCATGCGCGCGGCATTTCGTTTTTCATATACATCTTGAAAATCAGGATCAACTCCTGCATGAACGTCCGCGCTGATTGCTTGGCTGGCCATTAAAATATGTGAAAGTTTTGCGCTTGGCTCCCATGCTTCACGCAAATCATCAAGGCAGTATTCAAAGAACAGTGATTTTGCTCCAGTGGCTCCTTCGGAACCTATTTCTTCCTTATCCCAAAACAGGGCAAGTTGGCAGTGTTCTGGCTCCGGTTCTTGTACAAAAGCCTCAAAAGCGCACCACACACAGCAGCGATCATCCTGTCCATACGATCCTATAAGGGAGGAATCTAAACCCACAAAGCGAGCAGGCCCTGCAGGGACAATTTGTAATTCCGCAGAATATAAATCTTCTTCTCGCAGCTCAAAGCGAGTGAGAAGTAATTGCAGTAAGGCTTCCTTAACGCTTTTTTTGCTGTTTGAAATGTCTAAATTTGGTTCATGTCCTAAAACGATATTTAATTTTTCAGCTTCAAAAGCATCCTGTACTTTTTGTACAGCTTGCTTGTAGGCCAAATGTGGCAGTAGATCAGTGATGGTCAATACCGGATCTGTGGGATTTTCACCAACAACAATTTTGATCAAGGTTCCGTCTTTTTTGACCACAACACCATGCAAAGCGAGTTCTCTTGCGAGCCACTGATATTTTTTAATTCCACCATAATAATGTGTTTTTGCAAGCGCCAGATCAACATCAGCGTATAAGGGATGTTGCTTAAGATCTAAACGAGGACTGTCGACATGCGCTCCAATGAGTCGCACTCCTTCTGACATTGGGCGTTTGCCACGTCGCGCCAAGAGCATGGTTTTACCTCTGTTGACCAGCATGGCCGAGTTTCCATTGATCCCGAGTGCAAAGTTTTTTTGCTTTGCCTGCTCCATGAGCCAATCCACGGTCTCCCGTTCAGTTTTACAGGTAGACAGAAAATTAATATATTTTTGAGCACTTGTGTGCATACTCTGGCGATGTTTTTTTGATTTATACATTTCCCAGCAGCTTGTAGGCTTGTATTCCAAAGTTTTTATTGTAGTACTCATTTTTTATTGACTCCTTTTTATTATTTTTCTTTATTTATTTTCTCTTGTCTTATGTTTTTTCATATCCAAAGCTGCGATCAAAGAGGCTACAAGCATTTTATGTTCGCTCACATGAATTGTACGCGGATCTAAGCAAAGTGTATCATCTTCAAGGCGAGTAATAAGCGGTATATCCACACAAAGTAATCGCCTTCGCAATTCTTGTGTAGAACAGGATAAAGGCCGTATGCACACAAGCACAGTTGGTAATTTTTTTTCAGGATACGCCCCACCACCAACGCGCGAATCACTGCGCTTTGTCGTAATTTCCAGTTGCCCTTCAAGTTTATTTTGCAAGAGCTTGGACAAACGTCCGGCCTGAGATTTGAGCGTTTCGAGGCCAATAGAGACCATACGCAAGGTTGGAATTTCACGCCGTGCTAACTCAGGGTCTAAATAAAGACGTAAAGTTGTTTCCAAAGCAGCTAAGGTCATTTTATCCACTCGTAAAGCCCGATGCAATGGATTCTTTTTTATTTGTTTAAGATACTCACTTTTTCCAACAATTAAACCGGCTTGAGGGCCACCTAAAACTTTATCACCAGAAAAAGTGACTATATCTGCGCCCTTGCGAATACTTGCCTCCACAGTCGGCTCTTGGGCAAAGATACCATCTGTAATAAAATTGCCACTACCTAAGTCTTCAATCAGCGGTAAATGATAACGATCGCTTACAATGCGTAATTCTTCAAGTTTGACTTCTTTACTAAATCCAAGAATACGGTAATTCGAGGTATGGACTTTGAGCAAGGCAGCGGTTTGTTCGTTTATGGCCTTTTCGTAATCCTGCACATGCGTTCGATTAGTAGCACCGACTTCTTTGAGTATTGCTCCTGATTTTTCCATGATTTCCGGTATTCTAAAACTGCCGCCAATTTCTACTAATTGTCCGCGTGATACAATGACCTCACGCTCTTTTCCCAAAGTATCCAAAACCAAAAGCACGGCAGCTGCGTTATTATTAACAACTAAAGCTGCCTCTGCGCCAGTAAGTTGACAAAGCACATCTTCTATATGGCTATAGCGACTGCCACGCTCTCCGGTAGTAAGATCAAGTTCAAGATTTGAATAATATTGACATGCGTTTGTAACAGCGCCAATTGCCATGGTGCTAAGCAGTGAACGTCCCATATTGGTATGCACCACCACCCCGGTGGCATTAATGAGTCTGCGAAGATGTGGTCTTGCCTGTGTTAAAATAAAGCTCAGGAGTTCGGGAATAAGATTTTCCAAGTGACATTCTTTTGCATCGTGTATTGTGCCCAGCCGAATGTCTGCTCGTACATTATCCAAAAAAGTATTGACTAGATTTTTATAAACAGTGCGAGGAAGAATTAGCTCGTCGAAATGGGCCTGCACTTCTGGCCATGCTGCTTCCATGAGCTTATCTACTGCTGGAATAGCTCGAAAAAGGATGTTCATACTTGCCCTTTTGTTTTTTATGCACCCTCTAGGAGGTGCGGATAGAAAGAATAAAACGAAGCTAAAAGGTACAATGAACCGCAAATAAGCACAAGTGAACCTTTACTACGGGCTATTTTTAGAGCCGAGTCCATGTCTTGAGCTATGTAGCACTGCCTACCAAGGGTATTTGCCAGGACATTGGCGGGGATGTTTCTTTCCGGAATATCAAGCTCAGGCACTATGATTGGCAATTCAAAAGAAAGAATCAATTCACACATTTGCTTTATATTTTTATCGCGCATACAAGTAAAAATAATAACTTCAGGAGAAAGTGTACTTTGGGCAAGTGCTTCTTTAAGTGCCTGTAAGCCATGTGCATTATGAGCACCATCAAGCAAATATTTTGTTCCATTTTGCGGTGGGGTAAGCTGAAACCTGCCTTGAAATCTTGTGCGAGCCAGAATACGGAAGCATTGCTTAGAATCATACTTAAGTTCGTGTAATTCGCACCATTTTTCCCAAGCACACAAGGCAAGTGTTGCATTTTGCTTTTGGTACGCGCAGCTTTCAAAATTTACATCTGTTTTGCTGAATACAAGTTGTGCACCAATATTTTTTGCGCGTTGTATGTAAATGGACATGACTTCTGGTTTTTGTTCAGCACTGATTGCCACACAGCTTTGGGTGATAGCTTGACTTTTATCTCTTGCTATTTCTTCAAGACTGGAGCCAAGGTATTGTTCATGATCCAGTCCCACTGGAGTGAGCAAAAGTAAACGAGGTTCAAAGACTTTGACTGCATCATAGCATCCGCCAAGACCGGCTTCCATAATTGCGACATCCACCTTGCTTTGGTCAAAGGCTAAAGCAGCCAAGGCAGTGAGCCATTCAAAATAAGTAAATTCTAAGGCGTGTTCAGTTTCAAGTTCAGCTAAAGTATTTGCAAGTTCAAGCCAAGTATTTTCAGAAAGCATCTGCCCATCAATACGAGTTCTTTCACGCGGAGAAAGAAAGTGTGGAGAAGTATAAAGGCCACTGCACAGCCCATGCGCTCTTGCGAGCGCGTCAAAGTAATTTGCCGTAGAACCTTTACCATTGGTGCCGACAATATGTAGGGCAGGTAATTTTTTATTCCATTGCCGTATGAATGCCTCCATGCGTTTAAGGTCTAAATCCATATGAAATAAGCCAAGGGCATCAAGCCTTTTTTGAATATCAGTAAAGCTGGAATAGGAAGGAAAGTTTAGCATGATAAAATGCTCATTTGAGCTGGTATAAGAGCTATTATGCGCTCGTACATTATTTATGCAGTGCGCCAGTTTTTAGTTGACGGTGTTGGAGGCCGTGGAAATAAACATAATAAAGAGTAAGGGCAGACTAATCACAAGCCCGGGGAGTACATGCGCTAAGATTGAGCGCGTGTAACTGACTGAGTGTATATATTTTAAGCCAATCACTGAAATGAGTAACCACCATACAAATCCGAGAATGTTTCCAAACGGGATACTTGCTAACAGAAAAGGTGTGTACGAGTAAGCAATGACTCGAAAAGTTCCTTCAAATCCTTGCTTTGGTTTGGCAATGATGCTGAGGGCTCCATGAGTAAGCAGAGTGGCAAAAGCAAGGGAAAATATCCAGCGCAGAGGGGTAATAATGAAAATATTGAGCGGTGTAATCAGTGCTATAGGGTCGCTTGTGAGCCCTAAATGTTGTAGCATAAGAGTTGATAATGTAGGGATGTTTGATATTTGCCAAAATGCGTCCATTATTTGAATAAACTCTGCAATGAGCAAACTAAAAACAAATGGTCTTGTGTAGCCACGAAGTGGCATGACTGTGAAAAAAAGTTTTGGGAAGAAACAGACTCTGCGGATCGTCTGTACCAAAGCAGAAAAGAATCCAAAAGTGCTTAAATTTTCAAAAGGAACTTCGATGATAGGTTTTTCAGATATATCTGCCGTGTCAAAGCAGGAAGTCTCTTGCTCCTGCTGTATTTTTTCGGAAGAGTTTGGCTGTGCTTGTATATTTTTTTTTGTAAGCCGCCCGTCCGCTCCGTAGCTAAGATCAAGAGTGGGGTCATTATGATCATTATGTGATTTTTCTGTTTCCTCTGCGCTCATGACTGGCGTGCGGAATTGGAATCTACAGCCACATTGAGGGCAGTTTGCCATACTTGAGCGTGGGGGAATTTGATCGTCGGCAATGTTTTTGGAAAAATTGCATTGAGGACAAGTAATCAGCATTGAAAAAGTACTCCAAAATATGTTGGAATTGATTTTTTCTATGTATACCTGAGTTTTGTAGCCCTCGCAATCCTATAAAAAGAGCTTAAGTATGTGATGCAATACTGGAGCAGGCTTAGAGTATCTTTTTTTTGTGTGATACGAGGCAGTTAAAGATTGCTACTATAGGCATTAAAGGCTTTGGTTCGCAGTGAACCCATTGGCTGTGTGCCTATTGGTGTAGCCTTTGTTGTAGATTTTAATGTACCAGCTTTGAATTGAATTGTGGAGCCATTCCCAAATGGCGAGGGACTGGTTGCTGGCTTTGAAAGCTGAATGCTTGGCTGCGTGGCGCATTGTGGATTACATTCTGTTTCAGGAATTATTTGCGCGTAGGCGTTTCTAATATTTGTAATAATATTAATCACGTCATCAAGTTTTTTAGTACTCATTTGAATATTGGCTTTGGCTAATTCCATATGACAGAAATTATAAATGGCCTGTAAGTTTTCAGCTATTTGTCCTCCCTGTTCTTTATTCAGGCTGGAGGAGAGTTCGGCAATAATGTCCATGGCTTTAGAAATAAGTATTCCTTTTTTGGCAAAGTCTTTGGCAACGATGTACTCGCGAGCCTGCTTCATAAATTTAATCCCTGCATCATAGAGCATGATGAGAAGCTCACCTTGGTTTGTCGTGCTGACTTGGGTTGAGAGATAGGCTTGTGCTGCCTTGGACATATCCCTTCCTCCTGAAAGTTTAGCTGCTTGTTTGAGATATTGAGTGCAATGAGAACATAGAAAATTTTGTTTTATCTTAAGGTACTTTCGTAGAATGTTTTAGCTTATCTTATAGTCTTGTGCCATGTGCGGTATGCCTTGTTACTGTGTTATGCAGCACTTTTTGGAAAAATATGCCGAATTATATTCACTGCATATTTTGCAAAGCCGGTGCCAAGGTTTATTTCTGTTTTTTTTTTGACTTTGACCAAGCAAAATATCTACATTTCTTATCGTCTTGTGCTCTAAAAACTTAATGTACAAAAAATAAAAAATGGGAATTTTTTTTGGCATGAAATCTGCTTGATTAAGAAAAAATGTCAAATATCCGTTTGTAGCGTATAACGGCTGATGAGGAGTTGAGCATGAAAATAGAAGTGCACACTGAATCAAGTGAAATTCTTCTTGAAGAATATATGGAAATTGAACCCCCAGAGCACAAGTTTGAGGAAGTTTCACAGCACAAACTTGATGATATTTTGGATGGTTTTGAGCAATGCGAACGCAATGTTACAAAACTTTCCCCTGATGCTGAGGAAGCAGGACAAAAACTTGCGGAATACGCTTTTCGCGTGAATAAAGAAAAAGGTTTTGGCTGTGCGACCCTGCAGCAAGTCATGATGAAGCGTCTTGCTCGTGAATTTGTTGCCGGCAAGATGGGAGCTTTTGTTTCGGTTCTTCCTGAGGATGAAATTTTTGTAGAAGATATTGATACAGCTTCAGAAGAGGAGCAGGGACTCGAGGCTTTTTTAGCTCAGAGCGAGCCTTCCAAAGAATATGTCCGGCTTTTGGCCATGATGCAATCTTCGTCAAGTGACGCCTCTAAAGTCGCAAGTATTCTTTCTTCTTTACCAAAGATGAATGATTTTCTTATCAATTTTGTTAATGTTTCTGGCAAAGGATATTTTTCTGAAGTTACTAGTCTTAAACGAGCTGTGAGTATGCTTGGTTTTAATGAAGTGGCAGCAGCTGTTTTAGCCATGGATGCGATTGCAAAGCTTGGCGGAAAAGATGAAAAGTATTGGTTCCAAGCTGTGGTTACGGGCATTGTTGCTCGTCAATTAGCTGAAAAAATTGCTTTTGTACCCGAATATTTTTTCTTTGCTGGTCTTTTGGCTGATGTCGGTGCACATGCTTGTCGATTAACACAGATGAGAACTTGGGAAAATATCATTGATCTTGCTGCTTGCTCTCCTGTTTCACGTCATGAAGCTGAGAAATGGGAGCTGGGAGAAAATCTTGGGAAGTATGGGGCACGATTGCTACAAAGTTGGGGTGCACCAAAACAAATATCTGAAATAGTTCGCTTGCGTGAAAATCCTGCCGAGGCAGAATATCTTCCTGCTGTTTGTATTTTGCATCTTGCAGAAAGAATAGGGCAGGCCATGTGTTTTAGTGCTGGAGAACGCTTGCCTATCTCCAAACTGGACGAGCAATGCCTGACAAGTCTGGCCATAGACCCCTCAATACTTATCATGAATCAGCAAAAAATTATGGATGAAGCCCATACCCTGCACGCTTTATTGCCTGAGAGTAATTGTAAAGGCTAAAAATACAGTCCTATTATAGATAGCGTTTTCAGTGAGGAAAATTTTTCTCTTGCTCATAGATGTTTGTAAAGTCCCCTTAAATTAGTACCATTGCCCAGTAGAGACTTTTGCTTCAAACTGGGAGCTGGAGGATTATAAAATGTCCAGTCAAGGACATGAACGATTATGCTACGCCTTTTTTCTGTTTTTCACTCCGTCTGCGTCCTTGAGCTGTGAGTGCGATTTTACGCAGTCGGATAGATTTTGGCGTGATTTCTACTAATTCATCCTCGGCAATAAAATGAAGCGCGCGTTCTAAAGTCATGGGTTTCACTGGAGTAAGTACCACGGCTTCGTCTTTTCCTGATGCTCGGACATTGGTCAATTTTTTTTCTTTTGTGGGATTTACGTCAATATCCCCTGCCTTGTTGCGTTCGCCAATAATCATTCCATCGTAAACTGGTTCACCCGGTTGAATAAATATCTCTCCACGCGGTTCAAGATGGAAAAGGGCATAGGCTACAGCGCTGCCACGTCTGTCACACACAATAGAGCCTGAACGACGCGTGGGAAAGTCTCCACGATATGTATCATATCCCTCTAATAAAGAATTAAGAATGCCAGTTCCTTTGGTGTCGGTTAAAAATTCATCCCGATACCCGATAAGTCCACGGGAGGGAACAGAAAATTCCACTCGAACACGTCCCATACCATTATTGACAAGGTTTGACATGCGTCCTTTACGCATGGAAAGTTTTTCTGTGACAATTCCTAAAAATTCTTCATCACAATCAACAAATACATGCTCAATAGGTTCTATAGTCTGACCTTGCTTATGTTTTAGTATGACTTGTGGGCGACCAACAGTGAGTTCAAAGCCTTCACGGCGCATTTGTTCAACCAAAATTGCCATTTGAAATTCGCCACGGCCTTTGACTAAAAAAGCATCTTTATCTTCCGTGTCTTCCACACGCATGGCAACATTATTGAGTGTTTCACGGTATAAGCGATCTTTTATTTTGCCAGATTGAACAATATCTCCCTCCAGCCCTGCAAGAGGAGAGGTATTGATAGTAAATGTCATGGACACAGTGGGTTCATCAACACGAATGCGTGGCAGTGGTTCAGCATCTTTTTCCGTGCAAATGGTATCGCCTATGGTAACTTTTTCCAAACCGGAAAGCACAACAATATCTCCGGCTACAGCACCATCAATGGGTACGAGACGGGGGCCTTCATAGCTTTGCAAGCGAGTAACTCGTAAGGTTCGTGGCTGCCCGTCTTCGCCTACGCATACAAGCTGGTCTGACTCTTTGACTTGTCCTGAAGCAACCCTGCCAATGGCGAGTCTTCCGAGATAATCTGAATATCCAAGATCAGCTACCAGCATTTTGAATGAGTCTTTTACTGTAGCATGTGGGCAGGGAAGGGTATTAATGATAATTTCAAACAGAGGGTCTAGATTTTTTCCAGCTGTATCTAAGTTAAAAGAGGCAGTTCCATCACGTCCTACTGCGTATAAAAGAGGAAATTCTAGCTGTTCCTCAGTTGCGCCGAGATCAATAAAAAGATCATATATTTCATCTAAAACTTCTTGAGGACGGGCATCCGCACGATCAATTTTATTGATGACTACCACAATGGTTAGTTTACGCTCCAAGGCTTTGCCTAATACAAATCGTGTTTGTGGTAAGGGGCCTTCTGCTGCGTCTACCAATAAAATAGCTGAATCTGCCATTGAAAGAGAACGTTCGACTTCTCCTCCAAAATCAGCGTGTCCGGGCGTGTCAATAATGTTAATTTTTATTTTATTACGCATCACAGAGCAGTTTTTTGCTGCAATAGTAATACCGCGTTCACGCTCTAAATCCATATTGTCCATGATTCGCCGTTCTACTTCCTGATTTTCCCTGAACAAACCTGCTTGTTGAAACATGGCATCGACTAAGGTGGTTTTTCCGTGATCAACATGGGCAATAATGGCGACATTACGCAAATTTTGGGTGCTGTGCATAGTGATCCTACTTTTAATAACTCATAATTGTTTTTTTTTTATTTTATTAAAAAAATATTTTACATCAAAAATACTCTAAAGTCCTTAGCCAAAACAACCGAAAAAAGAAGCAAGGATTGGGGAAGAACAGCAATATGAGCTCCCTCCCCATTTTTAAGGCAAGGTCAAATTTTGTCACGGCTTAGAGCCTTAAAGCTAGCGGCCTATACGCGGTTTCCTGTGCATAGGCAAGGCAAAAATAAAAGGCAAAGCTCTGGTTAAAAGCAATGTACTCATGCGTATTATAAAGTTGGCAGCATTTTTTGGGAGGATTCATGAAACGTACAACGATTGTCATAACGCTTTGCACCAGCCTTCTTTTGGCAGGTTGTGGAGTTTTTTCCAACATTTCAAATTTAATTGGCAAGGACAGCGTTTATTCCTCTCGATCAAAAAAAACAACACGATCGTACAGTACAAAAACTCCGGAAGCAGAACTTGGTTCTTATGGGGAAAAAACCAATCCGTATACTGTGATGGGCAAAAGGTATTATCCTCTTAAATCTGCTCAAGGATATGATGAAATAGGTACTGCTTCATGGTACGGGGCTGAAAACCATGGGATGCAAACGGCATCAGGTTCGATTTATAATATGTACTCCATGAGTGCAGCGCATAAAACCCTTCCGCTTGGTACCATTGTGAGGGTAACCAATTTAGAGAATCATCGTGTGATTGATTTGCTTATCAATGATCGTGGTCCTTTTGTGGGGGATCGTATCATTGATCTTTCGTATGGTGCAGCAAAACTCATGGGCTTTGCTGATAGCGGTCTTGCTCAGGTACAAGTTACAGCGATTGGCACTCATCCCAAGATTTTAGCTCAAAAAGCGCAAAAACGCTCTCCTCTTGGTCGAAAAAATACTGCGAGCTCAGAGCAGGGCTACTATGTGCAAGTTGGTGCTTTTGCTATATTGCCCAATGCTCGCGCCGTGGTTAATGATCTCAAATCAAAAGGATATTCAGGTTCACGAATTGAAACGCGCAATCGTGCGAACCAAGTGCTGTACCTTGTTCAAGCAGGCACCTTTAGTTCGAGAACACAAGCTGATGTTGCTCAGGAAAAATTGAAAAGAGCGTATCCTGCTTGCTTCATTGCCTCACTTTAGCACACAAAAATAATACGCAAACATACAAAAAGGCACACTCAATGCAGTGTGCCTTTTTTATATGGTTTCGTTTTTACTTGGTGTTATTCAGCCCTTTGTGCTTCATTGTCTTGCAGGGCGTTTAATATATTTTCCACAAGCAGGTTCATATCTACCTTGGAAACTTGAGCTGTAGCCCCTACGGTCTCACCTTTATGACGTAGCGCATCGGTAATAATGGAGGAGCATAATACCACTGGTAGTTTGCGCAGCATAGCGTCTTCGCGGATACGAACCGTTAAGTTATGACCATCCATGACAGGCATCTCAATATCTGAGATCACAACATCCACAAAAGAAGAAATATCTTTATTGTAATTTTCAGCCAATTCTTTCCATTCTAATAATTGTTCCCAAGCACCACGGCCATTTGTATAGCTCAAGACTGTAAACCCGGATTCTTCGAGTAAAGTTTTCATGGAATTACGAGCCATTGAAGAATCATCACAGATTAAAGCCGTAAGGTTTCTTCCCTTAACAGCATCTTTATGCCGGCCATCGTTGGTATTTATTGCCATTAGCCCAGGGTTAAGATCCGCGACTATTTTTTCCATATCCAGTATGTAGATAATACGATTTTCCAAACGGACAACACCGGTGATGGAATGCGCTGCCAGTGCAGCAACATACAAGGACGGAGCTTCGACTTCTTCCCAACTGATACGGTGGATGCGCGTCACGCCGGAAACGGAAAAAGCTGTAGTGATTTTATTAAATTCCGTTACAATGACCTTAGGTTCTTCTTGTTTTATGATATTTTTTTTAAGCCATACTCCGAGATCAACTAGAGGGATAATCCTATCGCGTAGATTAAAGGCACCAGCCACTGCCTCACAGGTTATTTCTGGCAAACTCGTCAGTTGAGGATGGCGAATAATTTCAAGGACTTTTGCAACATTGATTCCGTAAAAACTTCGGTCGATTTCTTTGTTTTTATCACGGGAGACTTCATCGATATAAAATTCAACTATTTCAAGCTCATTGGTGCCAGATTCAAGCAGGATATTGGTGCTCACCATGTAGTATTACTCTCGGCTGCAAAGATGTTTTTTTTAAGTATTTTACGCTGTATTGTATAAATATCCTCTGCTCCATAGGATTTGTCAAGAAGCCTCCGCAGATTTATAGTGCGAACGCATATTCACTTTTCTGTTATTCAACCATTCTTCTTTGTTATTCAACATACCACCCTCTTCGTCATTCTGCGCGAAGTCGCAGAATCCAGCAGAGGCGAGCTATGAGGGCTTAACACTGTAGGAGAAAATGCAAAAAAAAAGCAAAGCACAAGAAGAAGACAAGAAAAAAGAACTGGATCCTGCGACTTACGCGCAGGATGACAAGAAGGGGGGCAGGATAGTTCAAAAGGTGTCTGCCCAAATATTATATATAGCATAGACGGCTCATTTCTTTGAAAGTCAAAACTTGACTTGCTTGGTGTTCTCTTTTAACACACAATCCCTTTGTCCACTCCATTTTGATAGGCAATAATATTTGCAACTGGGCAAGTTGCACAAGGAGTAATTTTTGTTCGAGTCCTTGCAAAATAGGCTCTCAGGAGCTTTTAAGAGCATTACAGGTAAGGCACGCCTTTCTGAAAAAAATATTCAGGACGGCTTGCGTGAAGTGCGACTTGCTTTATTGGAAGCTGATGTCAACTTTAAGGTTGTTAAGGATTTTGTTGAGCAAGTTAAGACCCGCGCTCTTGGTGAGGATGTCTTAAAAGGACTCAACCCGGGGCAGCAACTGATTAAAGTGGTCAATGAAGAGTTGGTTGAACTTTTGGGCGGTGAAGTCCAAGGTTTTGATTTGCAAGCTGACCGGCCTCTTAAAATAATGATGGTTGGCTTGCAGGGCTCAGGGAAAACGACCAGTTCAGGTAAACTAGCTGTGTATTTGCGTAAAGAGGGCTTTAGGCCTTATTTGGTTCCGGCAGATGTCTATCGTCCGGCAGCCATTGAGCAATTAACGACTCTGGCCGGCCAAATCAATGTTCCGGTGTATCCTTCGACTCCTGACATGAAACCAGTAGATATTTGCCACGATGCTTTAGAAAAGGCAGCGCAAGCTGGCTATGATGCTGTTCTTTTTGATACAGCTGGCCGTTTGCATATAGACGAGCCTTTGATGGAAGAGCTTTCGGCCATACAAGAAAAGTGCTCTCCGCAAGAAATTCTTTTTGTTGCTGATGCGATGACTGGTCAGGATGCGGTAACTGTTGCTGAGAGCTTTAATGAAAGGCTCAACGTTTCCGGTGTGGTTTTAACTAAGATGGATGGCGATGCGCGAGGCGGAGCTGCTCTTTCTATTAAAAAAGTTACAGGCAAATCAGTTAAGTTTGTGGGTGTAGGTGAAAAACTTTCTGACCTTGAACTTTTCTATCCGGATCGTGTGGCTTCCAGAATTTTGGGTATGGGCGATATTTTAACGCTTATTGAAAAAGCCCAAGAGGAGTTTGATGAGGAAGAAGCCGAACGCATGGCTAAAAAAATGCAGAAAGCCCAGTTTGATCTGGAAGACTTTCGCACGAATATGCGTCGGCTTAAAAAAATGGGGTCTATGGAAGGCTTGCTTAAAATGATCCCTGGAATGAGTGGCATGATGAAACAGCTTGGTGATGTACAAATGCCTGAAAAGGAAATGGCAAGAACCGAGGCTATCATTAATTCCATGACTGTAGCAGAACGCCGTAGCCCAAAACTTATCACTCAAAGTCGCAAGCAGCGCATTGCTCGTGGCTCAGGAGTACAGCTTGTTGATGTGAATACTT
The DNA here is from genome assembly GCA_963678135.1 of Desulfovibrionaceae bacterium. Classification (GTDB taxonomy): domain Bacteria; phylum Desulfobacterota; class Desulfovibrionia; order Desulfovibrionales; family Desulfovibrionaceae; genus JAHJKV01. The sequence continues at coordinate 1,661,293 of OY782667.1, read as the reverse complement.
TGCTCGGTAATTTTAATAAAATGAGCAAAATGATGAGTAAAATGATGAGCGGTAAAAAAGGCCTACCTCCATTACCGGGAAATATGCCCGGTATGGAAGGATTGGGCATGGAGAGTTTGGCCGGCACGGCTCACCCTGCTTTAGGAAGTAAATCGTCGAAAAGAACTCAAGCGGCGAGGAAAAAGAAGAAATTGGCTAAAAAACAAAAACAAAAGCAGCGTAAAAAGCGTTGATACGAATATTTTGACTGCTTGCTTGCTTTTTTGGATTAACAACATTAAAGTATGAAATACTTGGGGGTAGAACACAATGGCTTTGAAAATTAGATTAACTCGGATGGGCTGCAAAAAACGTCCTTTTTATCGTGTGGTGGCAACAGATAGTGCGACTCGTCGCGATGGTCGTCCACTGGAGTATTTGGGATATTATAATCCCATGACCAACCCACCGGATATTAAAATTGATCAGGAACTCGTACAAAAATGGACTGAGCGTGGTGCAAAGCCCTCAGATACGGTTCGTTCCTTGCTTTCGCAGGCAAAATAAATATTTGCTTGTAGCTATGGTTCGATTCCTTGCGGAGTGTTGATGCTTTTGCGCTACGATGCCACGATTTCTCTAGCGGAGGTAGTAGGGTATGCTCAAGGATTTAATTCAGTACATTGCACGGCAACTCGTTGATGACCCTGATGCTGTCGAAGTATTTGAGGTCGAAGGTGAGCAGACTTCAGTTATAGAATTGAAAGTCGCTAAAGACGACCTAGGTAAAGTTATAGGCAAACAGGGGCGCACGGCTCACGCCATGCGTACTTTGCTGGGTGCGGTATCTACCAAATCTCGCAAACACGCTGTTTTGGAAATTTTAGAATAAGCCTACAGGCAGCGTTTATGGCTGCATCAGCTAATACCTCAGACCATGATTTTGTGGTCATGGGGTCTATAATCAAACCACATGGAATCAAAGGGGAGCTTTGCGCGCTTATCCACGCGGACTCCCCTTCTTTATTATTGGAAACACCTGCTGTTTTTCTACTCCCTCCCAAAGGCCAGCCTCTTTCTTTTGCCGTCCTTACCATGCGGATGCACAAAGGACGGGTACTTATTACCCTAAAAGAAGTGCCAGACAGAAACCGTGCCGAAGAGCTGCGGGGCTATAAAATAGCCGTACTGCGTGAAGATTTACCTGAAGCAGAGCAGGGACAAAATTATTTACATGATATTCTTGGCTTTGAGGTTTGCCTTGAAGACGGAACAGAGCTTGGCATTTTTACAAATTTTATTGAAACCTCTGCAACAGAAGTTTGGATTATTAAGCACCCCAAAGGCGAAATAATGCTACCTGCCATTGATGAAGTAATCCTAAACATAGACACCGCAAAAAAACGTATCACTGTCCGCCCCCCTGAGGGGCTGCTTGATATTTATCTGGGAACGCAAGAGAAAAAATAATAAAAATAGACAATACCAGTCTATCTCTTAGAGCTAGAAAATTTATAAATACAATACTCATTTAACTTATGCCTCAATAACAGGAGTTGCCCCGTATGGATGAAGAGAAAAGAACTCAACTTGTTGGACAAATAATTTCAAAAATTGATGAAGTTGTAGATATGCTTCAACGATATAGCATTTTAGAAGCAATATTCTCATTTGATCAGGATATATTGATCAACGCAATTATTGATGTTTACAAAAATGAAAATGAAGAATCTATAAGAAAAAAAATATCACATATAGCTAAAAATATAGAGAATTGTCCTAAATTTATTGGCAAACTTACTGCGCTTCGCAAGCAGTTGGACAGCGGACAGAAGACGCAGGAATTCTCGTTCCAATACTTAAAGCTTATTGACTCAGCGGTATCTTTTCCTAAAGCTGATACTTTTTATGATTGGCTTAAAAGTACACCATCCTTAAACTGTATTTTTGAGGATTCTGCCGACCCAGCAGAAAAACAACGTACAGTAAATAATTTTTATCCCCTATTAAACAACTCTTTTAATTTTTCTCCCTCTTTTAATTCAAAGCTTGAGCAGTTAGAACTATTTAAATCTTTTAGTGGCTCAGCCCATAGCGTGGTTATCATTGGGGCTAATGGTTCAGGAAAAAGTTCATTTTCGAGAACTATCAAAAAAACATTATCAGTAAATAATATTGCCGTAATTTCAGCTCAAAAAATATTTATATATAACACAGTCAAAAACATACCTACAGGGAATGAAAATCTATTTCTTCTACATCAATTTCAGGCAGAGGAGAAACTAGGCAAAGAATCTACAAGAGACAGCATCCGAGCCTACATATCTCAAAGAGCCACTGAGCGGCTAACGTATGTTAAGGATTTGGGAAATCTGGTATTGGCATTGTTAGAAGAACATCATCATCTCGCAGACGAGTTCTATCAGTCTTGCAATGAAAATCTAGCGACAAAACGTAAGACTTCAAAATTAGAGGAAGTAATGCAATTTTGGGGAGAAATCATAACTCATCGGCATATGGAATATAAAACGCCAAATATAACTATTTTCTCCCATGATGAAAATATTCGTCCTTATGATTTTATTGCATTAAGTGACGGAGAAAAAGCAGTATTTTATTATGTTGCACATATTCTCCTAGCCCCTGAAGACTCTTTTATCATAATTGATGAGCCTGAAGGTCATCTTCATGTGGGAGTAGTTTCAAAGCTTTGGGATAAACTTGAATTATTGCGTGAGGATTGTAAATTTATATACTTAACGCATGACCTTAATTTTGCCTCTTCAAGAAGCAAAGCAGACAAACTTTGGAGCAAAAGTTTTACTCCCCCTGCAAATTGGGACATTGTTCCGCTCCCACAAGATGAAAACCTTCCAGAATCTTTGCTAATGGAAATATTAGGCAGCAGGAAAAAAATTCTTTTTTGTGAAGGCGAAAAGTCCAGTTTAGATTATAAACTATATAGCTTACTATTTCCTCAATATACAATCCAACCTGTTGGGGGGCATCTTGATGTTATAAATTATACTCGTGCGTTTAACAAATCCCATGTAATATTTGACAATACAGCTGTCGGGATTATTGATGGAGATTTCCATTTTGATAAAGCAAAGTCTAAATGGGAATCTGATTTAATCTTTTGCCTTGATGTACAGGAAGTTGAGAATTTACTGTGTGATGAAGATTTACTTTTGGCAAGCACAAAACGGTTTTGTGCTGAGGATAATGCGCTAGAAGATGCAAAGAAAGGATTTTTCGAAAAATTAGAAGTAGATAAAGAAGCTCAAGCCTTAGAATATGCAATTCAATATGTTAATAATATGTTGAAAAGTAGTTTTATGGAAAAACCAAAAACGAAAGAAGATTTGCAAAATCAATTAAAAGAAAAAGTTATAATAGATATAGAAAATATAATTAAAAAACGTACATTGCTATTTGATCAAATAGTACAAGATAAAGATTTTAATCGTGGAGTGAAAAAATATAATAATAAAGGTCTTGTCGGTATGCTTGGCGACAAAATTGTCGGACGCTATAAGGAACGTATATTCGGACTTTTGGAGTCAGATACAGAAGTATTAGAAAAATTTAGAAAGAAATACTTCTCAATGATTCCTGAAAATTAAAAGGCAACAGCCTCCCCTTTACAGCCCCAGCCTTGTAGCTTACTGTAGCTACAAAGGAGGCTCGTTATGCAAGAGACCATACGGGCGAGGGTTGATTCCAAGCTTAAAAAGCAATTTGAATTTACAGCTAAAAAACATGGACAAAATGTCAGCCAGCTCTTACGCAGTTTTATGACTGACTATGTAGATAAAGACAAAAAACAGCAAACAAGGCATGAAGAAACGCTGCAAGCCCTTGAAAGCATTGCAGCTGGACGCTGTATTGCTGGGGATGAGGTTTTTGCTTGGCTGGATACATGGGGTACTGATCCTGCCTCTTCGGTTCTAAGGGATGCCCCAAAGTGCAAATAAAATTTGGGGCTGACACCTGACTTTAAATAAGTTAGGGGTCAATAATGTATGTAAGGCACTGTAAATTAAGCCGTTACAAGCAACTAAGGCTTATTGAATACTTTGTTGCAGGTACACCAGCGAGAACAGCAGCGGACTTGGTAGAAGTTCATCGCAATTCTGCTATCCGTTTCTTCCATAAATTACGTAGTGTGATTGCCTGCAAACAACAAGAACGTTCAGCTCAATTTTGTGGAGAAATAGAAGTTGATGAAAGCTATTTTGGGGGAGTCCGCAAAGGAAAAAGAGGCAGAGGAGCTGCTGGCAAAACTATTGTTTTTGGGCTTCTTAAAAGAGGAGGAAAGGTTTATACTTTGCCCGTTTCAGATACAAAACAAAAAACACTATTGCCCGTAATACGCCAGAAAATAAAGCCTGACAGCGTTGTTTACACAGATGGGCATACAGCTTACAATGCTTTGGACGTTTCAGAATTTTTCCATTTTAGAATCAATCACAGTAAAGAATTTGTAAGTAGCCATACTCATATTAGCGGTATTGAAAATTTTTGGAATCAGGCAAAAAGACACATGCGAAAATACAATGGAATACCGAAGCAAAACTTTGAACTATTCCTAAAAGAATGTGAATGGAGATTTAATGAGGGAACTCCAAAACAACTTCTAAAAGACCTTAAAAATACCCTCAAAGAAAAATATTAGGTGTCAGCCCCTTATTTTTTGTAGGAATATTTTTTTGCTTTGGGGTTGAATCTCGTTTTGTCTGTATTGAAAACAGATTATTCTTCGCGGTCTGGCAGCCTATAGCTGGTGCTACGTCCACCACTGGGGTTCTGAATAAAGATGCCTCGACCCTTCAAGTTCTGAATATCACGCAAGGCCGTATCATTCGAACATTTAGCCAGCTTAGCGTATTTAGAGGTATTCATAAAGCCTTTAAAATTATCCTCAAGCATACGGTTGATAATCAATCGCTGACGCTCATTGACAGGCTTTTGATTGATCATATCCCAGAGCTGCGCTTTGAACAGTACATGACCAAGCGTGATTTCTGCGTTGCTGATAGCGTGGCCTAGGCAATCCAAGAACCAGGACAGCCAATTTGTTATATCAAGCCTTGCACGTTGCTGCGCTTCCAGCTGTTTATAATACTGCTTGCGTTCAACTTCGATTTGAGATGACAGACTATAAAAACGATTTGGTATGCCATCGGCACGAGTGAGCACCATGTCACCAATAGCTCTGGCGATACGACCGTTTCCATCTTCAAACGGATGGATCGTTACAAACCATAAATGGGCGATGCCAGCTCTAATCACAGGATCGGTATCATCTTTATCCGCCAGCCATGCAAGAAACCTTTCCATTTCTTTTTCAAGGCGCTCCGCAGCAGGAGCCTCAAAATGAATCTTTTCTTTGCCGATAGAACCGGAAATAACCTGCATGGGGTCAGCTTCAATAGTGCGCCAATCGCCAACGGTGATTGTGTGCATACCACTGCGCCCTGTTGGAAACAAAGCAGCATGCCAGTCAAACAATCGGTCTTTTGTCAAAGGCTTGGAAAATTGTTGCGTGGCATCTAGCATCATTTCCACGATACCTTCAACATCCCGGCTTGCAGGAATAAGCCCAGCAATATCAATTCCAAGCCTACGAACAATGGATGAGCGCACTTCTTCTGGGTTCAGGTTTTTTCCTTCAATGGCTGATGATTTAACAACATCATTGGTCAGCGTGCCGAGAGTTGCCTCCCGCTGAAGCTCAAAACCAAGCCCCTCCATGCGCCCTAGCAAACGACCTTGACGATGGTGTATATCAGCCAGCTTGGATGCAAGGGGTTCTGCATCCCATGTAAAATTTGGCCAGTCTTGATGTTCATGAATCCACATAATAATCACCGCAAAATATGCGGTGATTACAGGCTGTATTCACCGCAAAGTCAAGATTAATCACCGCATATGATACAGCATTGCATTCCCAAACTCGCTCGCACCAATACACTCAAGGGAAAAAAGTAGCTTTTCCTCAATTGCCGTTTCTTTAAGTTTTTTTTCAGCATTTTCAAATTGCACACGCTCAGCAACTTGCTTGCCATAATTTTCAGCAGGAGCTGGTTTAGGGACAAATTTTCGAGCTGTTTTATTCATACTCCCATCCTATAAGATAAGGAGGATTGATGCCTTGAGAAGGCGAAAAAATAAGAAGAAAAAGCAATAAAAATGCGGTGACGATAGGAATCAGATAGAAAAAGAAACATGATTTACAGCATAAGCTACTGCAAGCCCTTACTTCCATCTGGCGGAGAGGGAGGGATTCGAACCCCCGGAGGGCGCAAACCCTCAATGGTTTTCAAGACCACCGCATTAAACCGGACTCTGCCACCTCTCCATAGATTGGTATTATACAATGAAAAAAAACTTTTGTAAAAGAGAAGTTCCTTCTTTTTCCTGCATGAGCAAGGCCTTTCAAAGCCAGTAAAATAACAAATATCTCGCTCAACAAAAGGAATTTTAGCAGTGTATTTGCTGCTATATTTGTTTCTTTAATTTTACTTAACCTTTACTACTAATTCCGAGAGCTTAGCAGCTATTGCTACCACAGGCTGTTGACAAAGTTCTTGCCTCCTAGTGAAGATTTTTTCATATTATTTTCATGTTAAAAAAGCCTAAACAAAAACAAACTACTATTGAATTGGTGACAATAGAAGAATGAGTCCCTAAAAATCATCTTCTTCAGAATATAAATAAGTTTATAGACTTTTCTTTTATTTATGAAAAAACAAAATATCTTTACTGTGACAATAATAGACGTCCAGCAATTGAGCCAACTGTTCTTTTTAAGATGCTTTTTATTGGTTATATATTTGGTATTAGAAGTGAAAGGCAGCTTGTAAAAGAAATACAAGTTAATATGGTGTATTGCTGGTTTATTGGTTTTGGAATAAAGGATAAAATACCTGATTCTTTTACGATTAGTCAGAATAGAAGAAGACATTTTAACGGCACTACAATAGCTCAGGATATTTTTGATAACATTGTTTTGCAGGCTATGAAGCGGAAAATGATTGAGGGTAGAACACTTTATACAGACTCAACACATTTGAAAGCAAATGCTAATAAACATAAATTTGCGAGTAAAATAGTGCAAAAAACAACCAGAACATATTTGAGCGAGCTTGATGACGCTGTGGAGGAAGACCGCAAAAATTACGGCAAAAAGCTTATAATAAGTATGATTCAGAAACAGATTGTTACGTATACCCAAAAGGGCAAGAGTTTCATTATCAAACGACTGACAGGCAAGGCTTTCGGCACTATGTATCATGTCAGGATATTTGTAAAAAGTGTGAGCTTTTATCTCAGTGTACCGCAAACAAAAAATGCATAAAAAAAATCATGCGCCACGTTTGGGAAGGCTCAAAAGAGCAAGCGACAGAAAATAGGCTGAGTCCTCGGGGCAAAATATTTTTCAAACGATGAAAAGAAACAGTTGAACGCAGTTTTGCCGATGCAAAAGAGATTCACGGGCATCGCTATACCCTGATTCGAGGTCTTTCAAAGGTTCAGGCGCAGAGTCTGTTGCGTGCTGCCTGCCAAAATATGAAAAAAATGGCTCTCATCCTGAGCCGAATTGACTTATTTCCTCATTTTTCCTTGCTAAATAGCTTGCAAAAGCGAATTCACTCTCTTTGTTACTGTGATTTTAGCTTTATTTGAGAGATATTTTAACCTTAAAGCTCATTTCAGGAAAAATGATAAAATTACCGCTTTTGAAAAACAGGGCTTTGTCAACAGCCTGAGTCGGCTTTGCCGACATCGCCAGCTTTAGCTGTTAACGAAGTCACCGACTTTAGTCGGTGGAGAGTTCACTAAGTATCAGGTATTAAAGATTTTTAAGGCAGTTAAGGGTGGTTGAGTAGTTCAAAACATGACAGAAATCTCTATTTTTAACAGACCCTAAAAAAATGGATTTTACAACTTGCTCTTTGAGATTTTTCAGGCTATATGAATAAATTCAAGTATGAGTATTGGGGTTTGCTTGCGTATTATAGCGACCCGTAAGGGAGGTGATTTATTTGCCCGGTGTATATCTTGAAGAAAGTGACAATTTTGATATTGCACTCCGTCGTTTTAAGAAACAGGTGGAAAAGGCTGGTATTCTGTCAGAATTAAAAAAAAGGCAGCATTACGAAAAGCCTAGCGTGCAGCGCAAAAAGAAAAAAGCTGCTGCTAAAAAACGTCTTGCCAAGAAAAACCGTAAGGTTAGGAATGACTAATGTCTTTTGTGAAAGACTTAGAGGCAGAATATCTGAGTGCTTACAAATCGCATAATGAAATAAAGGTGGCTGTCTTGCGAATGGTCAAGACAGCCATCAAACATACAAGCATTGAATTGCGACGTGAGCCAAACGACCTTGAAGTGCTTGAAATCATCACAAAGCAAGTCAAGCAACGTAAAGAATCCATTGCACTCTACACCCAAGCTGGCAGAAAAGAGTTGGCCGAGCGTGAACAAGCTGAAATGAAAATTTTAGCACAATATTTACCGGCTCCTTTGTCAGCCCAAGAACTGGAAAACGCTGTCAATGCAGCGATTGATTCTATCGGTGCTTCCTCTATGGCAGATATGGGAGCGGTTATGGCTCAATTGACCTCAGAATATAAGGGTCAAATTGATGGCAAAAAGGCCAGTGCATTAGTGCGTAGTAAACTTTCCTCCTAATTATTTTGTTTTTTATGGAATCCAGAACAGCTTCGCTCCTGGAGTTTTCAAAAATATTGAAAGCTTTGGCCGGATATACTGTGTCCGAACCAGGGATGACGGCTTGTCTGAATCTTTGTCCTTTTGATACTCTCACGGCTATACAGCAGGAAGCGCGACTTGTTGAACAAACAACTCATTTCGTAGCAGATTCTGGATTTGCCCTCTCTGCATTCCCAAAACTGGATGCTTTTTTTGAACATGTGCAAGAAACAAAAACTCCACTTGCTTTGGATGGATTTTTTGCGGTATCTTTAATACTTTCACAGGTTGAAAAGGTACGAAAACTTTTAATTGATACTGAGGATGCGTCCTTAATTGAGTTGAAAGAACATTGTTGCTCAGGCGCATGGCCTGAAAAACTCGCTTCTGCGCTTCACCGTTGTTTAAGTCCTGAAGGACGGATTACAGATACAGCTTCCCCTGAACTTGAGACAATTCGTTTTGCCATACGCTCCATTCATCAGCAATGTACTAAAAAAGCCAAAGACTTTATTTTAAGCAATGATCTTTCGCGTTTTCTTCAGGATGATTACATAACCTTATCCTCAGACCGTTATGTATTGCCTTTGAAAGCGAATTTTAAGGGGCGTTTATTGGGGATTGTGCATGATTATTCTCAAACCGGTGAAACCTGTTATTTTGAACCCATGCTTTTAGTGGAGTTGAATAACAAATTACAGGAGTTGAAAAAAAACGAAACTCGCGAAGAAACAAAAATTTTAGAGTATCTCAGCTTGCTTCTTCGATCCGAACTGGAGCAAACTCGTGCAGCCTATGACGTGCTTATTCGTTTCGATGTTCTTTTAGCAAAAGCTGCACTGGGAGCTACGCTTCAAGGACGAAGCCTTGAAGTGCAACAAGAGGGAGCTTTTGCTTTATATGCTGTATATCACCCGTTGCTGCTGCTTGAACAACAAACGGCGTCATCATCAATGGATATTAAGCCGATTGATATTCTTTTTTGTTCGGATACTCGTTGTCTGCTGATTTCCGGTGGGAATGCTGGCGGAAAAACAGTTGCCTTAAAAACTGTTGGGCTGGCTGTACTTATGGCCTATTCCGGATTACCCGTTCCCATAGGTGCAGGTTCTACATTACCTTTTTTCTCTTCATTATTTGCCATAATGGGTGATGAACAATCTTTAGAAAATCATGTTTCAACCTTTACGGCACAAGTTCAAAATATTGCGCGACTATGGCCTTATGTTGATCAAAATACGCTTTTTTTATTGGATGAATTTGGTGCAGGAACCGATCCTGCTCAAGGAGCTGCCTTGGCGCAAGCTGTACTCGAAGAGCTTTTGAAGCGTAACGCATTTGTACTTGCTGCAACACATTTTCCCGCGCTCAAGGCTTGGGCTCTTTCTAAAGAGAAAGTAAGAGCCTCCAGCGTACTTTTTGATCCGCAAAGCAAGCAGGCACTTTTTGAACTAGCCTATGATATTGTGGGGGAATCTATTGCCTTGGAGGTAGCAAAAAAGCATGGCTTGCCTACAGAAATTTTGGAAAACGCCGAAAAACTTTTATATCGTGATGGAAGCGATACTTCCGGCCTACTGGCACAGTTAAATAACCTTGCGCTGCAACGTCAAAAAGAACTCAACCAGCTCAAAGAAGAGCGCGCACAATTGATTGATGAGCAAAAAAAATATGTTGAGCAATTGCAAAAAGAGCAAGGGATTGTCCTTGATGAATTGCGAAGAAAATCACAAGAAATTTTGCAGTCTTGGAAAAAGAAAAAAATTGGGCGCAAAGAAAGTTTGCAGCAGCTTGAAGAATTGCGAAAAAAATTAGATATTGGCAAAATATCTGATCAATCTTGTGCGACAAAACTTTCTTTTTCTTTCGATGCTGTAGAGATAGGGGAAGAAGTCATATATCGTCGGTGGAATAAACCGGGGCTGGTTTTAGAAAAAGATCAGCGGAAACAACACATCCGTCTTGATCTTGGAGGTGTGAGCATGTGGGTAAAAGCTACTGAGCTTGAGCTCAGTGAATTAAAACCTGCTGTATGCCCTGCTTCAGAAGATATACATATTCCATCTGATCCTTCATGTCTTTCTTTAGATATTGATCTTCGAGGGCTGCGTGTTGAAGAAGCTATCAGTACATTAGAACGTTTTTTGGACAAGGCTATTTTACGAGGGGCAGAACGACTGGAAATCATACATGGGCGCGGAACCGGAGCGTTGCGAAGTGAGGTGCATAAGGTATTGCAATATTTCCCCGGTGTGAAACATTTTTCCGTATCGACTGAAGATTATGGCGGAGACGGCATGACCGAGGTTATTTTCTCCTAAGCCAAGGAAGTTGCTTGTGAGTTCTGATACCCTGCGTATAAAAGAAAAATTAAATATTGTGGATATTGTCCGCAGGTATGTTGACCTCAAATCGGTTTCAGGCCGATGGATGTGCGCTTGTCCGTTTCATCAAGAGACCAAGCCTTCCATGTCAATTAATGAGACAGAAGGTTTTTTTTATTGCTTTGGCTGCCAAGCGTCCGGTGATCTGATTGATTTTTATATGCGTATCAATGGCCTTGATTTTCGGGAGGCTTTAGAGGAATTGGCAAAAGAAGCTGGTATTGAACTTTCAGGGCGCACTGCGCCTGATCCACAAGCTGAAATTCGTAGGCAAGAAAAAAAGATATTTTTGAACATGCATACTCATGCCAAAAAATATTTTCAAAAAAATTTAGTTCATGCTTCGTGCTCTTTTGTCAAAGAATATTTGCAAACAAGGGGTCTTAGTCCAGAGACCATTGAAACTTTTGGGCTTGGAGCCAGCTCTGAAGACTGGCATGGTTTGGATAATTATTTACAAGCGCAAGGGTTCTCTTCTGCTCAAGGGGTGTCTGCTGGACTTTTATCCAGCAATGAAAAAGGAGATATATACGACAGATTTAGGGCAAGGCTCATGTTCCCCATCCAAAATTTATCAGGTCAAGTAATTGCTTTTGGTGGCAGGATAATACATGAAGATGGTCCAAAATATTTAAATTCGAGTGATTCCCTTATTTACAAAAAGGGAGAACATCTTTACGGCTTATTTCAGGCACGCAAAACCATAAGCATTTCTCGTAAGGTTTTACTTACGGAAGGGTATATGGATGTATTGAGCTTGCATCAATTTGGGTATAAGGATGCTTGTGGTGTGCTTGGTACAGCGTTAACTCCTGAACAAGTGAAACGTTTGGCCGGTTTTTGTACTTGCGTTAATTTGCTTTTTGATGGAGATGCTCCGGGGCGTAAGGCAGCATTACGCAGTGCTGAAATGATTTTACTTGCCGGAGTAAAATGTACAGTTATCCTTATGCCCGATGGTGAGGATGTAGATTCTATTCTGCAAACTCAGGGTAAAAAAGGACTGGAACAATTATTGGCTCAGGCCGAAGACGGACTTTCGTTTGCAACGTCTATGGTACGCGATGAATTTGCACCGAAAGACGCAATGGCTTGGGCTACAGGATTTTTGAAAAAATTATCCGAGCCCGCACTTTTGGCTTGGTATCTTCCGCGTCTTGCCGGTGGATTGGGGCTTTCAGAAGCGGAGCTTCGTAGCGTAAGCATACAGACTCCGAAAACGCAGCAGTTCCAAACACCAGCGCAAACCGGGCAGACACAAGCAAAGCGTCACATAGAACCGGAGGATGAACACGATAGAAAACTACTTGGTTTTCCCATTCAATACCCTGAATATATGGAGGATCTTGAATCCAGAGGTTTTGTAAGCATTCTGGTCACCTCTTGGGGCAAAGCCCTTTGGGAAAAGATGGTGAAATATCATAGGCAGGATATTGTATCGTATTTAACTGATGGGGAGAAAAAAATTTGGGTTCAACACAGGATAAGTAAAAAGACGTATTTTTTGACAGGAGAAGCTCTTAAAAAGGAGTGGGAGCACCATTGCCATTTGATTGAAAAAGGTAAAAAACGAGCTATTCTGAAACAGCTCAAAAAACAGATTCGTCTGGCGCAAGAAGCCGGCGATATCGAAGCCTTACAGAAATATAGCAAAGAATTTAATGATGCATTGCGGAGGGATGATGAGCAGCATTAAAGATATTCAGCAAATCAAAACTCTTATCGCTAAGGGAAAAAAAGAAGGTTTTTTAACCTTTGATGAGGTGGGGAAAGCTCTTCCTTCGGATTACGCTGAACCCGAACAACTTGAAGAAGTCATTACCATTTTTAACGATATGAATATTATTATCGTTGATTCGGAAGAAGCAGGAAAAAAGGCTATTGCTGCCGGAGAAAATGAAGCTGACGATGATATAGAATTGGTCAAAGATGGCGATCCTTTGGACTTTTCTTCGCGATCCACAGACCCTGTCAGGATGTATTTACGCGAAATGGGAGCTGTGCACCTGTTAGACCGTGAAGGTGAAGTGGTTATTGCCAAAAAAATAGAATCCGGTGAAATGGAAGTTCTTTATGCTTTAGTTGAAGTGCCGGTTGCTGTTGAAGAATTGATCGGTGTTGGAGAAGACCTTGATCAGCAGCGCATTAAACTTAAAGATGTGGTTAAGACTATTGAAGAAGATGATCCAAGTGAAGATGAAATGAACCAACGCCAGCGAGTTATCTTCTTGCTGGATGAAGTAAAGCAAATATATCGTAAGCGTAAGAAAATATACGACAAACTTGATCATTGCGCGTGCTTAAATAAGCGTGTGTACGGTATACAAAAAGATATTATAAAATATAAAGAAGATGTAGTCGCTCGTTTGCGAGATATTAAACTTGAAAAAACATTGATTGACCGCATCATTGAAACCGTGGGCGATTATGTGCGCCAAATGCACAATTGCCAGCGTGATTTATTGGCATATATTTTATCTGTAGGTAAAAATCGCGATGAAATTGAAGAATTATTCCAAGCAGTGGAAGCCCGTGAGCTCAATCCAATCAAGGCTGCGGACGAGCTGAATATGACGGTTGAAGAATTTTTCTCTTTTAAGGAAATGCTGTCTGGAAAATTGGAGATTCTACAACGCCTCCAAGAAAAATGTTACCATAATGTACATGATCTTGAAGAAGTATTATGGCGTGTTAAGCATGGTAATTTTTCTGCTATGCACGCCAAACAAGAGCTTATTCGAGCCAACTTGCGTTTAGTTGTTTCTATAGCAAAAAAATATACAAACCGTGGTTTACAATTTCTTGATCTTATTCAAGAAGGTAATATTGGACTGATGAAAGCGGTAGATAAATTTGAATATCAACGTGGATATAAATTTTCTACATATGCTACATGGTGGATACGACAAGCAATCACTCGCGCAATCGCGGATCAGGCAAGAACTATTCGCATTCCGGTGCATATGATTGAAACCATCAATAAATTGACTCGTACAACTCGTTATTTAGTGCAAGAACTAGGACGTGATCCTAGCCCTGAAGAAATAGCAGAACGTATGGATTATCCTTTGGATAAAGTGAAGAAAGTCTTAAAAATTGCAAAAGAACCCATTAGCCTCGAGACACCGATTGGTGATGAAGAAGATTCTAGCTTAGGCGATTTTATTGAGGATAAAAAAGCTGCAGCACCAGCTGAGGAAGTCGTTGGTACAAAGCTTGGCGAACAAATTGCCACAGTACTTGCAGACCTTACTCCGCGTGAAGAACAAGTGCTACGCAAACGCTTTGGCATTGGTGAAAAAAGTGACCATACTTTAGAAGAGGTAGGCAAGCTGTTTAATGTCACTCGTGAGCGTATTCGCCAAATTGAAGCCAAAGCCTTGCGTAAATTACGGCATCCAATCCGTTCTGCTTTGCTTCGTTCTTATTATGAAAATTAACAAGCAAAGAGCAGGCGTCTTTCTCTCTCTTTGCGATATTGAGGGGGGCTGTTGATAAAAAGATAAAATTGATTTAAGTATAGAAATTAAGGAGGGAGTCAATGCCTATAATCAATATGACAATTATGATTGTAATTCCAATAGCATTGGTTTTATAATGCGATAAAAATTTATAAAAAAACTCTCAAAGACGAATCTTTGAAAACAGGTGAGTATTTTTTGTTCATGAATAATCAGCTTACAGGGGGTGAACATTCAAAGACTTTTGTGGCTAGTTCCATTTCAATAGCCACTGTGTTCGTTGGTATATCTTCGTATACTGCCATGTTTCAATCTGCGGCATGGTATTTAATTGTTGGATTTTTTTTAGGTATGCCAATTTTTATTAAAATGTGCGAAAGGGTAAAGGACGCACTTTTAAAAAACAAAACCATGCCTACAGTGATTGGGGAGACATTTAATTCAAATTTTTTAAAAAAAATAACAGCTTACATGTCTTTATTTTATCTTCTTGGCTCTATAGGGCTTGAAGTATATGTGGTTTTTTTGTTGATGAAATTTGTTTTCCCAGAGTTCAGTATAGCATTATTGACAGGGTTAACTCTTTTAGTTGGTTCTATTGTCATTGCTTATTCAATGTTTGGTGGGTATAAAGGAATTGAGGAAAATGATAAATGGCAATTGGTATCTATTGTAATTGCTTCTGCAATTATTTGTTATTTTGTTTATGATTGTTCAAATGTATCAAATGAAAATTATAAAAATTTTTTACCTTCGCTAAATGATTTTTCTTTTGGCGACTCGCTCTTTATTTCACTATCGGGAATATTTTTAATGTTTCCATGGTTAGTGTCTACTCCAGATACGTGGCATCGTGCCTGTGCCAGTAATTTAGACATTCCAACTATAAAAAAAGGACTTTATGGTGGTAAGTATTATGTAAATTTATTTGCTTTAACTTTTATATGGGCAATTCCAATTGCTTTAGTTGCCTCTTCTGGTTTTCTGCCATCTAGTGATATATTTGGTACATTCCTTGTAAATATTGTGTCTCCAGCTTTAGGGCATTCTTGGTACGGCAGTATTGTTTTAGGTTTACTAATCGCTGGGATGCTTGGAGCCATGTTATCGTCAATCGATACTATGTTACTTAGCAGTGGACTTATTTTTTGCAATGATATAAGCACAAGTTATGAAAAACGAGATCCCATAGAGCAGGCAACCGTTATTCGCTTGTCAATATTGTTTCTGGGCTTTGTTTCTTTTGTAATGCCTTTGTGTGCGATTGTTTTTAATTGGCATATTGTTAATCTTTTACAAGTTGTTGCTTCTTCGATAATTATATTATTTCCGACAATTGTGGTAATATATTTTTTGAAAGATCGCTCAATGGCAGTCTGGATTAAATATTTTGTTATTTTTTCAATTGTGCTTCCTGTCTTTCTTCTTGCAGTTATGATTTTTGGAACTTTTTGCAGTATTGTTCCTCCCTTATTGCTGGATATTCTTCCTCTTGTATCCTTTAGCATAGCATTTGTAATCGTTTTTCCAGTCCTTGTTAAATATTTTTATGAAAGGGTATTGAGAGGTACACAATGAACTTACAAGAGATTAAATTGCCTCTACAGGATGGAACACTTGTTCCATTGATCTTCAACGTAGTGATATTTATTGTTGCTATCCTTAACTTGTGGTTACAAAAGAGTATGTTACACAGGGAATTTTTTGACAGACACTACTGTATGCTACTAGATTCTGATAATATGCTTATGAAAAAAAGGTTTTTCAATCTTTATTCTATAAATGAATTTCCTTTCCTATTAATGCAAATTTTTTTTTCTATGGTCATTCTTGTAGTTATGTTTGTTGTGCTGTATAGCTTGGACAAGAAAATTTTGCCACCTTTACTGGTTCTAGCGGTTTGTTATGTGTGTATGCAAACCGTTAAGGCTTTCCTGAAGATTGCCTATGCTATTTTCAGAGGAATTATATAGTTTATATCCAATGAGAGGTTAATTTAAAAATGTTCATTGCTCTTTTGTTGTGTTTAATTGGTTTTGGCATTGCAGTAAAAATTGCAGATGACTATTTTGATATCGAAAAAAATTTGAAGCAAGGGCGTCGTTGGACATTTTTGTCCTCCTGCTTTTTTTTCGTAGCGTCATTGTTGTCGCCATTTATGTTTTGTTTCATATGTGGTGAGATCATTGGTTGTTTTTTTGCAAAAAAACTTGACCAAAAAGCGTATGTACTTCTTCCTCTTGCTACACTTGTTGGTGGTATTTTAGGGAAGTTAACTATTTGGGATTTCTCCATATCTAAGTATAATTTTACAATGATTATTATTATCGTTAGTGTAGGCTGTTTTTTTACTCAACTTGCAAATAATTTGAAACATAAAATCCGTTTTTCACGTTTTGTACGTTTTTTCAGTAGGTATGGTGCTACTATTGCAACTTTTTTTGCAATAATATTTACATCTTTTCCTGTGGAATTTTTAGTGATACCTTGTGCTTACGAAACAAGTTATGGTCTTACAAAAAAGTATTTTCGTCGTTATTTAGAGGACAAAAAACAACAATACGTCAAAATAAAAATAAGAGATAATCATAGCAAATTAAGAAGCTTGAAATTGTATACAGACATGTATATAATGTAAAAATGATTAGCAAGAAAGAAAGTATAAATGTCATCTGCATGGGTTTATGTTTTTGATCTTGATTTTACTTTAATACAAATGTCTTCAGCTTTTTTTGTTGTGGATAGATTGTTTGAAAAGGGACTTTTAACAAAAGAAGATGTTGAACTTTTTAAAAGAGTTTCGAAAATCGATTGGTGGGATTTTTTCTTCCCCATGGCTCATACATCTACATTATATGGACTGTTAAACAATATATATGTTAAAGATGTTGAAAAAATAATAGCATCCAATTTTTCAAAAATACAATTTAACCCTAAGATGCTTGCTTTAGTTTTAAAGGCTAATTCTGAACTTAATGATGTTTTATTACTTTCAAGCACAGATTACTATATAGCTAAAATAATTGCTCATCATATCGGTATTTCTAAGATTATTGCAAATAAATGTGAAGTCGTAAATGGGAAATATACATCAAATATAACACAATCATGTTCAGGTCTTGATAAATTTTTTTTATTTAGAAAATACATTCTAGCCAATTCTTTCTCTAAAAATAAAATTTTATATTATACTGACAGCTATTTAGATTTTATTTTAAAACCTTTAGTACAAAAAATATTTCTTGTGCATTAAGAATAATTTTTCGAGCATGGATTTTTTTAATATATGCTTAGTTGCCTAGATATTAAAAAATAGCCAAGTAACTATCGTATCACGACCTTATTATAGTGACAGCTCTATACGAATTTCTACCCTTGCTAGCAGTCGCCCTTGATCTGCTTATTGGCGATCCAGCTTGGCTGTCACATCCTGTGCAAGCCATAGGAAAATGTGCTACAATTTTAGAAAAATTTGTAAGGCGATATGCTCCAAGTATTTCCTTAAAATTAGCAGGAAGCCTTTGTGTTCTTTTTCTTGCAGGTCTGAGCAGCTTTTGTGTTTTGAGCCTACTGTCTATCAAAGTAGCAAATTTTTTTATAGCTTTATACTTGGGCTTTGCAGGTCTTGCTCTGCGCTGTTTGCTTGCTGAAACACGAAAAGTGCAAAAATTTTTAGAGAACGGACAATTAACTCAAGCAAGAAATGCTCTAGCAATGCTGGTTTCGCGTGAGACAAAGCATATGGATGAAGTTGAAATATACAAAACCCTTGCTGAAACATTGAGTGAAAATTTAAATGATGGTTTTATTGCTCCATTTTTTTGGTTTTGCCTTGGCGGACATGCAGGTTTGTGGATTTATAAAACGATTTCGACCTTAGATTCTATGTGGGGCTATAAGAGTGACAAATACAAAGAATTTGGCTGGTTTGCAGCTCGGGCTGATGATATGATGGCGTATATCCCAGCAAGGATTACTGCTTTAATTTTATGCTTTTTAGGAAAAAAAGAGCAAAATTTTTGGAATATTTTTATGCGCTGCCGTCGGGATGCACACAAAATGGACAGCCCGAACGCTGGCTGGCCTATGGCAGCAGCTGCTTGGAGTATAGGAGCAGGCATGGGAGGTTCGGCTCTGTACTTTGGAAAAATACGCATAAAACCACAGCTCGGACCAGAGATGCCTTGGGATGCACAAAAAATATCACAACTCAGCAAATTGGTGTATAAAAGTGGTATCTGCTGTGCATTGATGGGACAAAGCATACTGTGTGTTGTATTCTATGTCCTATAACAACACTGTGTAAACTGGCGCAAGTTTAGACTTTAGCTACCAAGTTCTTTACTACGCATATAACTTTTACGCGCAGCATCAATAATACCAGCGCGAATGGCTTTTCTATCTAAGTGTACAAGAGCTTCAATCGTTGTACCGGCAGGGGAAGTGACCATTTCTCGTAGCTTTGAAACATGGGTATCAGAGCTTTGGCACATGGTCGTAGTCCCTTGAAAAAGGCCATATACCATTTCTGTGGCTTGCTCGCGCGCTAATCCAAATTGAACAGCAGCTTCAATCAAAGCCTCAATAAAATAGCAAACATAGGCTGGCCCTGAACCAATAACGCTGGTAAAAGCATCAAAATCTTTTTCCGGAAGGATATGCACTTGGCCAAGATTTTGAAAGACAGTACTTGCAAAGTTTTTTTGTGATTCAGTCAAGGCCTGATCTTCTAAGCACAGAGCGAACACTCCTTGATTCACAAGAGCCGGAGTATTGGGCATCACCCGAACAATAGGGCAGGCATTTTGAATCCAAGAACGCAATTTTTGTGTACTGAGACCCGCGCAAATCGAAAATAAACAATGAGTGCTGCTTAAAACTGGCGCTAATTCTTGGCAAATGCTTTTAGCATGTTGTGGTTTAATGGCCAGTACAAGATAGTCACAAACAGCTGCGAGTTCCGCCATGCTTTTATGCGCCGTCAGCCCACATTCCTCATGCAAAGTCGCAAGCAGTGTTTGGTTTAAGTCCACTCCATGCACTTGTACATGAGTGAGGCCACGAGCCATGGCTCCACCCATGTTTCCCAAACCAATAAAGCCAATATTTGCTGTCATTTTTTCACTCTATCTGATGTAGTTTATTCAATAAATTCATCTTGAGAAAAGAAAAAGAGCACTTCTTTTTGAGCGGTTTCCGGTGCATCAGAACCATGTACAGCATTATTTTGTACATCTGTACCGTATTCACCACGAATAGTGCCCTGAGGTGCTTCTGTTGAATTAGTAGGCCCCATAAGGTCGCGATAGCGTGCAATAGCGTTTTCCCCTTCTAAAACAGCAACAAGCACAGGCCCGGATGTCATAAATTCAACCAATTCATCGTAAAAAGGACGTTCTTTATGTACAGCGTAAAATCCTTCGGCCTGTTCTTTTGTCATTTGCAATAATTTCATTGCCTTATATTTTAGACCTGCATCAGTGATCATTTGAATAATATTTCCGGTATTACCGGCAGCCACGGCATCAGGTTTGATAATAGAAAATGTTTGTTCTGTCATATTGTATTCCTTATGTGTTACAATGTATGGTCTCATACTCAATCAAATAGAGTCAATTTATGCTAAGAGGGCTTTATCAGAAGCCATTTCGCAACCAGAGGCTTCATAAAATCGTTTAATCAATTCGTCAATAGACAAAGACGCTTTTTCTTCTCCTTGCAGGTCAAGAATAATTTGCCCCTGATGTAACATAATCAATCGATTACCATAGTGAATAGCTTGCCCCATATTATGCGTTACCATTAACGTTGTTAGCGCGTGCTGAGTCACGATGCCTTCAGTAAGGCTCATGATTTGATTCGCTGTTTTGGGATCTAAAGCTGCAGTATGTTCATCAAGCAAAAGTACTTGTGGACGTACTAAAGTTGCCATGAGTAGGGTTAAGGCTTGACGCTGTCCTCCGGAAAGAAATCCAGTTTTATCCTCCAGCCGTTCTTCAAGGCCCAGATTTAATGCCGCTAAACGGCTTTGTAGCATGTTTCGTTGTGTGGATTTTACGCCAAAACAAAGCCCGCGTTTTTGTCCGCGTTTACTCGCCAGCGCAAGATTTTGTTCAATCGTTGCTTCAGCACATGTTCCCATGAGTGGGTCTTGAAAAACACGAGCAATCAATCCAGCGCGACGGTATTCCGGCCAAGTTGTTACGTTTTGGCCATTCATTTCCAGATTGCCTTGATCTACAAAAAAGGTTCCGGCTAATGCTTCAAGCAAAGTGGATTTACCCGCTCCATTAGAGCCGATAAGCGTTACAAATTCTCCTTCTTTGATATGAAGGTTAATATCATTTAAGGCCAAAACTTCATTGCTTGAACCGCGGTTGAAGTATTTTGTTATATTTGTAGCATGTATCATTTTTCAACTCCTTGAACCATTGTACGCCGGGCGAGAAAGCCGGTTTTAATGCGTGGAGCAGTTAAGGCCACGACAACTAAAAGTGCGGTTACAAGTTTGAGGTCACTTGGTGTGAACTGAAACGTGCCAAGATTCAAATTCAAAGCAAAGGCAATGGCTAGTCTATAAAGCACTGAACCAAGAACTGCAGCAACAAGTGATCTGGCAATAGATTTACTGCCAAAGATGGTTTCTCCAATAATAACTGAAGCCAAGCCAGCGACAATCGTTCCTACTCCCATATTAACATCTGCTGAACCTTGATTTTGAGCAATAAGTGCTCCAGAGACAGCAACCAGTGCATTGGAAAGACCGACACCAAAAATAATCACTGTTTCAGTATTCACTCCTTGGCTGGTAATCATACGAGGATTAATTCCTGTGGCCAGTATGGTCATACCTAATTCTGTGTAAAGAAACCAAGTCAAGACAGCTACAGCAAGCATACAAATTATACAAAGCAAAATAGGTGTCATGATATAACTAGGGATTTCAAACATGCTTTTTAGTATATCCAAAAAAGTGGATTCACCAAGAAGTGCCATATTAGGTCTGCCCATTATGCGTAGATTGATGGAATACAGCGCAATCATGGTCAGTATCGAAGCTAAAAGATGGAGTATCTTAAATTTTGTATTTAATATTCCGGTAATCATGCCGGCACAAAAGCCGGCAGCTGCTGCATACAGCAGGGAAAGAGCTGGATGATGCCCTGCTGTAATGCTTACAGCCGAGACCGCAGCTCCAAGAGGTAAAGAGCCATCCACAGTAAGATCAGGAAAATCAAGTATTCGAAAAGTTAAATATACTCCAAGGACCATAAGCCCAAAAGCAAAGCCCTGTTCAAGAGCTCCTAAAAAAGCAAAGCTAGTCATTTTTTATGTCCTTTTTATTCTTATATTTTTTATTATATGATTATTATGATTCTATGGTTATATGATTTTTTCAGCTTGTTTCAGTATCTTGCTTGGAATATTTATCCCCATGCTCGCTGCAGCTTTTTTATTCACATGCAATGAAAGATCCCTAATCGTTTCAACTGGCAACTCACTGGCCTGCGCTCCTTGCAGTATTTTTTGGGCAATATCAGCGGTTTGTACTCCCATTTTATAGTAGTCAATAGCCAAAGCAGCCACAGCTCCGCGTGCTACGGAATCAACATCAGCAGCAAAAAGAGGGAGTTTTACTTCAGTACATACTTTGATTGCCGATTCAAGAGCCGAGACAACAGTATTATCTACAGGAATATAAACGGCTTGAACTTTGCCTACCAAAGATTGTGCTGCTTGAGTGACACCAGACGAGTTGTCTATAGTGGCTTCACGCAAGCTGATTCCCAGCTGCGAGCATTCTGTTTTAAGAATATCAACCAGAACCACAGAATTTGGTTCTCCTGCATTATAAATAACACCTAAATTTGTTATTTGAGGTAAAAATTCACGAATAAGTTTTACCTGCTTATCCAAAGGACTCATATCTGTCATGCCCGTGATATTTCCTGCTGGATGTTGCAAACTGGGGACGAGCTTTGCTGCAACAGGGTCTGTTACACCGGTAAAAACAAGCGGAATATCTTTAATCTTTTGGGCTGCTGCAATCGCCGAAGGCGTGGTAATGGCTAAAACTAAATCCGGAGATTCTCCTTTGATTTGACTGGCAATTTGTTCGTTAATAGCCATATCTCCTTGAGCAATATGCACCTTATAGTGCGCTTTGATCCCAAGTTCAGCCAAATGATCCTTAAATCCTTGTTGCATAGCGTTTAGCGCAGGGTGCTCTACAATTTGGGTGATGGAAATAGAAAACCCAGTAGAATCAGAGGATGCGGTCTGTTTTTGTTTTGTGTGATTATCATTGCTACAGGCCAACAAAAGGCAAAACACACTACACAATACAATACAATTCAAATAACGAAGATTAAAATAACGACTATTCAAATAACGAAAATTGAAATAAGGCAGATTGAAATAAGGCATAATTCCTCCAAAATTAAAAAAGTAAATTATTGTAAAATATTATAAAAATTAGTCATTTTCAGTGTCAAACCATACAGGACGTTTTAGTAACTTATTATAAAAATTAGTCATTTTTAGTGTCAAAAAATACAAGAAGTTTTACCAGTAATCATTGTTTATTGCTTTATTCATTTTGCCTCCATTTTTTATTTTCAATCAAAAGAAAAAGGCTGCGAGTATAATTCTCGCAGCCTTATATTTTATTGAAAAAAACTGCGAGACTGTGAAGTCCGCAGTTTCTACATTACACTATCAGAACAACGGCTTCATTACTGTTGCCATTGATTCCACCAAAAATTTGTATGATTAAGCATAATAAACATAATGAACTATCCGTTAGAGGAGGAAAGAATCAATGTCAAGAGCTTTGTGAAGCATAACAGGGCAAACAATTTTACATGAGATGATACCCCTGTCTTTTCCTCCCCTCTTTTTTCTCCCTTTACATTTCCAAGGCTTCAGCAATTTTGATGTCTCCGAGCAGAGGGTCGACTTTCGCTATGCGGATTAAAAACTGTTGGCCGATATATATTTTGTCACCCAAAAGAGTACGAGGAGTGCGGACGTTGATTTGCAGAGAGGGGATAGCCAAAGTGGGGTATTGTCCGTTTTCTTCCAAGGCGATAGCTTCAAATTGTTGTTTTTTATTTTGGGCAAGGTATAGTAGTTTCCAATAACGAGGACGGAAGCGTTGGATTTGTCCTACTCGGCCAAGACGTGAAGAAAGCATGGGAACAAGATTTTCAAGCGCAGTTTGCTCAAAAAAAGCTTGGCCTGTCTCTATAGTGCTTTGAATTTGCATCATATTCACGAGATCAGTATAACGGCGAATGGGGGATGTTACAGGTGTATAAGCTGTTGCCCCTAGAGCTGCATGTCGTTTGAATTTTGCTTCTAAAATAGCAGGGGCAAGAAGTTTGACCACCCGGAAAATCTCTTCCGGTTTATGAAAGATTCCTTGAGCATCAGAAGGCAGGGCAATGTCTTGTGAACGAGAAAGCATGGGAATATCTCGCTCTTTGCACCAAGAGGCAATGGCCGAGGTGCTTAAAATCATGAACTCACTTACCAGCAAAGAGGATTTGGGTGTTGGAGTTTTTTCAGCAATAGAGACCTTGGTGCTATCTTCTGTTTCTTCAAGTACAATATCAAGATCAGGTCTGATAATGATTGAGGCTCCTTTTTCAAGCCTGCGTTTAAGAAGTTTGGAAGCGAGTTCAGAAGCCAGAGAAAGAGGGGTATTTTCAGCGTCATGCAGGATTTTTTCAGCTTGCGTATAGGTCAAATTATTTTGAACGCATATCCAAGCGAGGCGAGGTGATATGCTGAGAAGATGCGCATCGTGATCAAGTCGCATGTCAAGAACAAGCGCAGGTTTACTTGTACCTTCTTGTAAACTGTAGAGCTGAAGTCCCAATTCTTCTGGTAGCATGTGACTG
This sequence comes from Desulfovibrionaceae bacterium, assembly GCA_963678135.1. Taxonomy (GTDB): domain Bacteria; phylum Desulfobacterota; class Desulfovibrionia; order Desulfovibrionales; family Desulfovibrionaceae; genus JAHJKV01. The sequence continues at coordinate 1,636,845 of OY782667.1, read as the reverse complement.
GTTCCTTCAGGCAGATACAGGCTTGTGCCTCTGGAAAGTACCTCTTTGTCCAGAGCAGTTCCAAACTCCCAAGTAAGACTGGGGCGTGCCAGAGCAATGGAGAGGGTATAGCCCTGTGCGTCTTTTTGAATATAAAAGGCATCATCAATATCGCGAGTACTGGCTCCATCAATACTGATAAAGGGTGTTTGTTCAGCTTCTTGAAAAGCAGCCTTAAATTTTTGTGTTTGCGTTTCTATTTCTTTTGCAAATTGTGGAGTCCAATCGCTATCCTCAAAAATATAGCCTGTTTCATCTAAGAGATGATTATGATGCGTTTTAAGGATGCCCCAGGCTTTAGCCAACAGAAGAGCTTGGTGCGGATGTTCCGGAAGACCTTTTTTGCAAGCCGTCCATAAAATTGCTGTTTGCTCATCTTTTCCTTGGATTTTTTCCAAAAGGAGATTTTTGAGACTTTGCGTGATATTATTATCCAAGTTCAGGCTTTCAGGCGGAGTTTTTTGGAACCACAAGCTACGGAATAGTTCATTGCCTACAGTAATAATTTGCTCACGTTCTTGAGCTTTTTGCTCCTGCAATAGACGCGATTCTACGATTTCTTTTGTACGGATTTCAAAGTGTGGCGGGCGGAATTTGAAATAGCTTTTGGCAAGGAGTAATGCTCTGCCCATGGCAGCCTGTTTATCAGCATCAGCATCACTCCAGAGAAGCTCTGTAAACCATGCAATATCAGCAAGAGGCATTTCACCTTGAGCCAGTTCCCATACATCCATAATGTCGATAGATGCTTGAAGTTCCCCTCGTTTTATATGATGCTCATTCAGTGTCGTAAGTATTTCTTGGCGCGAAGCCTGCGGATCAAAACATGGGCCTATCCAAGGAAGAATACGGGGCAGCGTGAGTTTTATTTCGCGTTTGTTAATGCTTAGTGCACGATACTGCTTTTGCGTATTGCTGAGAATCCATGCCAGTTGTGGTTGATCACCTTGCATGAATTCGATCAAACAACCGGGTTGAATACTAGCAACAAAGAGTTGGTTCATGGTTATGTATGCCTTTACTGTTGAGTCTGCAATTTTTGCTCTGTAATCGCCGGAATATTGGTTCTACTTTTTTCCATGGGAGGGTTTATGGATTTTGTTGAAATAATTGGCTTTGCAGCAGCAATGTGTACGACCCTATCTTTTTTACCTCAAGCCTTGAAAACATGGAAAACTCGCTTAGTTAAAGACATTTCTCTGACTATGTATCTGGTACTTTGCCTTGGTCTTTTTTTATGGCTTCTTTATGGTTTGTTTATTGGCTCCATGCCCATTATCATTGCTAATGCTGTAACTCTAATTTTGGCAGGCAGTGTGCTTGCCATGCGTATTCTTTTTATTAAACGCTCCTGATTTTTGAAAAGAGTTTTAATGTTTGAAAGACCTTTGCCCTGTGAAAACCATGGCCACTTGTGGAGAGGCTTCGTTGACTGCCTGAATTATTTCATGATCACGAATGGAACCGCCTGGCTGGGCAATGGCTGTAATGCCTTGTTCAATCAGTGCATCCACTCCATCACGAAAAGGGAAAAAACCATCAGAAACTGCAACAGAGCCTAACAAACCGCCTTTGGCCTTTTCTGTGCGCTGCATAATATTTTGTAGTTTTTGTGCAGCCTCTGTATCTTTTTTTGCTGCCAGTTTGAGTTCAAAAAGGGATTTTCCTTCTTCTTCAAAGCAAATATAATCCGCATATTTAGTATATGCCTTGGATATTGCAAGTTGTACGCAACCTACGCGGTCTTGCTCTCCGGTTCCTATGGCCGTTGTTGTGCCATTTTTTACGCAGAGTACAGAGTTTGAAGTCACTCCGGCTTCTACTGCCCAAGCAAAAAGAAGGTCATCAGCTTCTTGTTTGGAAAGGGCGCGAGCAGTGTATGCATTTCCATCTTTTTGTGCTGTGGCAGGTAAAAAATCCGATTTTTCAAGAATGCGATTTCTAAAAGAAAACTGCAAAACCATACCGCCATCTGTGAGTGATTTGATGTCTAAAAATGCTTGCTGCCTCAACTCAGCAAGCTGTGCAATACCAGGAATAGCAAGAATGCGAAGATTTTTCTTTTTTTTCAATTCAGCAAGAGCCTCATTTGTATAAGCAGGGGCAGCAATTACCTCGAAATATCCGGCAGAAATGATTTGAGCGCAGGGCATATCTACTTTTCGGTTAAGGACAATTGCTCCACCAAAGGCTGCAATGCGATCTGCATCAAAGGCATTTTTTAGTGCAGTGGCAATACCTTGATCATTCCAAGCTGCGCCACAAGGATTATTGTGCTTGAGAATGATTGCAGCAGGTTTTTTTGAAAGATATTGCAAAATATTGAGTCCATTATCTACGTCCGTAAGATTTGTTTTTCCAGGGTGTTTCCCAGCTTGGAGCATCTGCTGCTCAGTAAGTGCGGAAACAAGTTTGAGATTTCCATCTCGAAAGCTCAAGCCACCAACCTCTAGTTTTCCTTGAGTTGGTTCATAAAGAGCCGCAGGTTGATCCGGATTTTCACCGTAGCGTAAGCCTTTTTCTTGTCCATCAATACACCAAGTACGTTTACGAAAGACCATACTGGATTCACCCAGAGTTAAAGTCATTTCCTTTGGAAAGGGGTCTTCAAGAATGGTGTGGTACATCTTTTTGAGATCACTCATGGGTATCCTCCTGATTGTTGCTGTGAGCAAGCCTTTATAGCATAAGCTGTGATGGTCGGCAATTTACATATTATGACTTTACCACCTTGCTTGATTGTGCCATGCTTTTTGAGGAAAGTGGGTCTTTGTGTTTTTTAGAACGTAAAAAAATAATTTGGAATACTATGGCTGAAAATTATGTAGAAAAGGTCTTACTGAAAATTGTTCGACAACTGAATACGTTTGACGAGGATTCCCTTGTCAGTTTATGGCCAATGTATGCAGACAAAGTGCAAGTTTTTGAGCCGTCCAAACAATGGGAAGAGGCGGTGTTGGTCTTGTCTTTGATACAAGCCATACGCATGAAAAATCAGCTTTTTAATTGTCACTGGCTAGACTCTCGAGACCTTGATTCGGATCGGTCTCATTTAGAACTTGCTGATTTACTTGATAAAATGCGTATTCAAAAGGATGTGCCTGATTTGCAAAAATCACCGCCAACACGCAATGCTCAAAAGAGCACCAATAAAAAGAAAAAGAAGACAGCTCAAATTTTGGAATTTAAGCCAAAGGGAACATAAGCCCTGATACAGGGTGCGTGCAAAATAGCAGGAGAGTTTGTCGCATATAGAAGGAGACGTTCATGTCGAATGTGGTAGTTTTTGGTTCTCAGTGGGGAGATGAAGGAAAAGGAAAAATTGTGGATATGCTGGCACAGCACTGTGCTGCTATTGTTCGTTTTCAAGGTGGTAATAATGCTGGTCATACACTTGTTGTGCATGGAAAGCAGGAAATTTTACACCTTATTCCTTCCGGTATTTTACATGAAGGCAAAGTATGCTTGATCGGCAACGGAGTGGTACTTGATCCTGAAGTTTTTTTGCGCGAGCTTGATGCACTTGCAAGCAAAGGCGTGGATGTTTCGCCCAAGCGAATTATCGTGAGTAAAAAAACACAGATTATTATGGAATACCATCGTTTGATGGACGGGTGCCGTGAAGCAGCCAAAAGCGCGGAGGCAAAAATAGGTACAACAGGCAAAGGCATAGGACCTTGCTACGAAGACAAGGCGCACCGCTGTGGCATCCGTGCTGGTGATTTTCAAGACATAGAACTTTTGGAGCATAAAATCACAGTAGCTTTGACTGAAAAGAATGTGCTGTTTCAGCATTTATACGGAGTTGAGCCTTTGAAGCCAGCCACTATTTTAGAAAGCATTACGCCTCTTGCACAACGAATGTTGCCGTATCTTGGGGATGTTTCAACTGCGCTACAACTTGCGGAGCAAAAAGGTGATATTCTTTTTGAAGGAGCACAGGGTACACAGCTTGACATTGATCATGGCACCTATCCTTTTGTTACTTCTTCAAATACAGTTGTGGGTAATGCTGCTGTTGGTTCAGGTTGTGGCCCTCGGAAGTTGGAGCGTATTATTGCTATTGTTAAGGCCTATACTACTCGTGTGGGTGGTGGTCCTTTTCCCACTGAATTGCATGATAAAATCGGAGATACAATGCAGACTGTGGGCGGAGAGTTTGGGGCAACTACCGGACGCAAGCGTCGTTGCGGTTGGCTCGATATGGTGGTGCTCAAAGAATCATGTCGGCTCAACAGTCCTACGGAACTTGCAATAACAAAATTGGATGTCCTTTCTGGTTTTGACGAGCTTAAAATTTGTGTTGCATATACATATGAAGGCAAACAGCTTGAGTATCCGCCACAAGAAGAAAATGCCATGTCACGCGTTGTTCCAGTGTATGAAACTTTGCCCGGTTGGTCAGAGGACATCTCTAAGGCACAAAGTCTTAGCGATCTCCCCAAAGCTGCACAGCAATACTTGAAACGTATTGAGGAACTTTCCGGTGTTCGAGTCGGCATTGTTTCTGTCGGCCCGGATAGAGCTGAAACTTTTCTTTGTTAGAATAGAGCACAGGCTTCGATGGATATTAGCGCGATCCTTACCAGACAACATTTGGTGCTTGCTCGGCTTCATGCTCTTGCTGAAAATCCTCCCCAGTCCTTGGTTTTGGAAGGAGGAACAGAAGAGGAACGGAAAACCGTGGCTTTATGGTGGGCTGCTTTGCTGAATTGTAAAAGTAGCGCACAAACGCCTTGCCTTTCATGTACACAATGCAGGCAAATTTTTGATAATACTTTTTCAGATCTTATCATTATGGATGAAGCCTATTATCAAGAAGGGCGTTCTCATCTTTCTGTGGATGCTGTGCGAGCTATAATACCTGTTTGGGGGCAAGCCCCGACAGGGGAAGGATACAGAGTAACGATTTTTCCCAAAATTACGGATTTGAGTAATTCTGTTTCCAACACCTTGCTCAAATCTTTTGAAGAACCACGACCAGGCAATGTTTTTGTCTTGCTGTCACCCCAAAGAGAACGTTTGTTACCAACATTGATTTCCCGTTCTTGGGTAATGACTCTTGCTTGGCCAGAAAGTGCGGAATCGACACCAGAAGCAATAGAGCTGGCTAAGGCTCTTGTTGGCTTTTGGGCGAACCGTCAAAGCTGGTTTGAGCAAACACAGGAAAAAATACCTGTGGCATTGGCTTTGGGCATGGTCAATTATCTTATGGGGCAAGTGCGTGATGCCATGACAGGCAAGACAGCTACTAGCACAATTGCTAACGGCGAAGTTGCTACTGACGATGTAACTACTGGCGATGTAACTACTGGTGATATTGCTACTGGCGAGGTTGCTACTGGCAAGGTTATTACAGGCAAGGCTTCTGCCGGTAAAGTCGCTACTGAGCTGGCACAAATCTTTGATGCAAAGGGTCTGCGCCAAGTGGACTTGGCTCTCACTCAAGCACAAGAAGCCCTGTCCTTATCTCCTTCCCCTGTAAACCCTGCTTTAGTCCTTGATTGGGTAGCCTCGGCAGTAAAGTATTAGCTGTCCGCCCCAGAGTAAACGCATTAAATTTCAACGCGAACACCTGCTGCGTTCCCTGTCTCCCCTCTTGTCATTCTGTCTCCCTTCTTGTCATCCTGTTTCCCCTCTTGTCGTCCTGTTTTCCCTCTTGTCATCCTGTCTCCCCTCTTGTCATCCTGCGCGTAAGTCGCAGGATCCAGTTCTTCAGTCTTCGCTTCTTTTTTCTTCTTCTTCTTTTCTTCCTCTTCTTTCTTGCTTTTTTTCTTACTGCATCAAGCCCTCATAGCCCGGCTCTGCTGGACTTTCGCGATTTACACATAGCATGACGGAGAGGAGAGAGACTGCCACGCTGTGCAAAGCACTGGACTTTCACGACTTTGCATTTCAATAGGAAGAGAGGGAATGTAGTTTCGCTATGCAATTGCAATTTCGTTATGCAATTTCCTTATGCAATTTCCTTATGTATATTTCGTTATGTATATCTTGTCGTATTGTATAATAGTCTGATATAACTTAGAAAATAACCAAAAAAGATTGCTGCATCCAATCTTTTTTGGTTATTTTTTTTGAAAACCTGTAAAAAGTACTTGCCATCTCTTATTAGGAATAGTAACTATTAAGTTAGAGGTAGGGATAAACTTAAAGGCATTTATATTGGTTAATAATTAACTCACTAAAATAACTCAAAACAAACGGAGAATTATCATGGAAAAAAGTATTCCTCTTATTGGTGACAGGCTTCCTTCTTTGACTGTAACAACAACGCAGGGGCAAATGAATTTACCGGAAGATTTGGCCGGAAAATGGTTTGTTCTGTTTTCACATCCTGCGGATTTTACACCAGTATGTACTACGGAGTTCGTTGCTTTTCAAAAAAGGTATGCTGCGTTCCAGGAATTAAATTGCGAGCTTATTGGTTTGTCCATTGATCAAGTTTTTTCGCATATTAAATGGTTGGAATGGATTGAGGAAAAGATTGGAGTTACAATTGAGTTTCCGGTTATTGCAGATGATATGGGGATTGTTGCACAGTCTCTTGGTATGCTCCATCCGTGCAGAGGTGCAAATACGGTTCGTGCCGTATTTATTGTAGATGATACAGGTGTTGTGCGTACCATTTTATACTATCCGCAGGAACTTGGACGTAATATGGATGAAATTTTGCGCGCTGTGAAAGGTTTACAAACTTCTGCTCAAGGGGTGGCTATACCTGCAAATTGGCCGGAAAACGAATTATTGGGCGAGCGTGTTATTGTGCCACCTGCCACGGATATGGATTCTGCAGCAAAACGCTTAGATGAATATGAGGGCTATGATTGGTGGTTCTGCCACCGTGCACTGTAAGTCTTGATTTTTTTCTGGTTGAGAAGAGGCCGAAATATTTCGGCCTTTTTTTTATTCAAACGTTTTTATTCAATTGTTTTTATAGAATTGCGTTTTCTCTTGAACAAGAACTTATACAGAAAAAACCGCATGTGAAACAATGCATAGTACGATAAAAAGTGCCACGGTAGTGATTTTGAGCGCACGCCGATGAGTCTCGGTGATTGTTAAGTTAAGCATATCAAACATATTTTCTCCTTTGTAACAGATTTTTCTTTGTATAGAAGAAGGTATGTTTTCTTATCGGCCAGTTGGAGAGAGGCTTTAGGCTTTGAAGCAGAAAGCGATATTTTTTTACCTGTTTTGTGTTGTGGCTGATGCAAGAGAAAGTGCTAAAAAAAGCTATTACAATAGCCAGATTTGTAAACTATGTTGTTTGAATCGCTTGCAGTTCAGCTATTTCACTCGCTTGGGCCAGCAATTCTTCCCAAGTATTGCAAGCTAAGAGAGCTTGGCGCAATTCTCGAATATTATGCAGACCTTTAGCGTAGCGTGGAAGCAAGCTACGAATATGCCGAAAACTACGCTGGTCACCCATAATAGCTCGAGTGAGCTCTATATGACGTGTTATGATTTGTGCAAGTTCATGTCCGCTACGAGGCAAAAGCGTTTCTCCCTTATAAAGAGCTTTGAAGCGATAAAAAATTGTGGGATCGTACAATGCTCCTCTAGCAAACATAATGGCATCGACTCCTGTTTGTTTCAAGCAGTCTATGCCATCTTGGGCGGTATATAAATCACCTGAAGCAATAATTGGGATATTTATATTTTCTTTTAAGTTTTGTATTTTAGTCCAATCTGCTTTTCCGGTAAAAAGTTGCCGGCCATAGCGAGGGTGCAAAGTAATCCATGCAACACCAATACTTTGAAGTTCTTTTGCTATGTCTAAAAAAATTTCATCATTCAGTGCCCAGCCAAGTCGTGTTTTGACTCCAACTTTTTCTTTGCCGGCTTTGTTGACCATAATTTGGGCAATGGCCAAAAGTCTTTTCGGTGTTTCTAATAAGCGAGCTCCAGCCCCTGTTTTGGTGACTTTGCGAACAGGGCAACCAGCATTGAGATCAAAATAAGAAAAATGATTTGAAGCTAGAATTAAATCCATTGCTTGACTGAAAAACTCAGGTTCAGAGCCGAACAGTTGAAGCACGCAGGGCGTATCCGTGGGATGAGTTTCAAGGAGGCGTTTTGTATTGTGCCCTCCGTAGACCAGTCCTTTGACAGACACCATTTCCGTGACAGTAACCGCGCAGCCTTGTTCACGGCAAAGCATACGGAAAGCAAGGTCTGAGTAACCGGCCAAAGGCGCAAGCCAAGGCTGTTCAGGGCAAAAAGTAAGTGTACTCATGCACGAGAAAATACGTTGGAAGCAGTGTTCTGTCAAAAAAAGTACAGGCAGTTTTCAACTAGCCTCGGCAGTTAATACAGCATGACATAGATTGACCATGCAAAGGTCTTATATTCCATACTTCATGTAATTCAAAAAAATCTGTAACCATATACATGAGAATAAATGCACTTCAATTTCAGCGCGAACGCCGTTTTTGGCATCCTGCACTCCTTATTATGATTCTGCATCCCTTCTTGTCATCCTGCGCGTAAGTCGCAGGATCCAGCATTGCACTGCCCTAGGTATTGAGCGCAGCAGCTTAGGAGATTACACAGTATGACAGTGTTTCAAACTTCCATCAGAAGGGATACGGGGTGCCTTCCACTTCGTTTTCTGTGTTTTTTGACATGTGAGCTTTTATGCTTTCCAATTTTGCTTTTGCTGCTTCTCGTTGTTTTGCGGTTGCAGCGTTTTTTACTACAGTGCTCAGCAAGCTGGCTGCAGGTTTATATTGCTCTTTGCTTTCATAAATACATGCAGCGCGATACATAGCAGTGAGAGCCCACATGGATTCTTGTGGATATTTCCATGCAAGGTGCAGATAAGAATCCAGTGCTGTGTCTAATTGTCCACTCGCTTGATCTCCTTCAGCAAGATAGTATAAAATTTCTGCTTGCATGGAGGTCGGGAATTCGTCTTTTTTCTCCCAAAGTGCGAGTAAATGTTTGCGACCTTGATATAAATCACCACGCTGTTGTAGCAAAAAAGCAATTTTGAGCCTTGTGGTATCATCAATTGGGACTCCGGAATCAATGAGGCATTGATAGGAGGCATAGGCACCGTCAACGTTTTCGGTACTAATATACCAATCCGCCTGTATTTGATAATATTCTCCGGTAAGAGTCGAATTCGTTTCGCCTGGATGGACTTTTTCAAGATAATATTGTGCAAGGTCGATTTGTTTATCAGTCAAGGCTTTTTTTGCAAGATGTAAAATACAGGCCATGCCAAGTTGCGTCTGTGGATATAAGTGCGCTAAACGTCGTGCTGTTTCTGTTGTATGTTGTTGCTCCCATTCATATTCCCATACTTTGAACATAACATCCGGATCAAGTGGCCACAGACGAGCTAAAGTTGATTTATCTATGGCTGGATTAATTTTTTTCCAAAAGGGAATCAAATGAGGGAGAGGTGGAGTGTAGCCGGCTGCTTCCATGAGAGTCAGCCAAAGTATATCTTTTTTATTTGAAAAATCAGCTACATGCCCAAAAACTTGCTCAAATTCTAAATCTAAGAAAATTTGTCCAGCAAATTTTAGGCCAAGAGGCAGTGGTTCAAGTTTGCAAAGATTCCACACAAGACTGGCTTCTTGCTCATCCTCATTCAAAATAGCAATAGCTAGTCTGTAAGGAAGTAGCTCTGCCTTGGGAACCGGATCAATCATAAGGCTTTCTTCTTTTTCTTCAAGGAAAAGCGTATGTATTTGAATTAAGGAAAGTCCACGAATATTTTTTTGAAAGTCCTTAAAAGCTTTGCTTCTCGGCTTGAAATCCCAATTATTGGCAAAGTCTGGCAATATACCTTTTGGTGTTTGACTGAAGAAAGTAAATGCCCGGGAGTAGGGTATATTAGGAACTGGCTTTGGTGCTTTGAGTGCGCTTAAAAAATATTCCCAGCCCGTAGCAATATCAGTATTAGAAATACTGTCGAGTGATGCCTGCATACTTTGCTCACGGCCAATGGCAGAGGCGGTGATGGCTTTGGCTATTTTTTGGCGAATACTTTGCGAAAGATTTCTTTGTGCCAAATCAAGATCGGTCAATCTTTCCTTTGTTAATATTTCTTTTGTTGTGACAGCACCAGATGTTTGAGAGAGAATTTGTTCAGCATTTTGCCAAAATTCATTGTGAGGCCATGCAGTGTCTCCGGCTTTGAGTAAACGCAAGAGATAGGCTTCTTGTTTTTTACGAGAAATACCCTTGTTGTAGACATATGTCCTAAAAAGTATACGAAAAATATCTTCCCAAACCGGGGACAAACCAGGCTCGTCCTTGAATCTTTTTTGCATCATTTTGGAGGGCATAAACTCTGATGCTTGCAGATAAAAATAAACGGCTTGTTCAGGATTACCTAGAGCCCTTTTAGCCTGTGCACATATCCACAAGCGATCAGCTTCAGCAGTATCGTCATATTGTACAAAAGATTCTTTTTCCAATATTTGCAGAGCTTGTTCAGGATTGCCGGCTTGTAGGGAGACGCGAGCTTGTTTTAATATATTTTCAGCAGATTGCTCACCTTGGGAGTACAGGACATTGAGCTTATCCCAAGCATTATAATGCTCCAGCCATTGTTGATAATCTTCTTGAGCCGTTTGTGCAAAAACAGGGGAAAAGTGTATTAAGCTAAATATGATAGCGACGAAAAGGGGATTTTGATGGAACTTTTTTTTCTGTACAGACATCACAGTTTCTCCACATAAAATTAAAGGTACAATAGGGTCTATGTACCAAGAGCTTAGCCAAGAGGCAAGCTGTGATAAATATTGTAGTTCAAAAATATCGCCCTATGTGGAGAAATTGTCATGTGCTGCTGAGTACTAAGGGGTTTTCTTTGATTATATGATGCCTATATATTTTTTTACACTAAGCCTATGGAGCGTAGCCATGTTGCTGCTTCGTTTTGAGCAGTTGAAACATCGTTGCCCCAAACTGCAAGACCATCCAAAACCCTTGCAGTAGGACAAAGTCCTTGGATGTGCGAGATGCTTCTGCCTAGTCCACTGCCTCCGTGAGTCATGAACGGGGCAATGCTTTTGCCAGTAAAATCATAGTCAGAAAGAAAACTAATAACAGGGCTTGCGATAGTTCCCCACCAGCAAGGAGAGCCGAGAATAATACAATCATATGAATCCATATTTTGGATTTTTGTTGCAAGTGGAGGGTGAAATCCAGATTCCAGTTCTTTTTTCGCCTGCTGGGTAGTTGCTTTATATTCCTCTGGATATGGTTTTACTGTGTGTAGCTGTATGATGTCACTTTCTATTGCATTGTGAATACTATGAGCCAAAAATTCTGTATTACCAGTTCGGGAATAGTAAACAATCAATACTTTCCCCCCTGTTTTTAATGTTGCTGCGACAGAATTTTTGGCAGTTAATGCGCTTAAACCAAAACTGCTTGCAATAGAGCCAAGGGTCAAACCAAGAAAAGCACGCCTAGAAATACTCTTATGATTTTGCATTATTAAATCTCCTTATTTACTGCTGCGTGCATATTGTTCATCACTGACTTTTTCCAGCCATGTAACTGCTGAACCGCTGAGTTCTTCCTGTACAGCTATATGCGTCATGGAGGTTGACGGGCTTGCTCCGTGCCAGTGTTTTTCATTAGGAGCAAAGCGCACTATATCACCAGAACGAATAGTTTGCATTTCATTGCCTTCACTTTGGGCAAGACCACAGCCAGCAGTAATAATAAGCACTTGACCTAAAGGATGGGTATGCCATGCTGTTCGTGCGCAGGGCTCAAAAGTAACGCTGGCACCTGATACTTTGGAAGGTGATTTTGATTCCATAAAAAGAGGATCAATGCGGACAGTGCCAGTGAAGCATTCCTCTGGCCCTTGTATCGAAGACTGGGTTCCGTTTGGTATAATTTCCATGATTTTGTTCCTTTTTTTGTTTCATATCGCTGATTAGAGAGCTGATTGTAAGACTTCGATAATATCTTCCTGTGTCATGGGTGGACGAGCAAGTAGTCTGCCTTGCTCATCACGGAGCACAAGTGCTGCGTCTTTTGCATATTGTTCAAAGAGTTTATCATCAATATTAACTTCAGAAAGAGTGGTTGGACAGCCGATTTCACGCAAAAATGCAGTATATGCCTCAATACCTTCTATGCCTACAGCAAGTGCATCTTTACCTTGAGGCGAAATACCAAATATTCTTTGAGCAAATTGAGCAAAACGCTCAGGGCGAGCTTTGGCAGCAAAACGCATCCAAGCCGGTCCGATAATAGCGAGTCCTGCTCCATGTGTAATATTATGGTGCGCTGACAGTGCATGTTCTATCATGTGCATGGGAGGTAGCATATACACACCAGCCTGAATCCAGCCATTAAGAGCAACAATAGAAGCCCACTGCACTTGTTCGCGAGCCTCAAGATCATTGCCATCAGCCACGGCTTTGCGTCCCCATTCCAAAGTATTGATAATAACACCTTCAGCAAAGCGGTCTTGAATTGGAGTACCATCGACGCCATTAAAGTATCCTTCCATTACATGGGTGATAATATCGCAAACTCCGTATGCAGTTTGATTTTTGAGCACGCTGAGTGTGAGTTTTGTATCCACTAAAGCCACTTTAGGAAAAAGACAGTCAGCCTGAACAAAAGATTTAATTTTTGTTTGCTCATTGGAAATAACCGCACCGCAATTCATCTCTGAGCCTGTAGCAGCCAGCGTAGGCACTGTTATGACGGGCAAAGCTTTTGTTGGTAGATAAACCTCTTTTTGACCATGCAAAATCATATCCCATGGATTTCCATCATATAGAGCCGCAGCTGCAATAACTTTGGAAGCATCCATGACACTTCCGCCACCTAGGGCGATAACGAGCTCGCAACTTTGCTCTTTGGCAATTTTTGTTCCTCTGGCTACAGAGCTAATGCGTGGATTGGGCTCTATGTCTGTGCATTCAACAAAAGTTATTCCAGCATCTTGCAAACTTTTTGCTGCCTGTTCAAATATGCCATTTTGTTTTACGCTACTGCCACCAGTTACAAGCAAGGCTTTTTTGCCAAATCCCTTTGCTACCTCACCCAAACGTGCAATCGCTCCAGCCTCAAAAATGAGTTTTGTAGGATTGTAAAATTCAAAGTTCATGATTTTGCTCCTTATACCTTATATTGTTTTTACATGTCGGATACATGCAGTATCAGCCTATAATCTGCTAAGAACATAAGACATGCAGCCTGTGTGCTGTTCCTGCTTACTGCTGGAAGTTTTATACAAGGAGAAGCATAGAGGTCGCTAGACTGATCCTCCTGCATTATTGCCTAATTCTACGAAAGATGGATAAATATCTTGTTTGATTTAGAAAAAAATTGCTATAGAAACAGCAGTGAAAAGATACATGAATAAAAAAGAAGATTGGAGAAAATATGGATAAAAAACAGGCAACACAAAATGCTTTAGAAGAAGTTCGTTGTGATTTAGCCCGTAAACTTTTTGATTTAATGCAATCAAAGGATCAAATTGATACGCCAGTATCTGGTTTATCTTTTTTTAAGTACAATGCTCCTACAGAACCAGCATGTGCTATTTATGAACCTTGTCTGTGCCTTGTGGTACAAGGAGCAAAGCGAGTAGTATTAGGAGAAGAATCATATATTTATGATGCCAACCACTATTTAATAACATCTGTGGGACTGCCAACAATATCTCAAGTTATTGAAGCAAGTCAGGAAAAACCACTTTTGGGCTTAATCTTCAAGATTGATTTGCGTATTGTGGCTCGGCTTATTGTTGATAGTTCTTTGCCAGCATTATCTGGAGAAAAGTCAAAACTGGGCATGGCTGTAAGCAAAGTTAATCTGCCTTTACTAGAAGCCTTTGAAAGGCTGATAGCCTTGCTCGATACGCCCGAAGATATTCCTGTTTTGGCTCCGCTTATTTGCCAAGAAATTTTTTATCGCCTGCTTATAGGGGAACAAGGCTCACGTCTAAGGCAAATAGCCTCCAGTGGTAATTCTAATTACCAAATAGCCAGAGCCATTGACTGGCTTCGTGAAAATTATGCCCATCAGCTTAGGGTAGAATCGTTAGCAAAAAAAATAGGCATGAGTTCTTCTACTTTTCATCAGCATTTTAGGGCTGTGACCGCTATGAGTCCACTACAGTATCAAAAACAAATGCGCTTACACGAGGCACGGCGACTTATGTTGAGCAAGCAGCAAGATGCCACTGGTGCTGCTTTGCTGGTAGGCTATGAAAGTGCTTCTCAGTTTAGTCGGGAGTATAAAAGGCAGTTTGGACAGCCTCCTCTGCGTGATATAAAAAAATTGCAAGAGACTACCCCCCCGAGGCTAAATGCTTTTTATCTTAAAAATAAATGCTCATGGATCAATGCTCATGAGAGTTGAGTTACTCATAGTATTTATTTACTTTTTTTGACCTCCGAGGATTTTTACGATAAATGCAATAGCTTATGAGAGACACAGAAAAATTTGAAGCTGTTCAGCCGTGGGCAGATGAGCTAGAAAGTCAACATACACCTGTAGCAGAAACTCATCCGGCGGATGCAGCCGAACATATTGAGGGGCTGGATATTGATGAACAAATTAAGTTCATCAAACAGTTGCCCATTAAAGATGCAGCGGATTCCATTGCTGAAATGGCTCCACATGACCAAGTGCCACTTATTCGGCGTTTGAATCAGGGGCTTGCAGCAAAAATTATTGAAAGCATGTCTCCTGATGATGCTACTGATTTGTTGGAACAGCTTGACGATGTACACCAAAAAGAGCTTTTGTGCCGTGTTTCTGATGCAGAACGCGCTGAATTACGTGCTCTTTTGACCTTCCATCCGGAAACAGCCGGTGGAGTCATGAATACTGAAATTGTTATCTTAGACCAAGATATCAATGTGGATCAGGCTATTAGTAAAATTCGTGCCGAGGTGGAAGATAAAGAAATTCCGTATTATGCCTATATTGTTGATGCAAAAGGGCGTCTTGCTGGAGTTGTTTCATTACGGGATATGCTTGTTTCTCGCCATGGACATTTCTTAAAAGATTTGGTGCGGACGCAAAACCTTATTTCCGTAACCTATGATGTTGATAAAGAAGAAGTAGCACGGCTTATTTCCCATTATAATTTTTTGGCTCTTCCGGTGGTTGATTTTGGCAATCGCCTTTTGGGTGTAGTCACTGTCGATGATGTTATTGATATTATTCAAGCTTCTGCTTCAGAAGATATGCAAGCCATGGTGGGTGCCGGTGCGGATGAATCCACGGATTCACCAGTAATGTATTCTGTAAAAAAACGTGTTCCTTGGCTTGTTATCAATGTTATCAATTCAGCCATTGCAGCCTATGTAGTCCATCTTTTTGAGGGAACTATTTCACAAATGGTTATTTTATCTGCCTTAATGCATATTGTATCTAATCAAGCCGGTAATACAGGACAGCAGGCCTTGGTGGTGATGATTCGGCAACTGGCTATGGAAAAATTTGATCGCCGTAAATCATGGCTGGCGGTAGTGCGTGAACTGCGTATTGGCACCTTAAATGGTTCGTTTTTTGGAGTGTTACTTTTCTGCATTGTTTGGCTTGTTACCGGAAACTTTTTACTTGGTCTGTGTATGGGGCTTGCTATTTTTGTGGATATGTTCATTGCTTCTATTTTCGGAGCCTCAATTCCTCTTATTCTTATGGAACTGGGGCGTGACCCTGCACAAGCTTCTTCTATCTTTTTGACCACTGTTACAGACAGCCTTGGCTTCTTTTCATTCCTTGCACTGGCAAAACTTATTTTATTGTAGTCTTTTTTTACTCGTTTTGTACTACGGTCTTTCTTTAGGAGTACTACTTTTTGGCTTAAATTGAAAATCAAACTCATTAAGAGAAGCTATTTGTGATGTTTTTGCAGAAGAATTTGAATTTTTCTTGGAAAGTTGTACAAGAATTTCACCACCATGTACCATTTTACCAAAAAGCAATTCATCTGCAATTTTATCTTTTATTTCGCTTTGAATGACTCTGGCCATAGGGCGCGCACCAAAAGTCGGGTCATAGCCAAGTTTTGCTAATCTGGTGCGAGCACTTTTGGAAAGCGACAAGGTAACTTTACGCTGTGCAAGTTGTGTGTTGAGTTCTTGTATAAATTTTTCAACAATGCGTTGCATTATATCATGCGATAATGTTTTGAAAGGAATCATTGCATCAAGCCGATTTCGGAACTCCGGACTAAATAATTTTTCTACGGCTTTGAGTGCATTATCTTTAGCATTTGACTCTGTTTTGCGCGAAAAACCAATGCTTGATTTATTCATTTCACGAGCACCAGCATTGGAGGTCATCAGCACTATAACATGCCTAAAATCAGCTTTTCTTCCAGTATTATCTGTGAGCGTAGCATAATCCATAACTTGGAGCAGAATATTGAACATGTCAGGATGCGCTTTTTCAATTTCATCAAAGAGTAAGACACAATGCGGTGTTTTTTTGACGCCCTCGGTTAACAGTCCTCCTTGTTCAAAACCTACATACCCCGGAGGGGAACCAATAAGTCTGGCTACCGCATGTTTTTCCATATATTCTGACATATCAAAGCGTAAAAAATTGACACCAAGAGCCAGAGCCAATTGGCGAGCGAGTTCTGTTTTGCCGACACCTGTCGGGCCAGTGAGTAAAAATGCTCCCATTGGTCGCCCAACTTGTTTCATGCCTGCTTTGGCTCGTTTAATAGCACTTGAGAGAATATCTACTGCTTCATCTTGCCCAAAAACCATGTTTTTTATGTCCGTAGCAAGGTCTTTCAGTCGATTTTTATCAGATATTGAAAGGCGTGTGGCCGGAATTTGTGCCATGCGAGCTACAATGAGTTCTATGTCAGAAACAGTAATGCGATGGCTTTTGCGTTTTCTGGGGGAAATTTTATATAAGGCACCGGCTTCGTCAATAACATCAATGGCTTTATCTGGTAAAAAGCGATCATTGATATGCCGTGCGGCAAGTTCTGCTGCAGCTTTTATTGCCGGATATGTATAAATAACACCATGATATTTTTCATAATTCTTTTTGAGCCCTTTCAATATAGTAATGCTTTGATTTATGCTCGGCTCTGCAATTTCAATTTTTTGAAATCTGCGAGCAAGGGCACGATCTTTTTCAAAGTTATTTCTATATTCTTCGTATGTCGTTGAACCAATGCAGCGTATTTCTCCTGATTGCAGAAAAGGCTTGAGTAAATTTGAAGCATCCATAGCTCCATCTTGAATAGAACCTGCCCTGACAATAGTGTGAATTTCATCGACAAAAAGGATGGCCTTTTCGATTGCAAGCAGTTCAGACAGAATGTCTTTTAGTCTGCCTTCAAAATCTCCTCGATATTTTGTGCCAGCAAGTAAAGTGCCCATATCAAGGGCGAAAATTTTTGTGTCTAAAAATTGTTCTGGAACTTCCTTTTGTACTATTTTGAGAGCCAAGCCTTCGGCCATGGCTGTTTTGCCTACACCAGGGTCTCCAACAAAAATAGGATTATTTTTGCGACGGCGACTGAGAACTTGTATTGTTCGATCAAGTTCCGGTTCACGGCCAATAAGCGGATCAAGTTTACCTGCCTTGGCACGGGCAGTAAGATCAGTGGTAAATTCTTGTAAAGACGCTTTTGCCTGAGTTTTAGTTTGTTGTTTAGTAAAAGATGGTTTTGTGTTCTGTGCTTCTGCGAAAGGATTGGATATGATTTTCAGTCCTAATTTGCTTGGTTCAGTATTTTCATGCGACATAATCTCAGCAAGACTTTCAAGTATGCGTAAACGGGAAACATCATGAAGCAGCAAAAAATGTATGGCAAAGGATTCTTCCTCATCAAACATTGCAATGAGTGTATCACCAACATCTAAAGTTTTTGCTCCAAGTGCGTTTTTTTGCCAAACAACACGCTGCAGTACTCGACGCACTCCAAGGGTTTGGATTACCTCAAAATCCTGTTCTCCCTTGATGGTTTCAATGTTTTCTTTGAAAAATGTTTTGAGTTGTTTTTGAAGTTTTGGAATATCTACTCCCGAGGCTTCAAGAATGCGAGCCCCCAGTGTTTCAAAAGAAAGAGCATAGAGCAAATGTTCTAGCGTCATGTATTCATGACGATGTTTTCGTGCTTCTTCCATCGCGGCAGTTAAAATATTCTCAAGAGATTTAGATAACATGCTCTTACTCCCTTTCCATACTACATTTGAGTGGATAGCCTGCATTTTGAGCCATACGAGTCACTTTGATTACCTTTACCTCAGCTATTTCTCGTGGGTATACGCCACAAACTCCCAGTCCTTCATTATGAATGGCGAGCATAATCATTGTAGCGACTGTTTCTGATTTGTGGAAAACATGGATTAAAATTTGTACTACAAAGTCCATGGAAGTATAATCATCGTTATGGAGCAACACTTTATAGCGAGATGGCTCTTTTACTTTTCGCAGGGTGAGCGTACCTGATTGTTGTTGGTTGCTTGTCTGTGAAGTAGTCATATCGTACCGATAAAATTCATGTTAATATATGAACCATAGGGCATATAAAATAAAATTTTTTGCTCCTCAAGTCGAGCTTTGATTTTCTAAAGTATTTTCAAACTGCATTTTTTGTTCCTTGCTGAATAAAAAATTTTCATCTTCAGCAAGTTTATTTTGTCTACGCCATTTTGCATTAAGCTCATGGTAACTTGCGGTAGACTGCGTTAATTGAGAAAGCGCAAAGAGCTGTGTGGCTTGAGCAATCATTGCTTCTTCACCTTCCATTTCAATAAAATCTCCAAAAGGCAGGATATCCAAGCAAATACTTAAACCATGCCATTTCCATTTTTCTCGTATTTTTTCATAGCTAAAGCTAAAATCATAGCCCAATAAGACCAGCAAATTTTGCGTGGCTTCAAAATTTGTTGTAGAAACTTGATGTTCGAGTAATTTTTTGTAGTCGCCAGAATTTTTTTCCTGCAAAGGACGTTTGACCGTAAGCAGAGTGTCACGCTCGTTTTTATGGCGTAGCCTTAAGAGAATCCCTTGTTTTTTGAGTGAACGCTTTTGGTCATCAAAAACTATATTTTTTTCAAAATATGGTTGTGCAATACGCGTTGCTCTGTTTTTTTGCAGTGCATCGCGCAAAAGAACAAAGTTTGGCTGTAAGAATTTTAGTTCACATTCCAGAGGCATTTTGGCTTTTCTCCTGACAAGCTCCTTGCTATGCTTTGAAAAATTTGAGGAGTCTTGTCTTGTGAATAAATTTTATTTGATTGCAATGGGCGGAGCTTTGGGTGCTTTGTTGCGTTATTGGGCTGCCGGGATTAGCCATCGTTTGTTTGGTTTTGCTTTTCCTTTTGGTACTTTTGTCGTGAATATGTTTGGTTGTTTTTTCTTTGGCTTTTTTTGGGCTATGTTTGAGTCGCGCTTAGACCCTAGTGCGAATTTCCGCATTTTTTTATTAACCGGATTTATGGGAGCCTTTACCACCTATTCAACGTATATGTTTGAAACAGCACAACTTATGAAAAGTAGTCAGTTTTTATTGCTGGCCTTGAATATAGGAGGACAGACAATTTTAGGCATAGTGCTTGTCCTTTTAGGTTTAGCTCTTGGCAAACTTATTTAGCCTTACATAGAGTATTGATGCTATAAGCTACAAAGAGTCGCATTTTATGAGCTCGGATGATCTTCAGCCAATGGTTCATGGCGCGAGAGATCATAGAATCCAGCCAAGGGTATATCCAAATTATAGCTTGGTATTTTTTGGAATCGAATAAAGCCTATATTTTTATTTTCTTTTGCATCAAAGAGGGCAGGTAGGTTGGAGGGAATAGGAAAAGTCAGAGGATGCGCTTCAATAGTATTGAGGCGCGATTTGTATTGCTCTGCTAAAAAAGAAATGATTTGCTCACGTTCTTCTTCAGTAAAAGTTTCAAGAAGTACTCGTTTGCTTGATTCTTTATCACCTGGAGCTCCTGCAATCGGTTCACCAAGAAGCATGTCCCAATTATAGGCTTTGAGTTCTTCTGCGGACCATTCACAGCGGAAAAGCAGTATTTCCACGTTTTTTCGTCCCTTAAAACTTTTGATGGTCATACTGATGGCATAGCCTCTGTCGCAAGGAAGAGTAGACTCCGAAGGATGTATGATAATTTTCATAAATACACTCCAAAATTTTTTAACGATCCTAAGCGCAAAGCCAGAGTCTATGCTAGAGTAAATATTTGTTCAAGGAAAGCAATATATTCAGGGCAAACGCATATAAATTTCAGAGCGAACACTTGCTTTGTAACAAACCCGGGAGTATCCGATCCCCCCCCTCAGTCTTGTTATGCTTTTCTTGCTTGTCATTCTGCGTGAAAGTCGCAGGATGACAAGAAGGGGAGGCAATAGGATGAACCGGGAGTATTTATCCTTAATTTATATGCGTTTGCCATAATTTAAGGTCACTTTACAGGAGTATTTATTCTCAAGTTTTTATGCGTTTGCCATAATTGAAGGGCACTTTACAGGAGTATTTACTCTCAAATTTATATTTTCTTCCCTGATTTAAGGGAATTTTATAGGAAGTATTTCCCCTTAAATTATATGCGTTTGATCTATCAGAAGAAGATGCGCCTTGAACCATACTTTTTTGAATAAAGCACTTTGCTTTGTTTTTTTGTTTTCAGTACACTTATTTTATTGTGTCTATGTTTACGTTACATTCTCGCTTTGCTCCCAAAGGTGATCAGCCAGCAGCTATTGCCAGTCTGGCGACACATTTGAGGCAAGGCATCGTTGACCAAGTCTTGCTTGGTGCTACAGGTACGGGAAAAACTTTTACAATGGCTTCGGTCATTGCAGAGCTTGATCGACCTGCCCTTATTCTTGCTCCGAATAAAACCTTGGCAGCGCAACTTTATGGAGAATTTAAGTCACTTTTCCCTGAAAATGCGGTTGAATATTTTGTAAGCTATTATGATTATTATCAGCCGGAAGCATATTTACCACACTCTGATCTTTATATTGAGAAAGACAGCTCAATCAATGATGAAATTGATAAGTTGCGACATGCAGCAACCCATGCTTTATTGACTCGGCCTGATGTTTTAATCGTAGCCTCAGTCAGCTGTATTTATGGTCTTGGTTCTCCTGATTTTTATGCAAAAATGGTTATTCCTATAGAGCAAGGGCAAGTGCTATCCATGGAGAATTTGCTGACCCGGCTTGTGGAAATTCATTATGAGCGTGGGGATTATGATTTTCATAGAGGGACATTTCGAGTTCGAGGTGATGTTGTAGAAATTATTCCAGCTTATGAAAGGGAACAGGCCTTACGCTTGGAATTTTTTGGTGATGAAATAGAATCCATTGTGGAAACTGATCCTGTAACGGGTAATATTCGTTCGCATATCAAAAAAACCGTGATTTATCCCGGTTCGCACTATGTTTCAGACAAGGAAAATTTGAAGCGCGCGCAGGATGCAATACGCCAAGAACTTCAAGAGCGTTTGGCTTTTTTCAAAGAAAAAAATATGCAACTTGAAGCGCAGCGTTTAGAGCAGCGTACTATGTATGATTTGGAGCAAATGGAAGAGCTTGGATATTGTAATGGCATAGAAAATTATTCTTTGCATTTGGATGGACGAAAATCAGGACAGCCTCCTGCTACCTTGCTTGATTATTTTCCTCAAGATTTCATTCTGTTTTTAGATGAATCACATATTTCTGTACCCCAAGTGGGTGCTATGTATAACGGAGATCGTTCACGCAAAAGTACCTTGGTTGATTTTGGTTTCAGATTACCGTCTGCTCTGGATAATCGTCCTCTTAATTTTACGGAATTTTTAGAGCGAAAAGGGCAGGCTGTTTATGTTTCAGCTACACCGGGAAAATGGGAAATGGAGCAAGCACAGGGCGTTGTTGTTGAGCAAATTATTCGTCCTACAGGACTTCTTGATCCACAGCTAGAGGTACGGAAAACCACAGGCCAGATTGACGATTTACTCGCAGAATGCAAGAAACGAGTTGCCTTGAATGAGCGAGTTTTAGTGACCACCCTAACCAAACGCATGGCAGAAGACCTTACAGAATATATTGGAGAAATGGGGGTACAGACGCGTTATTTGCATTCAGATATTGATACCTTGGAACGCATGGCAATTATTAAAGCCCTGCGAGCTGGAGAGTTTACTGTTTTGGTTGGTATTAACTTACTTCGTGAGGGGCTTGATTTACCAGAGGTATCTCTGGTCGCTGTACTGGATGCGGATAAGGAAGGCTTTTTACGATCAACCCGCTCTTTGGTGCAAACATTTGGTCGCGCAGCTCGTAATGTTTCCGGTCGAGTTATTCTCTATGCGGACGTCGTGACACAATCCATGCGACAAGCCATAGATGAAACAAATCGAAGAAGAAAGATACAAAAGCAGTATAATATACAGCATGGTATCAAGCCTGAAACAATTCGTAAATCCGTTGAAAATGCTCTTGATTTACAAAAGAGCGAAGCAAACAGCCAACATGTGCAAGGCTCTCAATTGGAAGAGGCTATGAATGCCAAAGAACTTGCAAAAGAGATAAAAAAATTGGAAAAACAAATGCGTGTTGCTGCCCAAGAATTGGAATTTGAACAAGCAGCAAGATATAGGGATCAAAGTATTCTTTTGCGAAAAAGGCTCTTGGAACTTGGAGGCTAGATGAAAGTTTTGGGACGATTTAATACTAATATCCGTCACTTTAAGTGTAAGTGGGGAATGCTCTGGGATATTGTGGTTGGCTCTGTTTTACTCTTGCTATCGTTCATTATGGGGATAATTGGGTACATGTATATTGAGGGCTGGGATTTTTTTGCCAGCTTATTTATGACCGTGATTACCCTGTCCACTGTAGGATACGGAGAAACGTATCCACTTTCTGATGCAGGGCGAATGTTTACTGTTTTTTTAATAACGACCGGCGTAGGTGGATTTTTTTACATTGTTGTGGCTTTTTCCCAATTTTTGGTGGAAGGCCGATTGCAGGTTATGTGGGGGAAACGCAGAATGCAGAAGGCAATAGATAAACTTGAGGGACATTTTATTGTTTGTGGATATGGGCGCATAGGCTCTATCGTGGTGGAAGAAATTCTACGCGAAGGACATGATGTTGTTGTACTGGAGCAGGATTCCGAATTGATAGAGAAAATGGAAAATGAAGGTGTACTCTGTGCTGAGGGCGATGCCACGGACGATGAATTGCTTGTAAGCGTGGGACTTTTGCGTGCTCGTGCTCTCATAACGGCCTTATCCAGTGAAGCCGCGAATGTTTATGTTACGCTCACCGCCCGGCAACTCAATAAAGAACTTAAGATTATTGCGCGTGCTGGCCATCGTTCCCATATTAACAGATTAGAACTTGCCGGCGCAGACAGAGTTGTCCTGCCGCATTTTATTGGTGGGGTACGCATGGCTCAAAATGTCCTTCGGCCTAATGTAACAAACTTTATGGAACTTGCTATGCGTGGTTCAGAGATGCAGTTACAAATGGAGGAGATTGAAGTCCCACAAAATTCTTACCTTGTGGGTAAAGACCTGATCCAATCAGGAATTCGGCCGGATTTTAATTTAATCATCATCGCCATTAAAAAATCTGATGAAAGCATGAGCTTTAATCCAGGGCCAAAGGAAATAATTGAAGCGCAAGATACCTTACTCCTTGTTGGAACGAGCAATGATTTCAAACGATTTCGTGCGGGGCTATACCCTGATGAGCAAAATGAATTTTAGGTGAATTTCTCATGGCTGTTATAGATTTTGAAGTTGCTCAAGCAAGGGTTTTATTTTTACGAAAAGAACTTGAGTATCATAATCAGCAGTACTATCAACTCGATAGTCCTGAAATTACAGATGCTGAATATGATGCATTGTTTCGGGAACTCCTTGAGCTGGAAAAGTCTTTTCCAGAGCTTGATGTATCAAATTCTCCTACAAAAAGGGTTGGAGGACGTGTGGCTGATGGCTTTGAATCTGCACGTCACACAGTTCCCATGTTGAGTTTAGACAATGCTATGGTTCGAGTTCAAGCAGAGGGGCAGCAAGAGCTTGATTTTTCTGCTTGGCATGAATTTGCTCAAGAAAAATTGATGAACGCTTTTGTTGAGAATGTACAGGTGACTGTTCGTCATATTTTGGAAAAAAGCCTTGGGCGGAAACTTACAGAGCAAGAGAAAAATCGTTATAATCCTGAGCTTCGTCGCGGAATTTTTGAGTGTATTGTAACGCCGTCAGGAGCAAAACAAGACGATTTCCGTACAATTTTAGGCGATATACGAGCAAGACTAGGGGGTGCTAATCTTTTAGAAATAGCTGGTCTGGCTTCTTTTGATTTCTCTCTTTTGCCAGAATGCTGCTGGGATGCTCCAGCTCGCTTGCTGAGCACTTTTTGGCTTGATCCTAAAATGGATGGTCTGGCTCTTGAAGTAATTTACAAACGCAAAAAAAACAGTGCTGGGATGGAACTTGTGCGTGCCATTACACGCGGTGACGGGCAAGAAGGTGAAGTTGTCACAGAAAATATGCGTACTGTGCGTAATTTACCCTTGTATCTTCCCAAGGAGGTACCCGGCGAGCTGCTTGAAGTGCGTGGTGAGGTCGTCATGTCGCACCACGGCTTCCAAACTTTGAACAGGGCACAGCAAGAGCAAGGGCTGAAGCCTTTTGCCAATTCTCGTAATGCTGCAGCAGGCTCTATACGTCAGCTCAACTCTGCGGTTACGGCTTCCCGGCCTTTACAATTTTTAGCATATGGCATTGGGAGTCCTCGATATACAGAGGGTGGTGATTTTTGGCCGACACAACAAGAACTTATGCATTCTTTGGAATCTTTTGGATTTACTATTGCTCCTCAAGCCAAGCTTTGTAAATCAACACGAGAAGTAGAAGAATATTTTTCCACTTTGTATGCTACCCGTGATGTGTTGCCCTTTGAAATAGATGGTGTGGTTGCAAAATTAAATGACCGTGGTTTACAAGAATTTATTGCTCATACAGCACGGGCTCCTCGTTGGGCGATTGCTTTGAAGTTTCCAGCGGTGCAAGTGCAGACTACCTTGCTGCAAGTCTTACCACAAGTAGGGCGTACCGGAGTGTTGACGCCTGTTGCAAAACTAGAAGCTGTGCATGTAGGTGGGGTACTCATCTCGCGTGCAACCTTGCACAATTACGATGAAGTGAAGAGTAAGGATTTACATATTGGAGATACTGTACTGTTACAACGTGCTGGGGATGTTATTCCCCAGATAGTTTCGGTATTAAAAGAAAAAAGAAATGGAAGCGAGCAAGCAATTGTGATCCCTACTGCCTGTCCGGTTTGTGGAGGGTCTGTTTCAAGAAGTTCAGATGAAGTCGCTTTGCGATGCACAAATATTGCCTGTCCGGCTCAAGTGGAACAGGCCTTAATTCATTTTGTATCCAAGGCTGGTCTGGATATGGAGGGCGTGGGCAAAGAATGGATCAAACGCCTTGTGCGCGATGGGCTTGTGGCTTCTCCTGCGGATTTGTTTTTGCTTCAAGCCGAAACCTTGGCTGAGTATGAGGGGATGGGAGAAAAATCTTCTCGTAATTTTATACAGGCTTTGGAAAAAACAAAAAAAACAGCGAGTTTACCACGATTGATTGCAGCACTAGGTATTCGGCATGTTGGCGAACAAACTGCTCGTGCTTTGGCAGCACAATATTATGACCTTGATGCTTTGGCAAAAGCAACTACTGAAGAATTAAAAGAGTTAGATGATGTGGGCGATACCGTGGCTGCATCTATTACTGCGTGGTTTGCTAATGAAGCAAACCAAAAACTTTTATTGCGTTTTAAGGAGCTTGGCTTATGGCCTTGTCAAAAACAACACGAGCAAAAGGTTGCGAGACATGCCCTGTTTGGAAAGAAGTTCGTTTTCTCAGGAACTTTGCCGATTGCCAGAAATCAAGCCGAGCAAATGGTTATTGATGTTGGCGGTGAAATTATGAAAGCAGTTTCTTCTCGCGTGGATTACCTTGTGGCTGGTACTGGAACTGGTTCAAAAATGACTAAAGCCACAGCTCTTGGTCTTCACATTATTGATTATGAAAATTTTTTAATTTTGCTGCAATCAGAGGGTTCGTCCTGAAAAAGGTAATTTTTTAGCATACACAATCAAAGGAGTAAAAATGACACAAGATATTATTATCATGGGTGCAAATGGGCGCATGGGGCAAACTTTAGTGCGTATGGTTAAAGCTGATGCAGACTTACAACTTGTCGGGCTTGTGGAGCGTCCCGGTTTTGAAGCTGGATTAGAACATTTAGGCTGCAAGGTGTCCTGTGACGCAGATGCGTTATTTGCACAATGTGCAGGTGCTACAATTATTGATTTTACCGCACCGAAAGCAACGGTGAACATGGTGAATTTAGCTGTCAAACATGGGCTGTCTGCGGTTATAGGTACTACTGGCTTGGAAGCAAAGGATTTTGACATCTTGCATGATGCTGCCAAGATAGTTCCACTTTTTTGGGCTCCAAACATGAGCTGGGCTGTAAATGTTTTGCTCAAAGTTTTGCCGGAATTGGTAAAATCTCTTGGTGAAGGTTTTGATATGGAGCTTCTTGAAACCCATCATAAGATGAAAAAGGATGCTCCGTCCGGAACAGCTTTGAAATTGGCGCAGTGTTTGTCCAGAGCCCGAGGCTGGGAATATGATGCAGTGAAACGGCATGAGCGTAATGGTATTATTGGAGAGCGTCCGCACGAGGAGATAGGAGTGCAAACCTTGCGTGGTGGTGATGTTGTCGGGGAACATACCATGTATTTTTATGGTATGGGGGAACGGGTAGAAGTCACGCACAGGGCTCATAGTCGGAATATGTTTGCCACGGGTGCTTTGAAAGCTGTGAAATGGTTAGCGCAGCAAAAGCCAGAGAAACTGTATTCTATGCAGGATATTTTTTAGTGTTCTTTGGGGATATGTGTGAGGAAAAAAGGAAATGCTAGGCTATTCAGTGCGTAAAATATCCCAAGTAGCTCAATCTCTTTGCCTTCTTGCCCTTATTTTTACAGTAAGTGGCTGCGGAATATTAGGAAAATCAGGTATCCCAAAGTCCGGGCGTATTCCTAATTCTCCTGTGGTACGCACTGCGTTTTCTGTACTTGGTGTTCCATATAAATGGGGGGGGAGTTCTCCGGCCGAAGGCTTTGATTGCTCCGGCCTTGTGTACTGGGTTTTTCGTCAACATAATATAAACATTCCACGTACTTCTACACAACAAATAAAAGCAGGCAAATCAGTTTCACGCCATAGTATCCAAGCCGGAGATATTGTGTGTTTTGATACCGGTCAAAGTCAAGGCTACCATGTAGGGCTTGCCACTGGCCGAGGTTCTTTCATCCACAGTCCCAAAAAAGGAAGTTGTGTTCAAGAATCAAGTTTACGCAATCGTTATTGGTGGACGAGGCTTCTCTCGGTTCGGCGCATTTTTTAATCTTATTCTTTTTGAAGTGATATTCAGCATTCCCTCTTGTCATTGGAGCGCGTAAGTCGCACAGTCCAGTTCTTATTTGAACGACATGATGAAGCAGATGGCTATATAAATAAACAAACCTTAGGCACAGCTCCATTCTTTTGCTTGCATAAGCGCACTTTGGTGATCTGTGAACATAAAATTCGCCATTTTTTCCAAACCAAGTCCAAGCATTTTTTGTTTATGCCGCTTTGAAAGTACTAAAATAGTTTTAATATTTGCATCTTCCATATTTTCTATCATGCCACGGACGGCAAAAACCGCAGAAACATCCATAAATGGAACTTCTAAACAGTTTAAAATAACCACTTTGGCTCCTATCAGCCGTGCAACCATATCTTGCATTTGAGCTGCAGAACCAAAGAAAAATGGCCCACATACTTGGATGCTACGAACCCCATAATCTGTCTCGTGCTGTAAGGCGAGTTCTGCCTGATTTCTAGTCTGGTCTACAGGTATTTCTTGGATAGAAATATCGGTTTGCTTTGCCATGCGATAAGTTAAAAGGAGTGAAGCAAGCGTTACACCGGCAGCAACAGCTACAATAAGATCAACAAAAACTGTAATCCCAAACACTGTAAGCATAACTAAAAGATCTGGTTTGGGTACACGGCGCAAGCGTTTCAACATACGATAATCTAAAATATCTACACCAACTTTTACTAGAATTCCGGCTAAAATAGGCTGAGGAATTTTTGCAGCCATAGACCCAAGACCGAGCAAAATAAAAAGTAAAAATATTGCGTGTATTACTCCTGAAAGACGTGTTGAACCACCAGCTTTGATATTGACCACGGTTCGCATGGTGGCTCCTGCTCCGGGAAGACCTCCAAAAAGTCCAGCAAAAAAATTACCTGCACCCTGAGCGATAAGTTCTCGTTTGGGGTTATGCCTGTCCTTGGTAAAAGAATCAGCCACAATAGAGGTTAGAAGCGTATCTATTGTCCCAAGTAATGCAAAAGCCAAGGCCAAAGGTAAAATATCAGGCAGGGCACTCATAGACGGGAGGGCGAGGCGTAAAGACGGTAAATTTTGAGGAATATCTCCAATAGTTGCTACATCAAGCCCCATACCCACGGAAATAGCGGTTCCTAGCAAAAGCGCGATAAGCGGTGAAGGTAAACTGCGAGTAATTTTTGCAGGTGTACCAAAAACAATAGTCAAACTTAAAAGAGCAAGCCCTAAACTCTCTAACGAAAAATTGTGACTGATTTGACCAAGAGAGAGCAGTGACTGTAGTGGTGAGGCGACTGCTGCGTCACCAAGCAGTGGATGCAATTGTAACAGGATGATGATGACGCCAATACCGCTCATAAAACCGGAAATAACCGGATAGGGAATAAAGCGTACATAGCGTCCAATGCCTGCAAAGCCAAAACCTGCTTGCAGCAAACCACCAAGCATAATAGCAAGAAATAGTGGCGTAGGATCTCCAGAAAACGTAGAAAGTCCGGCAGCAGCAACTACCGTCATTGGGCCTGTAGGACCAGAAATTTGGGTTGGAGTTCCTCCCCACAAAGCAGCAATACAGCCTAAGACAATCGCTCCATAAATTCCGGCAGCTGGACCCAGTCCGCTTGAAACCCCAAAAGCAAGAGCCAAAGGGAGGGCAACTATGCCGGCGGTAAGTCCACCAAAAAAATCACCACGAATCCTCGTAATAGGAAAACGGTTCATCTGATGCCTCATTATAATAAGTCTTTTGTTCATATATTTCTGACATACGCGGGCATAGCTACTACTCCTGCCAATCTTGTATGTCTAGCAAAAGATAAATGGGAAATTTAGCTATTTTAAGCAGAAAAACAAAGAATCTTGAAATATATTATAACTCATTGAAACTTAAAGTAAAAAATAAAAATAATTGTAAAAATACAAACAAAGCTCTTGACTTTCTTTTGTGAAAAATTATTTCCCATAATAGTTGTCATAATTGTATTCTAACCAAATTATTTTAGGGAAAAGTATATGTCAAAATCCAAGGCAATTGAATTTCAAGAAAAGGCAAGGCTTGGCCTTAAACATGGAGTTGATACTCTAGCTAATGCTGTTAAGGTGACTCTTGGTCCTAAAGGACGTAATGTATTACTTGATAAAGGCTGGACTCCAGTTATTACCAAAGACGGCGTTACCGTGGCCAAAGAAATTGATCTTGATGATAAATTTGAGAATATGGGAGCCCAAATGGTCAAAGAAGTGGCTTCTAAAACCAATGATCTTGCTGGCGATGGTACCACCACGGCAACGGTGTTGGCTCAAGCTATTTTCAATCAAGGCTTAGGACTGATCACGGCAGGACGCAATCCCATGGCCGTAAAACACGGTATTGATAAAGCTGTAGATACTGTGGTTAAAGAATTAGAACAATTGGCAACGCCAATTGCAAGCAGTAAAGATATTGCTCAAATAGCTACCATTTCTGCCAATAATGATGAATCTGTCGGTAAGATTTTATCCGAAGCAATGGATCGCATTGGGGTAGAAGGAGCTATTACCATAGAAGAAGGTAAAGGTACGGAAACCACACTGGAAGTTGTGGAAGGGCTCCAGTTTGATCGTGGCTACCTTTCTCCCCATTTTATCAATAATCAGGAAAAACATATTTGCGAATTAGATGAACCACTGATCTTAATTACAGATAAAAAAATTGATAATTTACGTCCTGTACTCCCTGTGCTTGAGCAAGCTGTGAAAATGAAACGTGCTTTGCTAATCATTGCAGAAAAGGTCGAAGGTGAGGCCTTGGCAGCTTTGGTCATGAATAAACTACGCGGTTCTTTGAATGTTGCTGCGGTCAATGCTCCAGGATTTGGAGAACGACGGGATGCTATGCTTCAAGATATTGCCGTTCTTGTAGGAGCTCAGCTCATTAGCGATAAACTTGGTACTTCTTTTGAAGCTGCTACTGTTAATGATTTGGGAACAGCGAAACGTATAAGTATTGATAAAGAAAACACCATAATTGTTGACGGTGGCGGAAATATTGAAAATATTCAAGCGCGAACTAAGCAAATTGAACAAGAACTTGCTGCAAGTACCTCTTCGTATGACCAAGACAAATTGCAGGAACGACTCGCAAAATTTGTTGGTGGGGTAGCAGTTATCCATGTCGGTGCACCCACGGAAGTTGAAATGAAAGAAAAGCGCGATCGTGTTGAAGACGCGCTTAATGCAACTCGTGCTGCTGCGGATGAAGGCATAGTCCCGGGCGGAGGCACGGCCTTGGTGCGCTGTTTAGCTGCTTTGGAAAAAATTCAAGCAAGCACTGAAGATGAGGCTGCAGGGCTTAATATTATTAAAAAGGCCATTGTAGAGCCCATGCGTATTATTGCGAGTAATGCTGGAGAAGAAGGTTCTGTCGTGGTTGAAAAAGTTAAAACAAATACCGGAAATTTTGGTTTTAACGCTGCCACCGGAACCTTTGAAGATTTAGTTCTTGCTGGAATTATTGATCCAAAACTAGTAGTTCGTACAGCCTTGCAGAATGCAGCTTCCATTTCCGGTTTATTATTGACCACAGAATGTGCGGTAAGCGAATTTGTGAAAGAATAAGTACTGCCAAGAATTATATAAAATACCCATTTTTCTTATTTTGATATCGACTCTTGTCGGTATCAAGCCACCCAAACCCCATAGGGAGGTCGGTTTCCCCACTGACCTCCCGCCCCTTTTTTTGATTATATTTTTAACTTCCATGCTTAAGTCCTAGGATGGTAACCCCTCTGTTTACAGTTCTATGCTTCCCCCATGTCGTCATACTGTCTCCCCTGTTTGTCGTTCTAGCTCCCCTTGTACCATCCTGCGACTTACGCGCAGGATGACAAGAAGAGAGTGCAGGATGGCAAGAAAGGGGGCAATAGAATGAACAAGAGAGAATTTACCCCAAAGTTGATATGCGTTTGCCCTGAGAGAGCTTCAAATCAATTTGAGCTTTTAGAAATTATAGCATAAAGAGGGAGCAGATATGAAATTTATTCAACACGATCAAAGTTTATAAGAAATATAAAATTCTAAAGCAAGTTTGGCAGATAAAATGTAATCGCTAGTAATAGTATGATCTTTTTACTCGCCGGCATATAGTGAGGGTTTTAAGTGAACGTGAAGACCAATAGCTCTGATTTAGATGGTTTTTCCAAAGTAAAACAACTGGCAAATTGCTTGGAACAAAAGCAAGCAATGAACGTTGTGGCTCTTGATTTATGCGATATTTGCCCCATTACCGAATATGTGATTGTTGCTACAGCGCGTGGTGCTCGCCATGCTCAAGCTCTGGCCGATGCCTTGTTGCAATTTTCAGGAACAGTACATTTTGAATATTTTGGTTTGGAGGGCTATAGTACAGCGACATGGATTCTTATGGATTTTAATGAAGTGATAGTGCATATTTTCCAAGAAGAAACACGCTCTTTGTATAATATCGAAGGCTTATGGAGCGAAAGCGTGGTTATGGATATGGGATTTGCTCAGGCAGAATAAATGGACATTCAAAAAACATTACTGCTTATTTTAGACGGTTGGGGTATTGCTCCTCACAGTGCAGGAAATACTGTAGCTTTGGCAAATACCCCAAATCTTGATCGTATTTTTACATGTTATCCGCATACACAGTTGCAGTGTTCAGGACAAGACGTTGGCTTGCCAAAAGGCTTTATGGGCAATTCTGAAGTCGGGCATATGAATATTGGTGCTGGCCGTGTTGTACATCAAGAAATGACTCGTATTGATATGAGCATTGAAAATAAACAGCTGGCAAACAATCAAGTATTACTTGAACTTTTTAACGCGAGCAAAGCGGCCAAAGGTCGCCTGCATTGTATGGGGCTTGTTTCAGATGGTGGTGTGCATTCGCATCAAAATCATATTTATGCCCTTGCGGCACTTGCAAAACAGCATAAGGTAGAGCTTTTTATCCATTGTTTTTTAGATGGCAGAGATACCCCTCCTACTTCAGGCTTGCGATATATACAAGCCTTGCAAGAGTTTTTAGATAAACAGGAGTGGGGACAAATTGCGACTTTAATTGGCCGTTATTGGGCTATGGATCGTGATAAACATTTTGAACGAATTGAGCGCGCATATCGAGCCATGGTCTCTGCACAGGGTAAGAAAATTGTAGATCCTGTTTCAGGTATGCGTGAAGCCTATGAAGCAGGAGAGACTGATGAATTTGTTGCTCCCTGTATTGTAGACGGAGTTGATGGCACAGTCCGCGACAATGATGCTGTGTTTATGTTTAATTTTCGCGCGGACAGGGCAAGGCAGCTGTGCCGTGTATGGTTTGAAGAAGAGTTTGAGGAGTTTGCACGGGGGGAGCATATTAAACTTTCTGCCCTTGCCACCATGACACGTTATGATACCCAGTTACCTGTGCCTGCTACTTTTGAGCCTCCTGTAATAAAAAATACTTTAGGGGAGATTATTTCACAGCATAAGCTTTCACAATTACGCATAGCAGAAACAGAAAAATACGCGCATGTAACATATTTTATGAACTGTGGGCAGGAACATCCATTTGTAGGGGAAGACCGTATATTGGTACCTTCACCACGAGATGTTGCTACATATGACTTGCAACCAGAGATGAGTGCAGTAGAAGTAACGGAAAAATTGTTGGCTGCAATGGACTGCTATGATTTTATGATTTGTAATCTTGCAAACATGGATATGGTCGGACATACGGGAATTATTTCGGCTGTTATTCGTGCTGTAGAAACAGTAGATACTTGTGTAGGACGTATTGTCAAAGCGATGCTTGAACGTGGAGGGCGTGTGCTTTTAACTGCAGATCATGGTAATGCTGAAGAAATGATTGATCAAAATGCTGAAGTACAAACCTCTCATTCCTTAAATCCTGTCCCTTTTGTTTTGCTTGAACAAGGCAGTGAACATAGTATCCTGAAAAAAGGCCGACTTGCTGATATTGCACCTACTTGCTTAAATCTTTTAGGGATTACTGTGCCCAAAGAAATGACAGGGCAGTGCCTTGTGGAGGATTGTTAGATGGCGAAAAATAAAATGCCAGTAGCACCGGTCAAGCCGGTGGGTTTAGAATTTCTTTTTATATATGCTTGTCCTTTTTGTAGGCAACAACACTCAATTATTCCTTTTACTCGTCCTGCTACCATGCGCTGTGATCAGTGTCGTAAGCAATTTCCAATTATTCCGGTAGATGGAAAGACTTTAGCATATTTGAAGTTTATGTTGGCAAATGGCAAAGCATGTATTGATCCTGATTTTGTATAAATTTTTATGTAAGCAAAATAGCTTTGAGTTTGAGGAGAGACGGGAGGGAATATGAAGGTTACATTTTTGGGCGCTGCCGGTACAGTCACAGGCTCTAATTACCTGCTTGAATGTGGCAAGTATAAATTTATGGTGGATTGTGGCATGTTTCAAGGCAATGCTGAAATGGAAAAACGCAACAAACGCTCTTTGGCTATTGGTTCTGAAAATATTGATTTTATCCTTATAACTCATGCTCATATTGATCATTCCGGTCTTTTGCCGCGTATGGTGTCCAAAGGTTTTAAGGGGCCGATTTATGCCTCAGCTCCGACAAAAGATTTGCTTGATATTATGCTTTTGGATGCTGCTCATATTCAGGAAATGGAAGCGGAGTGGAAAAACAAAAAAAATAAAAGGAAAGGTGGTAAAATAGAATGCCCACTTTATGTGATGGCTGATTCTGAAAACACCTTACCCCTGATACAGGCTGTGGATTATGATAAAACTTTTGAGCCTGTACCGGGAATTAAGGTAACGTATCGCGATGCAGGGCATATCCTTGGTGCAGCCTTTATACGCATTGAATACGAAGAAGATGGCAAGGAGATGAGCCTGTTGTTTTCAGGGGATTTAGGGCGACCTGATCAATTGATTGTGAATGATCCGGCAGAGGCGAAGACCCCTGACTATCTTTTTTTGGAATCTACCTATGGAAATCGGAATCATAAAAATACAAAAGATTCCTTGAGTGAGCTGGCTGCTGCCATTGAGTATGCCTATAGTCATGGAGAAAAAGTTGTTATTCCAGCTTTTGCTGTGGAAAGATCACAACAAATTATTTGTTCATTGCATTCTCTTTCGAAGCAGGGAAAATTGCCGGAAGATATGCCGGTATTTCTTGATTCTCCTATGGCTATTCGTGCAACAGAAGTGTTTAAGAAGCATCCAAATTATTTCGATCCTAATACGCGGGAACTCGTAGAAAGTGGCGACAGTCCTTTTGAACTCGCAAATTTGCGTTATACTTTGACTACAGAAGAGTCTCAACAAATCAATACAATGCACGGTTCGGCAGTTATTATTTCAGCTTCTGGCATGGCTACGGCAGGCCGTATTAAACATCATCTTTTTCATAATTTATGGAGACAAGGCGCAGCTGTTGTTTTTGTTGGGTATCAGGGTGTTGGCACTTTAGGGCGTAAACTTGTTGGTGGTTCGGGGAAAGTACGCATTTTCGGTGAAGACGTTTTAGTCTCAGCAAAAATATTTACCATTGGCGGTTTTTCCGGTCATGCTGGCCAAGATGAACTTTTACAATGGGTTGAAAAATTTCATAGTCCAAAAATGAAAGTATTTTTGGTGCATGGAGAGAGTAAAGGCCTGCAAGCCATGTCTGGGCTACTGCAAGAGCGTTTTAATCTAGAAACGCATATTCCAGATTATTTGGAAGAAGTGCTTCTTGAGCCGGAAGCGATTGTGGAATCTACCACCTATGCGGATTTAGCGCGTCCCGGTGTTGATTGGAATTATGTTTTGCGTGGTTCAGGAGAGCTTGTTGCTGAATTGCAAAATCGTATTGCGCGTATCCAAGAACGCTCATGGGAAGATCAAACTGATTTTAGGGATCGTTTATTGGAAATCAATAAACAGATGACAGAACTTATTTCTGAAATGTAATGCGTATTATTAGCGGAAAATATGGAAGCCGCACTCTAAAAACTTGCGAAGGCTCTGGGTATCGGCCTGCAACCAGCAAAGTACGGCAAGCTATTTTTTCTATGCTTGAAGCTCGTGGCCTTACTTGGCCAGACCTTCGAGTTTTAGATATTTTCGCAGGCTCAGGTTCTTTGGCCATAGAGGCTTTATCTCGCGGTGCTCAATTTGCTTGTTTTATTGAAAAATCAGCTAAGGCAGTGCAATATATTCAAGGAAATTTGAAAAACCTTGGTATTTCTGCACAGCAATACCAACTACAGCACAAAGATGCTTTGGCTTTGCTACAAAAGCCAGCACAAATGCCTTTTGAACTGATTTTTATAGACCCTCCATACCGGCAGGGTTTATTTTTTCCCGCGATACAGGCAATAGTTGACCATGCGTGGCTCGCTACAAACGGATTTTTGCTTGCTGAAATAGAAAGTGACTTACAGTTTACAGAGCAAGACTTACCAGCTGGATTGTTTCTTTGCTCAGATCGAAACTATGGACAAACAAGGATTTTGCTATGCAGTCGAGGTTAAATCATAGAGTTGCGGTTTATCCGGGAACTTTTGATCCTATTACTTTAGGGCATGTTTCTTTGGCACGCAGAGGAGCACTAACTTTTGATACAATAATTTTTGCCGTGGCTGCTTCTACGCCGAAGCAAACAATGTTTAGCGTAGAGGAACGAGTGAGCCTGGCGAGCCAAGCCTTTCGTAATTTTGACAATATTGTGGTGGAACCTTTTGAGGGTTTATTGGTTGATTATGTTATTCAGCGCAAAGCAGGGACAATTTTACGCGGTATGCGCGCTGTGGCCGATTTTGAGTATGAATTTCAAATGGCACTTATGAATCGTAAACTTGCACGAGAAGTGCAAACAATATTTATGATGACTGATTATATGTGGATGTATCTTTCTTCTACAATTGTAAAAGAAGTGGCCATGCATAAGGGCAATGTAAAAGGTTTGGTTCCGGAGTGTGTGCTTGAGCCACTTGCAAAACGCTGCGCTGAGCAGAAAAATAATTGAGTTTGTTTTGCAAGGCAGTCGTGAGTTGTAGCCATGAAGCACCCTCAAAAATTTCCCCGAAAAGTAGTTTGTTTATTAGGAGCAACAGGAACAGGCAAAACAGCTGCAGCCCTTGCTTTAGACCAAGTGGCGTCTATTATTAACTATGATTCACGGCAAGTGTATCGAGATTTTCCGCTTATTACTGCACAACCAGACGCTTCAGAACGAGCAGTGCTGCCTCATTTACTTTACGGATTTGCTCCAAGTACGGCGCGGATCAATGCCTCCGCTTTTGCGAAGCTGGCCTTGCAAACTATTGACGAAGTGATACAGCAAAAAAGACTCCCTGTGCTTGTTGGAGGAACGGGTTTATATTTACGAGCTTTACTCGAAGGTATGTCGCCCATCCCTGAGATTGCTTCTAATATTCGCAAACAAGTCTTAGAGCGTTTAGAGCAGGAAGGCCCTCAAAAAATGTATCGGGAGATGCAAAAGATTGACCCCCAGTATGCTGCAATTATTCATGAAAATGATTCGCAGCGTAATGCTCGAGCCATGGAAGTTTGGCTTTCTACAGGCAAAAGCATGAGTGAATGGCATACTGAGATACATCCAAGCCCTGATATTGATGCTTTGAAACTTGGTATCCATGTTGATTTAGATGAATTGACCCCAAAATTGGCAAAGCGTATTGACGCAATGTTGGCTGCTGGTGCCGTGCAGGAGGCACTTAAGGCTTGGGAATGTTGCCCACAGCCAGATGCACCTGCATGGACTGCTATCGGCTCTGCTGAGTTATTGCGTTATATTCAGGGCGAAATAACTTTGGACGAAGCCAGATATTTATGGATTAAGCACACCAGAGCATATGCTAAACGCCAAATCACATGGGCAAAAAAGGAAAAGAAAGTACACTGGTTTCAACTGGAGCACGTCGGCCAAATGGCACAGCTTGTCAAGGATTGGCTATAGGGATTGGCTATAATGTATAGAGTCTTTCACAGGCTTGCCTAAACATGAGGCACAGGGTACATTTTTTGTGCAAGCAAGGAGTATTGGATACAGATGTTATATTGTAGGCTTTTTTCTTTATGGTTTTTTATTTTTATCTTGGGTATTTTTGCGATGCCGGCTTTGGCTGAACTTGAAGATATTCAAGGGCAGCAATTTGAGAATACACAAAACCTTCCTGCGGCCTCTGTATCATCAGGCGCGACCGGACAAGTCGACGATTGGATTGAGGAAAATATTGGAGATTTGAATCAAAAAGGCAAAAAAACTGCTGCAACAAGAAAAGAAAGGGAAGCTTTAATCCCTGAAATTGTTATAGCGCCACTGGCAGCTGGTTGTTTTGTGGATTGGGAAAACGGAATTATTGCTTCTACTTCTGAAATAAGCGTGGTTTATGACAGTAAAAATCCTCTACGAGATAAAGCTCTTGCTGTGCGTAAAGCGTCTTTGCAGGCAAGAAAATCTTTATTTGATATGCTCTACAATTTAGCTCTCGATGGACGTAGAACTGTTGGCACAACTTTGCCCTTAAAAAGTTTGGACGCAATACGTTCATTTTTGCAAAATTCTAAATTGTCACTACGAGAATCTCCGACTGTTGGTGGCGGAGTTTCTGTCATGGCTACGGCCACAATACGTTTGCGAAACGAGTGTGCGGAATTACTTTTGCCGGCGGACGAACCCTTTCTTAGCGGAGTACCGGAAAGTATTTCTTTAAGTAGCAGCAGTCTTCCTGAGACCAAGCAAGATAAGGAAAAAATTGAATACCGAAGTTCTATGGCAACTTTGGGTGGATTTAGTGGGCTCGTTTTAGATGCTCAAGGGTTTGGGCTTGTTCCAGCTCTGCTCCCTACCGTGGTGGATCCTTCTGGTAAAATGGCTTACGGAGCATTTCAAATTTCGCGTAATGATGTTGTTGCTTGGGGCGCAAGTCTTTATACGAGCAACTCTTTTTCTGATGCGATAAAAATTCGTAGTGGAGATTCTCCGCTACGCGTTTCTGTTCTTGCTGTTTCCGGTGTCAATAAAGCAGATATTGTTGTTTCGTATGAAGACGCAGAGTTTATTCGGTCTTTATTTAAGAAACAGGATATACGCGATAATTGTCGAGTAACAATACTCATTGATTAAATTTTTTTAGGTATATTATGAAATATTTGGTGCCACTTATTGTTTTTTTGGGAATGTTTTTTGGGGGAAGTAGCCCTGCTTTTGCATTTGAAGAAGTCAGGATTTTCCAGCCTCGCCTTATTGTTAAGGATGGAGAAGAAATACGAGAATTTTCAGCAACGGAATTACGGCATGAGGCACTTTTGCTTGGTTTTGCCGAAGCCATTGCTCATGTTGCCATCAAGCAATCGCAACATAGCTTTAGTGCAAAAGAAAAAGATGTTTTTCGTACTTTCTTAAAATCTTGTGCTAAAGATTGGGTTTTGGGGTACAAGGAAATAGCTGCTTCTGCTACAGAAGATGGCTTGACCATGATGCTCGAAGTGGATGTCAACAAACGAAAGGTTCGCAATTTTTTAGAAAAAATAGGCTTGGACAAGCAAAATTATCCTCTTCGTTATTTTAGTGTGTTAGCTATGCCAGACCTGCCTCCACAAGACTTGGAGGCTTTGCAGGTGCTTATGCAACTTTTTAATATTAAAAAT
This sequence comes from Desulfovibrionaceae bacterium, assembly GCA_963678135.1. Taxonomy (GTDB): domain Bacteria; phylum Desulfobacterota; class Desulfovibrionia; order Desulfovibrionales; family Desulfovibrionaceae; genus JAHJKV01. The sequence goes on along the minus strand of OY782667.1, from coordinate 1,597,734 downwards.
ATGAGTGAAGCAAAGGCAAAATTGAGTTTGGAGCGTTTGGAAACCGGTATTGTCTCTTGCTCACTTGAGTCCGAGGAAGGGAATTGGCGTGCAATGGATGTGGATGTTCCGACCGCATGGTTTTTTCTTTGGGAAAAATATATTGCTGGTTTTGAAAAGCTTTTACCGGACAGTGGACTGGAATTGACTGTTTCAGGCTGGTTTGCGCCGGGAGGTGTGCAGGATTTTGAGCGTGTGCTGCAAAGCTGGGAGGATATTATCCGTACTGCAACATTACTTGATATGGATATGAAAACCGCAGGCATTTGCGCGAGATGGCGCGTACAACCTGTCAATAGCAGTGAGCTTGAGCTAAGATTGCAAAAATATCTTGCTCCACGCAATTTGTCATATATTTTACGCTATGCTGATTTTTCTCGCATTGCACAATAAAGAGTTTTTTGCTCATCTTCGGTAACAATAGTAGAGTGATATGCAGCAACGCGATTCAAATTTAACGATTCCCAATGTTTTAAGCATAGTGAGGATTTTGTTGACGCCGGCCTTTGTTATGGCCTTTTCTGTAAGACGCTTTGATGTGGCTTTAATGCTTTTTGCAGTGGCCGGAGCTACGGACGCTCTTGATGGCTTTTTAGCTAGATTATTGCGTCAACGCTCATATTTAGGCGCAATTCTTGATCCCTTGGCTGATAAAATATTGCTTGATACAGCCTATATTTGTCTTGCCTTAGAGGCCTTAGTCCCCAGTTGGTTATCCATTGTGGTCATTAGCCGAGATCTCATAATTGTTGGAGGGCTATTGTTTTTGAGTTTCTTGGGCGTAGACGTAGAATATAAAATATTACCAAGTAAAGTCAGCAAAGTAACAACCTTATTTCAAATTGTCTTGGTTTTCTTTATTATGATCAGTAGCTATCTTAATATTTCGTGGCCGGTATTTGTTTGGGGATTGACTGGTACGACGACTGTTTTGACTGTTATCTCTGGCACCGGCTATTTGATTACAGGTTTTAAGTACCTGCCATCAGAGGAGGGTAAATCTGAATAAATTTTTGCTCGGACATAAAAAAGCCCAAAATTTTGAAGAAGTTTGGGCCTTTATGGAAATATGTATGTAGAATTTTATGCTTCGTCTTTTTCCTTAATTTTTTCTTTTCCCGGTGTAACGTCAATTTCATCGGGTTCATTGGTTGCACTCTTAAAATTTTTAATAGCTTTTCCAACCCCTGCGCCTATTTCCGGCAATTTTTTACCGCCAAAGATAAGAACCACTACGAGCAGAATGATAACTAACTCTCCAACACCAAGTCCAAACATTATAAACCCTCCGGTTTTCAAACGATTTCAAAGCATACACAGGCAAAAACCGAAGGTCAAGCAACAACTTTTTTGATTTAGAGAGAGCGCACTTAAATTTCAACGCGAACGCCTTCGTAATTACCCTGCTCCCTTTGTCATCCTGTGCCTAAGTCGCAGGTTCCAGTTCTTCTGTCTTCGCTTCTTCTTCTTGTCTTCTCTTCTTCCTCCTTGTTTTTTCTCTTGCTGCGTCAAACCCTCATAGTTTGGCTCTGCTGGATTCTGCGACTTCGCGCAGAATGACGAAAGAGGATGTACTGCCACGCTGTGTAATACACTGGATTTTCACGACTTCGCGCAAAATGACAAGCAAGAAAGGCATAACAAGACTGGGAGGGAATCGGATACTCCTAAATTTGTTTCAAACTAAGTGTTCGCTTTGAAATTTATATGCGGTTGCCTTGGGTTCAGAGAGGATGTCTTGAGTTTTTTCATTCATGTTCCCATCCTGTAAAATGAAAAAGATTTACACCTTGAGAAGGCGGAAAAATAAAAAGAAAAAAGCAGTGAACATGTGGTGAAGATAGAAATAGGATAGAAATAGAAAAAGGATTTACAGTATAAGCTACCGTAAACCCTTGTTTTCATCTGGTCGGGATGAGAGGATTTGAACCTCCGGCCCCTTGAACCCCATTCAAGTGCGCTTCCAGGCTGCGCTACATCCCGATAAGGAGGAATTAACTAGCCATGTGCCTCAATTTTGTCAATCATTTCTTTTTTCTTAGCAAAAGATACAATGCCCCTGAACCACCATCACGGGGTAGTGCCGTGACAAAGGCGAGAATGATTGAGCGCAGGGGATCACGAGTTAAGCATTCAAACGTTGTTTGACGCAAAATACTTTGACCACCGGGTGAACTGAGGCCACGCCCTGTGATCAACAGAAGGCATTGTTTACCTTGTAAGTATGCTTCTTGAACAAAGAAAAGCAATGAATCCAAGGCTTGATCTGCGTGCATTCCATGTAAATCAAGTTGAGCCGTATAAGTATAGCTACCATTTTTGAGCTTTTGGAATATTTTAGAATCAAGGCCTTGTACATAGCCGTGCATGTATTGTGCAGCATATTCCATATTCAATTCAATTGTGTTTTGGAATATATGTTTTTTTGAAGTTTGCTTGGAGCGGCATGTTTTTTGAGGCAACACCTGCGCAGAGTGCATATGTATGTGTTGTTTATGCTTATCCTCAAACGGATCAACTCCATGCATAGCTTGCAGAAATAGGGCTTGTTCATCGTTTGCTGAACAAGCCTGAGATTTTTTCTCGTATTGATTGTGTTGAGAGCTTGTATGCTGCACCGAGCATTTGTTTTCTTTTTTAAGTTTGATTTTTTTTAGTTCTTGTAGAGTGTTGATTTTTTGAGAAGGCATCGGACATCCTAGGTAATGTAGTCACGGAAACATAGACTCAAAATATTTTGGGTAGTTATCTGGTACAGCTCCAAGATTTTTTTTAACTTCAAAAATATTTGTATAATTTTTTAGATGATACTTCAAATCAAATAAGGCGATGTTCAGGGCAAAAGCAAGAGCTGAGAGCTGGATTCACATAACTGGGGGCACTCTTTTGCACCAGTAGGAGGTTAGTTTAAGGTTAATACTCCCTGCTTATTCTCTTGTTTCCCCCCTCTTGTCATCCTGCGCTTTGCTGGACTGTCGCGACTTCGCGCAGAATGACGAAGGAGGATATACTGCCACGCTGTGTAAAGCACTGGATTCTGCGACTTCGCGCAGAATGATATGCAAGAAAGGCATAACAAGACGGGGGGGGAATTGGATACTCCTGAATTTGTTTCAAACTAAGTGTTCGCTTTGAAATTTATATGCGTTTGCCTCGCTGCATAACATATCATTACGTTTCTTGGCGCATTCTTTGCATTAAAATTGTCACAGCAGGAGAGACATTTATGCGAGATAGTATGATGAGCGCCATGTACGGCGCAATGTCCAATGAAATCAAAATGAATCAGATTGCCAATAATTTGGCAAATGCTAATACCAATGCCTATAAAAAAGACAGAATAGCCTTTAAGGATACTTTTTTGAAGTTTGCTCATGACTATTTGGTCGATTCTAAAGGTTTTCTTCGGGACAAGGATTTATGGCCAAAACCTGATGTTATTGCCAAGCCTCGTCTTTCAGAACAGCGCATTGATTTTAGTCAAGGGCATCTTCGTGAAACAAATAATCATCTTGATTGCGCTATTCTTGGTGAAGGTTTTTTCAAAGTGCGAACACCAGATGGTGATTATTTAACTCGTGATGGTTCTTTTAGTTTGAGCAATGATGGAAGACTGATCACTCAACGAGGCTTTGAAGTTCTTGGGGAAGGAGGGCCAATTGTTATTCCCTTAAATGCCAAGGATGTGGGTATTGGTCCTTCTGGAGTTATTCAAGTTGATGGAGAAAGTTTAGAGACTCTCCTTGTTGTGGATGTAGACGATAAGACAGCACTGCAAAAAATAGGAAATAATTTGTACCAAATAGAGCCCGGCAGAGCTGCAATGGAAATACCTCCAACTGATATTAGCATTGAACAAGGGTATTTAGAAACCGGCAATGTAGAAATAGTAACTGAAATGGTTTCCATGATTGCCACGCAAAGAGCCTTTGAATTGTATTCAAAAATGATGAAAGGCACATCGGAAATGGATCAAAAGTTGATTACACAGGTTGGTCGGGCTTCTGGCTAAACTGATCAAGGAGGCATAAAATTATGATGAGATCCTTATGGACTGCAGCTACAGGGATGGTGGCTCAGCAAACACACATTGATGTACTGTCCAACAACCTTGCCAACGTCAGAACCACTGCTTTTAAGAAGAGTAGGGCGGAGTTTGAAGACCTTATGTATCAAACAGTGCGTGTGGCAGGAACAACCAACGAGGCTGGTGATAGGATTCCTTCGGGAATGCAAGTAGGTATGGGAGTACGACCAGTAAGCGTACATAAATTTTTTAATCAAGGTTCTTTTGAGAACACTGCCAATGATTTGGACGTAGCCATTGAAGGCGATGGTTTTTTCCTTGTGGATCGCAATGGAGAGGATGTTTATACTCGTGCTGGTACCTTTAAGCTGAACAATGAAGGAGTGGTGGTCACTGCGAATGGTTATCCTCTGCAGCCGGAATTTACTGTGCCTACAGATGCTGAAGAAGTGGTTATTTCAGAAAATGGCCTGATTTCAGCTGTAGACAAAAGTGGAACAGTTCTCGTTTCTACAACGATCAATCTTCATACATTCATTAATCCTGCCGGCCTGAAAGCAAACGGACGCAATCTTTATTCAGAAACCGAAGCGTCCGGCCCTCCTGTGAGCGGTACGCCTGGTTCTGAAAATTTTGGAACATTGCTACAAGGATATGTGGAGGGCTCTAACGTCGAAATGGTTGATGAAATGGTTGGTTTAATTGTTGCCCAGCGAGCTTTTGAAGTAAACTCAAAGGCTATTACCACCTCCGATACCATGATGCAGACCGCAATCAATGTAAAACGTTAAGCAAAAAATTAAATACAAGGAAGCGGTATTGATATGAGTACATTGAGCAAAACAGGGAAAATATCACAGTATATAAGCCCTATCATTTTGATTACAGTGCTTTTTGCTGTATCCCTTATGCCGAAGCTGGCATGGGGAATACAGAACGCACCTGATGCTTGGCGTCTTCAAGTGCGTTCGGCAGCAGTTGCTCAAGGTCAACATGTCTTACTGAGTGAAATTGTGAATTTAGTAGGGCAAGTTCCTGAAAAAGTGAAACGCGATCTTGCTACTGTGCAACTTTGGAAAAGTCCAGAAAGCCAGAGGCATCAACAGGCTGTTTCAAACGAACAATTACAAAAATTGATAGAATATTATGCTCCTCAGTATGCCCCGGCTTGTGTGTATCCAAGCCGTTTAGTTGTACAACGAGGCGGAAAAGTTTTGGATAGGCCGGAGATAGAAAAACTTGTTGTCGATTTTTTGACGCCACGTTTGGCAAAACATAATGCAGAACTAAGGTTCCGAAATTTTAGATTGCCAAAATACATTTTTTTATCTGATGCCATGGACAGTGTAGAAATTAAAGCAACGAGTGCCTTAGAACCCGGTTCTATTGCTATTATGTTGTATGTTAAGGGGCTGGATGGACGCATCAACAGTCAATTGGCTGCCTCGCTTTTTGTTGATCTGTGGCAAACCATTCCTTGTGCTGCAAGACCCATCAACCGACTTGAAGAACTGACTCCAAGTAAGGTTACATTTATCAAAAAAAATCTTGCATTTGTTAAAACTCCTTGGGACGGCAAAAGTGGGCCCTTTCGCCTGAAGCGTCCTGTGGGTACAGGGCAACCTTTAGTTCAAGAAAATCTTGAATCTGTGCCGGTCGTGGCTAAAGGAGAGCAAGTAGATTTGGTGTATCAAGGAAAGAGGATACGTTTAGTTACTAAGGCTATGGCCTTAAGTGATGCAGAGTTTGGCGATAGAATTGAGGTGCGAAATTTGCAGAGCAAAAAAATAGTCTTGGCTACAGTGTTAGATGCTTCAACTGTGATCGTTAGGTAGAATGCCAAGGAGTGTAGAATGAACCAAAAAATAGCCATTTTTCTTTTTGTAGTATTTTTATTTTCCGGATGTGCGTCTCAGCAATCACCGGCACCCATGCCTATCTTAAGTGAACCGGCTTACGAAGAACCTGAACCGCATGAAAATCCCGGCTCTTTATTTTCTCCAAACTCGGCAGAATTTTTATATGATGATAATAGAGCCAAAAACGTAGGGGATATTGTACAAGTGATTGTTTCTGAAAGTTCGACTGCCGAACATAAGTCAGAAACTTCTACGGATCGCTCTTCAAATACTGCTTTTGGTATTTCTGCATTTAATACAGGAGGGGTTTTGGGTGGTGCTTTGCAAAGTCTTGCCATGGGTGAAGGCGCAGATATTCAATCTGAAAATACGAATGATTTTGCAGGAACCGGAGAAACCACGCAAGAATCTACTTTTACGGCAATTATTGCAGCCAGAGTGGTACGCATGTTGCCGGGTAGGGTAATGCAGGTCGAGGGAGCCAGACGCATCAGAGTAAACAATGAAACGCAAATACTTGTGGTACGAGGTTTGGTTCGCCAGCGTGATATTGCTGCGGATAATTCTGTGAACTCCAGTGCTCTTGCCGAGGCACAAATTGAAATTTTTGGAGAAGGCGTTATTGCAGATAAACAGACTCCGGGTTGGATGACTAGAATTCTTGATAATACATGGCCATTTTAGCACAGCATATGGGGTAGCGGTACAGTGGAGGTATATATGAATACACATAATATGACATATCAACGATCATTTGCAGGGAGATTTTCTTTAGTTGGGACAATACTGCTTTTGGCCGTAGCGTTCATTGCCTGTACAGTATCATCAACACAGGCTGTACGATTAAAGGATATTTCTTCCATCTCCGGCGTTCGTACTAACGAACTTGTAGGATATGGGCTTGTCGTAGGGCTTAATGGTACAGGTGATGGGTCAAATACTGCTTTTACTGTTACGTCTATGCGAAATATGCTGGATAAAATGGGCGTGGAAGTGAGTTCTGCAAGCTTGAAAGCGACTAATGTTGCTGCGGTTATGGTCACGGCTAAAATGCCTGTTTCTGCCAAAGTTGGTTCCACCATGGGCGTTACTGTTTCCTCTATCGGAGATGCAGACAGTCTTTTGGGTGGTATCCTGCTGGTGACGCCTCTTAAGGGGGTCGATGGAAGTATTTATGCTGTGGCACAAGGAGCACTTACTGTTGGTGGACTTTCAAGCACGGGCGAAGCTGCCTCTGCTCAAAAGAATATAGCAACAGTAGGGCGTATTCCAGGAGGGGCAGTTGTAGAGCGTGAAGTTCCCTTTGATTTTAATTCTCAAGAAAATTTGACAATTAGTTTGAGTACACAGGATTTTGGAACAACGATGCAGGTTGTAGATAATATCAATCGTAGCCTTGGTGGAGCTTATGCACGCGCTGAAGATATTTCTACAGTGCAATTAGCTATTCCCGATAGGTTTCAGGGCAATATGGTTCCGCTACTCGCTTCCTTGGAAAATTTGTCTGTAACTCCAGATTCCAGAGCAAAGGTTGTCGTTGATGAAAAAACCGGAACCATTGTTTTGGGAAGTGATGTTCGCTTATCTAAAGTTGCTGTAGCACATGGTAATTTACAAGTTGTTGTGTCTGAAAGTCAGGAAGTCAGCCAACCTGGGCCTTTTGCCGAGGGGGCTGAAACCGTGGTTACTCCGCAAACAGATATACAAATTGAAGAACAAAACAATCAACTTATGCTTATGGAAGGAGCTACGCTTCAAGAATTAGTTGATGGCTTGAATTCTATTGGTGCTGCACCGCGTGATTTAATTTCCATTATTCGTACTTTGCGTGCAGCTGGAGCATTATATGCTGATCTGGAGGTAATCTAATGCTTGAACTCAGTACCACAGCACAATCGGGAGATGCAGCTGCAAAACAAGCTGAAATGGTACAATTTCAGCAACGTATGCAAGGTTTGCGAGATCGTTTGAATACACAAGGTGACCAAAAAAAAGAACTTCGAGAAGTATGCCAAGATTTTGAGGCAGTATTTATCAGTCAAATTTGGGAGCAGATGGAACGCTCAGTTCCTCAAGAAGGCTATTTACACAGCAAGCAAGAGAGCATGTATAAATCAATGTTTAATCGTGAATTTTCCGAAGAACTTGCTGAAGCAGGCGGGATTGGTTTGGCTGATATGTTATATGAACATCTTGCTGGAAAACTGCGTTTACTTGGCAAGGAAAACGATCAAACAGCAGAGAGCAATCAAGACATAAAAAAGGAAAGAGCAAACAATCAAGCAACATATAATACGGCCAAAGAATTAAAAAAACCAGCTATGCCGGTTGAAATAACTCCAGAAAGTTTTGCGCCAGAATCTGCCATCATGCTTGCAAAAAAAGAAACAAATTCTGCACAAGCTATGCAAAATACGCAAGGTACTGAATTTGACGCAACAAATACTGTTCGTGATGTTTCCAATTTAAGTCATTTTGAGATTGAAGCAGAGCTTAACCGGATAGCCAGAGGGCTTCGAGAGGGAGAAAAAAGTGATCCGGGAGCGGTTTTTGATACTGCGACACAAGGAGCATTTATGACAAAAGAAAACAATTCGCAGAGTACAAGTACGGAATTTACGAAAATATAAATGAAATTTGTAAAATCACATAAAGCTATTATTTTTTATTGATGGATGGTGCAAGATGAATATCTCCCGGATACAGGAAAATATTTCTCGTCAACTTAAAGCCTTGTCCTTATTACAGAGCTTGCTTGAGGAAGAATTTTCCAAATTATCGCAGCAGGATGTCGCAAGTATCACACCTATTGAACTGTCGATACAAGAGCTTATGCGACAAATCGTGGCGGAACGAAAAAGCCTCAAGCTATTAATTCAACAAATAAATCCAAATGCGACACGTCTTCATGAAATATTGCCGAATATTGAAGAAGAAGCACGAACAGCTTTAGATGCTTTATTGCAAAAAATAAAAATTTCTGAGGGCTTATGCAATGCGCAAGCTGAAAAGAATAGAAATATTGTCTTGGCTCTTCATGAGCAATCAAGCAAACTTGTTGCTTTCATGCAAAAAATTCTTACTCCAAGCCATGAAAAATTTGGATATTCTGCCAAAGGACAATTTGTATCAAATTCCAGCTCACCCCCGACCTTAATGCGTGGCAAACTTTAAGCTGTAACATCCTATTATATTAAGGCTTCTGCATATTTCCTTAAATTTTTTGTAGTGCGCCAAAAGCTCGTGTCATACATTGTCCACGCTATTGCTTTTATGTTTTTAGCTTTTTGCAAAGAAAAGCATTGATTGGTTTCCAATCTATAAATTCATTGATAGCATTCACGGATAGAAAATCGTATAATTATCGCGCAAGGGGTTCAAATAAGCTTCTGTCCTTGCTGGACAGGGGCTTTGCTAATACTGGACGTGTGGCACGGGAAAAGGTAAGTAAACCGACTTATATTGAAGCCTAAACTGCGAGGAAGCAATGCTGAAAATAGAAAACCTGCATGTATCCATTGGAGAAAGGGAAGTTCTCAAAGGAATCAATTTACATATTCAGGAAGGGGAAACTTTTATTTTATTCGGTCCTAATGGCTCTGGTAAAACCTCTTTACTGATGACTCTGATGGGATTTAGCGCTTATGTCATAAACAAAGGTAAAATTATTTTTAAGGGTCAAGATATTACTCACGCGCCTATGTATGAAAGAGCTCGTATGGGCATAGGAATGAGTTTTCAACGACCACCGACTATTCATGGTCTACGAACACGGCACCTTGTCGGCATGTGCGCCCAAGGTCGCGAGCTTGATGTTGATGCGCTGGCTGAAAAAGTGAATTTTACGGATTTTCTTGATCGTGACATCAATGCTGGTTTTTCTGGTGGAGAAATCAAGCGGAGTGAATTGTTGCAGCTCATGGCGCAGAATCCGGACCTTGTGCTTTTTGATGAACCGGAATCTGGTGTGGATATGGAAAATATGCAGCTTGTAGGTAAAGTAGCTCGGCAAATTTTGGATGGTGCGTTAAGTTCTTCAGCTACTGATTGCTTGCGTCCATTAAAAGACTTCAAAAAAACTTCAGGACTTATTATCACACATACCGGCTATATTCTTGACTATGTTAATGCTGATCGTGCCCGTGTGCTTTTTAACGGGCATTTATGTTGCCAAGGCCGTCCGCGTGATATTTTAGATCATATCCATGAGCATGGGTATCAAGAATGTATTCGTTGTATGAATTAGCTTATTTTTAGGGGAAATAAAATGAGTGTTGATTTAAAAAAATTTCGTTTTCAGGGCGTGACTCAAGGCAGTATTGATAGTTTAGATGCACTTTCACCCGAAGATCGTGAACAACTGGAACTTTCCGGTGTGGTTACGGATTTAAGTAAACGATCTGCTACGTTTTTGCAGATGGATCAATCATCAGTGCATTGTACTTCCTTAAATGATGCCGTAGAAATTATGGACATCAAAGATGCTCTAAAAAAATATGATGGTCTCAAAGAGTATTACTGGACATTGATTAAGCAAGATAAAGATGAATTTACTCGTGCTACTTCAGAGAATTTGCATGGCGGATATTTTATTCGAGTCAAGGCCGGAGCTACAATCGAGGAACCTATTCAATCCTGCCTGATGCTCAAATCAGAGCAAGTGGGACAAAATGTTCATAACCTTGTTATTATTGAAGAAGATGCAAAAGCGCATATTATTACTGGTTGCTCTGTAGCACATGGAACTTCTTCCGGAGCACATTTGGGTATTTCGGAATTTTTTGTTCAAAAAAATGCTTCATTAACATTTACCATGGTGCATAATTGGGGTGAAGGTGTTGCAGTGCGACCTCGCTCTGCCGGAATTGTGGAAGAAGGCGGTATGTTCCTTTCGAATTACGTCTTACTCCAGCCTGTGCATGATTTGCAGATGTATCCATCAATTACTATGAATGGAGAAAATTCAGTAGCACGTTTTAATTCCGTGGTCGTTGCTGCCGAAGGTTCTCATCTTGATATGGGCAATCGGGTCATTATGAACGCTCCAAATACACGTTGTGAAATTATTGCCCGTGCTATCGCTGCCGGCGGTACTATCATCAATAGAGGGCATATCGGCGCGCATCGCACACCCAGCAAAGGACATTTAGAATGTCAAGGTCTTATCCTAGGTAATGGCCGTATTTGGGCTATTCCGGAGCTGGATGGTTCTCAAGAAGGTGTGGAACTTTCACATGAAGCCTCGGTGGGTAAAATTGCTCAAGATGAAATTGAATACCTGATGGCTCGTGGTATGGATGAGGACGAAGCCACAGCTACCATTGTGCGTGGTTTTTTGAATACGGATATTATGGGACTGCCTGAAAAACTTCAAAAAGCCATTGATAAACAAATTGAGGAACTTCAATCTTCTGATGCAATGTAAAAGCATACTGTTTTTGGATAGCCAATGAAACAAATTCATGATCTGATGCAAGGCTTTGGACGTTTTCAAAAGAAATACGTGCATAATAATTCTGATTTTTTTTCACGGCTCGCGCAAGGGCAAACACCACGAGTCATGGTCATTGGCTGTTCTGATTCTCGCGTGGCACCTGCACTGCTGTTAGATTGTAGTCCCGGAGATATTTTTGTTGTCCGTAATATTGCCAATTTAGTGCCACCCTATAAACCAGATGAGCATTGTCACGGTGTTAGTGCTGCTTTGGAATACGGGGTAAAGTCTTTACAAGTAGAGCATATCATAGTCCTTGGACATTCCCAGTGTGGCGGTATTCGTCAACTGATGACAGTTCAAAAAAAGAGAGAATATACTGAATTTGTTGATAATTGGATGAGTATTGTTCAGCCTGCATGTGAAGAAATTATACAAGGTCTGCCTCATGCAAGTTTTGAAGAACAATGCCTAGCTTGTGAGCAAAAAGCCTTGCTGGTGTCTCTTAAAAATTTGCAAAGTTTCCCTTGGATACAGCATAGGATAGCGCAAGGAAAATTGACTTTGCACGGTTGGTATTTTGATCTCAAGTCTGGTGAACTGTTTCAGCATGATCACAATATAGATGATTTTGTACGGTTAGAAATATAAGTAAGGAGAATGCTCTTGTTCTTTTCTCGCTGTTTTCTTGCTTGTTTTGTGTTTTACATGAGCAGTAGCCTTGCTTGGGCAGTAGCATTTCCGCCTCCTGAGCCAATACAAGACCCTGAATTGTCTGCTTTTATAATGCAGCTCAAGGAAGCTGTAGAGCGTAAAGACAAAGAATTTATTCTTTCTATTGTGCATCCTAAGTGCCACGTTACTTATGGCGGTTTTGCGGGGCTTCAGGATTTCAAAGAGTATTGGTTTGGAGTTTCAGCGCACGGGGAAAATTTTTTTATTGTACTGGAAAGAGCTTTGCGTTTAGGAGGTGCGATGCTTCATGATGGCGAAGAGTTCATATTGCCTTACACCGCACTGGCTCCTCCTTTAGATGAACATGGGGTCATGCTCGCTGTGATTACTGCCTCTCCAGCCTTTGTTAGAGCTTGGCCAGGACTTGATGCCCAAATTATTCAAGAATTATCCTATGAACAGGTCACACTTTGCAACATAGAAGTACCGGTTTTTGTCGATGGTATCCAATGGCATTGTATCCTCTTAGCTGATGAAACACGAGGATATATCGCTTCTACAGTCTTAGCCTTACCCGGAGATCATTGTTTCCGTTTTCGCTGTATAGACGGTAAATGGATGCTTGTAAGTACGATTGCGGTTGAATAAAATCCCTGCCAATTCAAAGCACACGAGATGCAGATGACAACACATATTATTTTTTCAAAAGAAAAAAACTGTTTAATTTTGCTGGATCAACGGTATTTGCCAAATAATGAGCAATATTTTGAAGTTTTAAGCACTGAGGATGTATGTTATGCTTTGCTGACTATGGTCGTGCGCGGAGCACCTGCAATTGGTGTTACAGCAGCCTATGGCTGTTATTTGGCTGCCCGTGAAGTACAAAGAGCTGGAGTGCAAAACTGGCAAGCTATTTTGCAAAAAAAATTAGATCAAATCCGTGAGGCACGGCCTACTGCCGTAAATTTAGCATGGGCAGTGCAAGAAATGCAGCGTGTGTGGCAAACTTCTCATATCACGAGCTTAAATGATTTGCTTGAAATCTGGCTCGGACGCGCGCAGGAAATCCATGCTCATGATATAGCGATATGCCGTAATATAGGTAAATTTGGCGGTGAATTGCTCGCTGATGGCGATACTGTGATGACGCATTGCAATGCAGGCGCTCTTGCCACAGCAGGCTATGGCACTGCTCTTGGGGTTATTCGGGGTGCAATAGAGCAAGGGAAAAACATTCAAGTCATTGCTAACGAAACTCGTCCATTTTTACAGGGAGCGCGCCTGACTGCCTACGAGCTACATCAAGAAGGAATTTCTGTTACAGTTGCTTGCGATAATGCTTGTGCATTACTTATGAAACGTGGGCAGGTACAAAAAGTTGTGGTCGGTGCGGATCGTATTACTGCAAATGGAGACACTGTGAATAAAATAGGAACATATGGCGTTGCCATATTAGCGCAACATTTTGGAATTCCTTTTTATGTGGCAGCTCCACTGTATACCATTGATTGTGAAACCCAGACCGGAGATGAAGTACCGATTGAAGATCGTATTGCGGAAGAGGTGACGCATATTGCAGGGCATCAAATTACACCTACGGGGGTGGGCGTCTATAATCTAGCCTTTGATCCAACTCCGCACGCTTTGATTACAGGCATTATAACAGAACAGGGCGTCATATACCCCCCGTACAAAGAAAATATTGCCAAACTTTTGGCTCAGCCAAAATAACTTGCTACTTGAGCCACTGGCATGTACTCAACTTCTTGTTTTGAGTAGCTTCATTGTTTCCAATTTTTATTTTTTATGTATGCAAGAAGGCAGTGTGTCATGTCTGCAACTATAGCTCTTATCGGGCGTCCAAACGTTGGAAAGTCTACGCTTTTTAATCGAATTTTGCGTAAAAATTTGGCAATTGCTCATGATACGCCAGGAGTTACTCGTGATCGAATACTAGGGCGCACCGCTCTTGCCGGAATAGAGATTGATTTTATTGACACCGGTGGCATGGTTGTTGGCGAAGATAATGCACCGGGCAATGGTTTAACCGGCCAAGGCTTTGAAAAAGAAATTTTACAGCAGGCCGGAGATGCCATGGCAGAATCAGATGCTCTACTGCTTGTTGTTGATGGTCGCGAAGGCCTTAATCCTCTTGATGAAGAAGCTGCTGCCTTGGCGCGAGATTCCGGTAAGCCTGTTTTGCTTGTGGTCAATAAAGTGGATGGTAGCGAATTAGAGGAGCAGGCTTTAGCAGAATTTTATTCTTTAGGTTTTGAAATGATTACGGTTTCAGCTTCTCATGGTTATAATTTATACGCATTGCGTGACCGTATCGCGAGACTTGCCATGGACTATGGGCAGGCGGAATCAGAACAGGATGAACTTGAAAAAGGTTTGCGTATTGCACTTTTGGGAAAACCCAATGCAGGAAAATCGTCTATTATCAATGCCATTATTGGTGAACATAGGCTCATTGTTTCTGATGTTGCAGGCACGACACGGGATGCTGTGGATGTAAGTTTTGATGTAGCAGAGCAGCGTTATACGTTTGTTGACACGGCCGGAGTACGGCGCAAAGCAAATATTAAAGAGAGCTTAGAACGCTTTAGCGTGGTACGCTCTCTCAAGTCATCACGCAAAGCAAATGTTACTGTGATGGTCGTGGATGCGACAGAAGGGCTTACACGCCAAGATAAAAGGCTGCTTGAATTTCTTATTCGTGAAAAAACTCCTTTTATGTTGGTAATCAATAAAATTGATCTTATCCCTCGTGCGGATGACCACATGCTACGCGAAGCTGTCAACAGAGAACTGCGCTTTGCGTCTCATGTTCCGGTTTTGTATACCTCTGCTTTGAAAAAACGTGGAGTACGCAAGCTCTTACCCCTAGCTGAGAAAATAGTTGCGGAATGTGCACTTCGTGTCAGTACCGGTCTGCTTAACAGGACAATGAGTGAAGTTGTTGAAAAACATCAAGCACCTGTTGTTCGGCGGAAACGACCTAAATTTTTCTATATGACCCAAGCTGATGCAGAGGTTCCTACCTTTGTTTTTTTCGTGAATGACCATACAATCATAAAAGAAAATTATGCTCGATATTTAGAAAACGCACTGCGGAAAATGCTTGGCATAGAGGCAGCTCCATTAGATATAATTTTTCGTTCCAGCCATGAAAAACGTAAGAGCGAACCCAAACGGGGTATCAAGGCTTTTGGCGGAGCAGGCCCAAAGGATAAAGGTTCGATTAAAAAGGGAAGTGTTAAGGAAGAAGCAGGTGCAAAAAAAACAGGGGGAAAAGCCAAGGCCAAACGCAGCCCAAAAACCCGGCAGAACAAAAAACGCTGAGCTGAGGAAAACCTTGAGTCGGGAAAAGTTGAGCTGGGGAAAGGATTTGAGCAGAGAAAAACTTTGAGCCGAAAAAATCTTGAGTTGGGAAAATCTTGAGCTGGGAAACAGTACATCCCCCTTCCGTCATCCTGCGTGTAATCGCAAAAGTTTAGTAGAGCTGGGAGTTCCTCTCCTTGTCATCCTGCGTGTAGTCGCAAAAGTTTAGTAGAGCTGGGAGTTCCTCTCCTTGTCATCCTGCGCGTAGTCGCAGGATCCAGTTCTTCGTTTTTATCTTCTTCTTTTTCTTATCCTTTTTTTCTTTTTCTTTGCTTTTTCTCTTTTCTTCTTCTTCTTCTTCGCTTCTTCTCTTGCTACGTCAAAACCTCACAATCCGGCTCTGCTGGATTCTGCGACTTCGCGCAGAATGACGGAAAGGGGAGGCTTGCCATACTGTGCAACTCCACTGGATTTTCACGACTTCGCGCTTTAATGGCAGAGGGGAAAGACTGTAACGCTGTGTAAAACACTGCACTTTCGCAACTACGCACAGAATGATAGGGAAGGGTAGCTGATGCCGTAGTTACGGCTTGACCTCATTTTCCCTTCTGCTACACTAAAAAAAGCAATAGATAATCTTTACAGGTAGTTACGGCTTGACCTCATTTTCCCTTCTGCTACACTCAGCATCGGCAAACTGCTTAGAGTCAGCAGTTACGGCTTGACCTCATTTTCCCTTCTGCTACACTCCATTCACTATAACATACGCAAATACGGGGGTTACGGCTTGACCTCATTTTCCCTTCTGCTACACTTCTTTAGCGCGTTCAAAAGGAAGATTTTCCGTTACGGCTTGACCTCATTTTCCCTTCTGCTACACTAACGAGACAGAAAGGGATTGCCTCATAAACGTTACGGCTTGACCTCATTTTCCCTTCTGCTACACTCCGTCAGACCACCTGTGACTTGACGTTTTAGTTACGGCTTGACCTCATTTTCCCTTCTGCTACACTCAAATTCTTCGCGTAATTCTTTTTGTAAAGGTTACGGCTTGACCTCATTTTCCCTTCTGCTACACTGAGATAGTAGCCAGTACCGTATCCTCTCTGGTTACGGCTTGACCTCATTTTCCCTTCTGCTACACTTCAAGTTCAATGACGTCTTTTCCTTTGAGCTGTTACGGCTTGACCTCATTTTCCCTTCTGCTACACTAAAATCTCTCGCTATACAGCACAAGCCAAGGGTTACGGCTTGACCTCATTTTAGAGCTGGGTTCGGAAAACTAGACCAGTGTTTAAGGTGGATGTAAAGACTCTTAAAGGAGATTTTTTATGTTCCAAACAAGAAGACGATTTAGTGCTGAATTTAAGGCTCGTGTAGCACTGGATGCTTTGTCTGGCGAGCAGACATTGTCTGAGCTTGCAAGCAAGTACGGGGTACATCCCAACCAGATATCACAATGGAAAAAACAGTCCAAAGAAAGTATTGTTGCTTCATTCTCAAAGAAAAACTCACGAAAGCAAAAAAATGAGGCAGCACAAATCAAAGAACTGCACGCCAAAATAGGTCAACTCACCATAGAAAAAGATTTTTTAGAACAAGCCTTTGCAAAAATTTGAGTACACAGCAAAGGCGAAAAATCATTGGGACAAAGCACTCAAAACGTAGCATTAGACAGCAGTGCTTTATTCTCAAATTGCAACGCTCAACATACTATTACCAGCCTCGCGGTGAATCTAAAGACAATGTATTTCTTATGAATTATATTGATAAGTTGTTCTTAAAATTCCCTTTTTTAGGTTCACGGCAGATGCGTAACATTTTACGAGATCAAGGGCATCAGGTTGGCCGTAATCGGGTGCGACGGCTCATGCGTAAAATGGGATTGATGGCAATTTATCAAAAACCAAGGACAAGCCAAATGAATCCACAACATAAGACCTATCCGTATTTGCTGCGAAATTTAGATATAACAAAGCCAAATCAAGTCTGGTGCGCAGACATCACCTATCTCCCTATGGAAAAAGGATTTTTGTATCATGTAGCAATTATGGACTGGCATAGCCGTGCGGTGTTGTCTTGGCGCTTGTCAAACACCATGGACACTGATTTTTGTGTTTGCGCTTTGGAAGAAGCTTTGCATGTATACGGCGAGCCTGAAATATTTAACACGGATCAAGGTTCTCAATTTACAAGTCACGAATTTACAAATGTTCTCAAACAAGCGGGGGTAAAAATATCAATGGATGGCAGGGGGCGTTGGATGGATAATGTTATGATTGAACGGCTTTGGCGTTCTCTAAAATATGAATGCGTTTATTTGAAAGATTTTGCGACAGGCAGTGAGATTAGCAAGGCTTTGAATTGCTGGTATAATTTTTATAACAGCCATCGTCCTCATAGTACGTTTGACGGAAGAAAGCCTATGCAGGTATATAGGCAAAACAATCCAGAGGGGGTACCCCCTCTGGATTGGAATCAAAAGGCGGCTGAAAGTATAAAACTCTCCACCTTAAATTAACCGCCTACTGGTACAAAAGAGTGAACCCAGCTCTTTTTCCCTTCTGCTACACTTTATTTGGATAACGCCCTACCCGCTCGATAGTTACGGCTTGACCTCATTTTCCCTTCTGCTACACTAAAGCCTTCGCCATCACCATAGCCAGATCCGTTACGGCTTGACCTCATTTTCCCTTCTGCTACACTTTTTATATCAATCACCAACTCTTTATGATAGTTACGGCTTGACCTCATTTTCCCTTCTGCTACACTGCAGTTGGTGTTTTGCATATAAATTCGCAAGTTACGGCTTGACCTCATTTTCCCTTCTGCTACACTCTTTTAGCTTCATGTATATATTTTCCTTCGCGTTACGGCTTGACCTCATTTTCCCTTCTGCTACACTCCAGAAACTGACGCTACATATCCTAGCTCTTGGTTACGGCTTGACCTCATTTTCCCTTCTGCTACACTCTCTTTTCGGACAAAGGAGCAACCCTTTCCCGTTACGGCTTGACCTCATTTTCCCTTCTGCTACACTGCAGGAATTTACCAGCTTACAACCTTACCCGGTTACGGCTTGACCTCATTTTCCCTTCTGCTACACTTTGTAGATATTTTAGAAAAAGCCCCGCGTCGTTACGGCTTGACCTCATTTTCCCTTCTGCTACACTAGTTTTTGCTTCTGCTGTTGGCAGCTATTTGTTACGGCTTGACCTCATTTTCCCTTCTGCTACACTACGGGAAATATGCTTGAAACTACTCATTACGTTACGGCTTGACCTCATTTTCCCTTCTGCTACACTTTCAGCTCTTTCCAAAGCAGCCTGCGGATTGTTACGGCTTGACCTCATTTTCCCTTCTGCTACACTTTTTACCGCCTGTGATGGGCGTGCTTATGGGTTACGGCTTGACCTCATTTTCCCTTCTGCTACACTTCTTAACGCTATGACCAGAACTGCGATGCTGTTACGGCTTGACCTCATTTTCCCTTCTGCTACACTCATGTCTGTAAAGACATCAGCGTCAGTATAGTTACGGCTTGACCTCATTTTCCCTTCTGCTACACTTATAACTGGGATTTTCAGCCAGACAGAGGCGTTACGGCTTGACCTCATTTTCCCTTCTGCTACACTTGACATTGCAGCGCACACACGCTGCGTTCTGTTACGGCTTGACCTCATTTTCCCTTCTGCTACACTCATGGCAAACTCGATTATAGCTGACCTTATCCGTTACGGCTTGACCTCATTTTCCCTTTTGCTACACTTAGATAAGGCGTAGCTCCTTAATATACTTAAGGAATACGCCTTATCTAGGAAGGAAAAATGAGAAAAAGAACCCTTTTTTAGGGCTTAAAAATCCATTTTTTTTCAAAAAAGAGTCAATTGTTGGGCTGGGGGTGGGGCAGATTTTTTCCTTCCCAAAAAGCAAATCATGTTTTCGTACTGCTTATCTGTTATGGAAAGGATATTAACGCTCCCATGCTCTGGAACTTTACGCTCTATGGATTGAATATACCGGGTTGCAAGCTCTTTGCTGCCCATAACTCGATAGTACACAGAAAATTGTGCCATATTAAATCCCATATCAAGCAAAGATTTTCTAAATTGCGTTGCTACCCTTCGCTCTTGCGAGGTTCCCACAGGTAAATCAAACATCACTATTGTCCACATAATTCTATACCCACTCAGCTCGTGTCGCATTTTTTCTCCTTAAAAATTACTATAAGAGCATATTGGCAAAGCGAAGTTGCTCTGTTTGATGCGTATAACTTTTCATCAGAGAATATGCTAAATTGTGTAATGTTTCCATGAGCGGAGAAATTCCTGTTTCAGTTTTTAAGTCCAAACGCAGCAAACGTGCTAAGGCACGCTTGACCTCAGGCTTTAATTCCGTGGGCTTATCCATTGTATGCACAGCTTCTATAACCAGGCTGTCTGCAAGAGGTCGGTATGGTTCCATGAGATCATCTACAAGTGAATATGGATTAAGGCGGGCACGGTGATACATACCAAGAGCCGGCAAAAGCCCTACGGAAACAACGGCTCTGGCAACGGCGGAGCGTAAAATTGTATAGCAATAGTTAAAAAGAATATTTTCATCATCAGCAGTGCGCTCACGTCGAAATTGTGGGCGAATCACATGTGGCCAATATTCTCTTGCTGCTTGAGCTTCCATGTTATCAGGATCACCGGAGCGAACTTTTTTTGCCATGGCTCGAAGTTTTTTCCCAATATTTTCTTTACCCACCCAGTCAAGAACCATGGCTTGGTTCCTCACTTTTTCTTGAATTATTCTTTGCCACAGTTTTTTAGAAAGCGTTGCTTTGGCAGCAATTTGACAACGCATACGATGCCCAGCTTCAAAATTTCCAGCATAAGGAAGGCTCATTGAAACAGGCAAGTAATTTGCTCCGCAACAAATAACTGCAGCATTGTGTTCAGCAAGTGCGATAAGAATTTTTTTGGAAATTTGTACTTGATTAGCAGAAAAAATAACTGCAGCAACCTCGCTTAGCGGTATACGGCCTTGCTCTGTACCTTTTGAGGATACGATAAGAAAACCGTGATACTTTGAAACATATTGTCCGTCTTCAGAAATTTCTATTATACCATCAACCATACAAAAGCCCTCCAATATAAAGTATCGGAGGGCTTTTGCTGCAAGTTTAGGGTTTATGGTCTAAAAAATTCGTCCATCCACACTGACTCGTACTTTTTGCATACTCATTTTTTCCATCAGCACAGGGATAGTTTTGAACTTTTGCTTGCTCTCACTTTCCGTATGAGGCCGGACATCAAGTTTATTATCTGTAGTAGAAAAACCAGCGATGCGCGTGAGCTGCCAGGTTATATTTTTTTCTTCATCCTCAACTTTAAGAAAGACCATATCATTCTTAAAAACACGCATGATTTTCTTTGCTGCTGGGTGTGGCTTGTATTTTTCATACAGGCCTTCTTCGTTTCCATCAAAACGCAGGGCATCGACATAATTTACATACTTCCCGACATATTTCCATTTCCCTGTAAATTTTCCTTTTTTGTTATGCACAGGTGTATGCCAAATATCGCAAAAGGCAATAGAATCAGTGGAATATCCTTTATAGGACGCACTTGGAATTCGAGTTATTGACTGATTGGTAATGCCAATACGAACGGCTCGTATACGGACTTTATTTTTTGCCTTACCAATCTGTATTTTTGTTTGCGCTAATTTTGCCATTTTATCTGCCCATTTCGAGATAGCCTTGATTTCTGGTTGTTTAAGGAAGTCATCAATGGCTAAACGGACTGTATCATCTCTAATTTGAGCTTTTTCATTTTCCTTAAGGGCTACAATAGCGCGCCGTACTACTGCGTTAAATCCGTGTTGTTTTGCCCAAGGGTCATCAGGGGGGAGTATACCATAGGCAGTTTCTGTATATAGCTTTGCTTCCCGGCTATGATTTTCTCTAAAAGAGACATTTATTCTGTCTGCGACTTCTTTAATTTTCGCATCTGTTACCCACTGAGGCCGCTGGGGGAATTTAAGTTTTGCGCGGTAGTCTTTTCGTTCTTCCTGCTTGGCACGGGTTTCATCAGCAATGCTTTTTAGAAGCCCTTTGCTGGCCAAAGCCACAATAAGTGCATCCTCAGCATGATGGCGATGATCCTGCCTTTCCGTGTCCTCTCCTTTTGCCTTAAGAGCATTGATATTCCATTTTTGCCGTATGCGGTTTGTTATATGTCCATTAACAGGAATAACCCTTGAAGGTTCGCCTACTACAGGTACAAGATAACGGGCAGCAATTCGCGAAATATACTTGGTATCCACTAATTGCCGAGCAATAAAGCCTCCGCTATTATCAGCGTCATATTCTTTGCGCTCCTCATGGCTCATATTTTTCGTAATAATTTGCTCATATATTTGGGCAGCATCTTTTTGAAAACGCCATCTTTTGCCTTTTGGTAAACTTTGCGTGCGAAGCAGCATTTCTTCTGGGTCGATAGCAGGATCGCTTAAGGCAAAATCATAGGGTAGTATATTTTTCTTTCGCCTATTCACATCACGAAAGGTTACGGTCAGGTTATTTTTAGCGTTATCATAAGTACGGCTATACGGAAGTATGTGCTCTATCTCAATTTCATCGCTTAAAAGCTGAGCAAAGCTAATAGCTCGCCCTGTATATACGTCCAAACGTCCTAAGTTGCTTCCAGCCTCAGCAAGCTCCTCCCAAAGTTTTAATTTAAGAATATTCAGCCCTGAACTTTCTTGTCCATTTTCTTCAAGTTTTTTGCGGCGTTTTTCATTCTCCTCAGTATTTTCCCCAAGTTTTTTGAGCAGTTCCTTATACTTTTTCCCTGCGGTTTTTACTTCTCGAGCCAGTTCAAGATGTATTTCATAAGGAGAGCCATATCGTTTCAGCAAGGCATTGATTAGTTTACGCAGCTGGTTCAAGGCTACATGCACTGTAGGGTTCGCTATTTTGCCGTAAAGCTTTTCATCCTCAGGAGTTTTTGCTGTAACCCGAACAGGAGAAGTCGCTCCTCGCAAAACCTCTCCATAATACGGCAGTTCATCCAGTACTTCTCCTGTTGCAAACTGGCTATAGTCAGTATGGTCTCCATAGATTTCTCTGGCTGCTTCCCAGTACTGTTTGCCCTCACGCATAAGTGGAATCAATTTTTTCATGCACTGCAAAGAAATATGCCCATGCGAGGAAGAATAATATTTTTTGGAAAGCTCTCGAATAAGTGCAGCAGGGAAGTTCCAGCCTTGTTCTCTGTTGACTATTAAAAAATCTTCAAGATTATTTGCATCAAGTATGGTTTGAACAATATCATTTTGAATATCAGCCTCTAAGCTATCCCAATCATGTTCATGAATTTCAAAGATAGCTCGCATCTCACAAGCAGTAGCATTACCAAGCAACTTGTTTCTTCGATTACTTTCTAAATTAAACTTTTGCGTTTTATTCAATTTTAAGGCTGTATGTATTGCATTAAACGTCATGCTTTTTTTATGCTCTAATGTATCGTACAAAATTTTACGCTGCTCAGGGCTCAGAGCAATTTCACCTGTATCTGTTTGATAACGAAGATTATTCACCTCTTGAATAATCCGGAAAGTATGGGCAAGAGGCAGGTGACGTGACGCTCGTGGATGCTCTTCTCGCCCATCACGGCCATGCTCAAAAGTACAGACTCCGACTTTTTGAGCCATGAGCGGACGTTGAAAGCTAAAAATATTAAAAAGTTCGTCCCATTGTTCATTTGAAAGGTATTGATTTCCTTGCACCTCGCGTATTTTTTCAAATTCCTGCACATACATAGCTCTGGTAGGATAGATAGCAATTTTTTCGCTGTTTTCATCCTTATCAAATTCAGCACCACGAAAACGAATATGCTTTCCAGCCTGAAGCCGGTTATAAAGATATTGCCCAAGCGTTATTTTTTCTTTTTCAAGCAAAGTAGCAAGATTTTTCATATTTGCCTTGCGTTCAGTGACATCTTTGTCTTCGCCGTCTGTCTTGCGATTAGAAAGAAAACCACGTCTTTTGCAAAGATGGAAAAGAGCCCTAGCCAGCTCATCTTTGCCAACAATTTTTTGGGCAGCATTGCTTCTGGCAGCATAAGGATCAATATTATAGATTGAACATTTTTTTTTCATATCAAGACTGCCAGTCTTATATTTTTCCCTTCCAGCTACGCCTTTAGCAGCCACAAGCCCAAATTCCACAAGCTTTTCTGCAAATTGCCGGATGCGTTTCAGTCTGCGGTCTCTATTTCTTCGCATACCCCTTGCGTTTCGTCTTTCAACAGCAAGAGATTCCCCGATTTTAGGCAATCCAGTTTTTGCATCTTTTCCTGCTGGTTCACGTCCATCAAGAAAAATGCGAACCCCCATATCCACAAGTTTGCAGGGGGCAAGCGAAGTTTGTCCTTCTGTTTGCGCTAGTTCCAAAACCGCCCAGCCAATTGAATTACTGCCAATATCCAGACCAAGTCGCCAATATTTCATTGTTTTGTCCTTGATTGAGCTTGATTTATTTTGAATCTCTATATACAGTGAATGCTACAAAATGCAAACTTGCTTTGTTTGTAGTAGCAGACAATACAAAGCAGGAAATTCAGCAAGTTTTCTTTCAGGTCAAGCCGTTAACAAGCTGAATAGCACCAGATTGAAAAGAGATCCTCGGGTCTCTTTTTTTTGTGGGAAAAAGAAGTCTCCCTTGCTGCCATGCTGCGCATAAGTCTTAATTAGTATACGAGAGCAAAGACATTCCGCCTATCCCCAATAAGAAAAGAGAAATGCCCAAAAGCACCTTTTGCCGAATATTGATTTTCAAAAAACTATTCATAACAAGCACCAGCAAAGCTTAATAGCTTAAGAATATAATTTTATCTAATGCGCTCTATGGTTTTAACTTTACGCATCAGTGCTATCCAAACTATCTGGTGATTTAAGTGTTTTTTTCTCCTGCGAGGCAATACGGCGTTCAAGTTTTTTAATATCTTCCGCAGAGGGTAAAATTTCAGGGCGAATGCCCCGTTCAAGCAAGGTCTTACGAACAGCCTGATTATTGATAACATGTTCGCCAGATATTTGTCCCTCAGTCCTCATATTATTTTCACGGGCATTATGGATGGTAATTTCAGTGGCAAAGTCTTTTGCTTTTAGAATAATGGTTGGCGCAAAATCAGCCAATGGACGGCTGCTAGGCACTTTCCACTGAGCTTTCATTTGCTGTGTACTTTTGCCAAAAAGAGCCTGCTCACCTTTACTACGAATAATCCCGAAATTGCGATCTTGACCTGTTTGTTCGTATATAATTTCAGACAGCTCTTTTTCTGTTTGTGTCAATTTTTTACGGGCAGAAAGACGTTCCTGCTCCAAAATGCGTTGCTCAATCAGCTCCGCCCTGCGCGTTTGCATGGCAAAATAGGTCTGAGCAAAAGCTATCTGTTCTTTGCGGGGGTCACCATTTTGGGCAATGAGGTAGCAAGCATAGCGGGTAAGCATTACATCGGCAATCTTCCGTTCACTCCCTGATCCCAGTTTGACCATTTTCCTGACGTCGGGAAAATGGTCTGCAACCTCATGTCCGCTGACTTCACAAGAAATTTTTGCTTTTGAAATGACCTTCAAAAAATTCTCCCATTTATCATACCCCAGTAAATGCTGTAAGTCACGAGCCAGCCAGTATTCAATACCGCTCTCGGTTTGCTGAATATGAAGCTCAAAATTATCTGTTAGTGTTGTGATAAGCTCTTTTTTCATGCCATCCCCTGCTTTTATCAATTTTGATAAATTATGACCTTACAGTCAAAATTTTACATTTTTTATTTTAATAATAGGGCAGTTATCATAACTGAAAAGACTCATCTGATACAGCCCAAAAAACTATTCATAACAAGCTTCAGCAAAGCTTAAAGACCACTCTAAAAAATCTACGCCCTAAAAGCCTAAACCTCAAGGGCAGTTCTTTTCAAGTGTAATTCTCCCTTTTTAGTTTTTTTTCAATGTGTTTTACCTGCAAGCAGTGAAAATGCGGTGAAGGGGAAAATAGGGGTCAAAAAGAAAAAGGACGTATAGCATAATATGCTATACGCCCTTACTTTTTCATGGTGCCGAGGGGGGGAATCGAACCCCCACGGGATTTCTCCCACTACCCCCTCAAGATAGCGTGTCTACCAGTTCCACCACCTCGGCACATAAGAACCACTACTGATCGGAAGTTTCCTTTGTAGTGGGAGGGGTTGTATCCACAGTTTGTTCTGTTTCTTCCACCTGAACTATATTGTCCATAATGGAAGTTGATACCTGTTTTGTCAAAATATTATAGGTCAAAGACGTTACTAAAAAAACAGCAGCTAATCCTGCAGTAATCTTGACCAGCAGGCCTCCTGCACCGGAAGCACCAAACATGGAGGAGCTTCCTCCACCAAAAATAACGCCCATACCTTCATGGCCTGATTGCAAAAGAACCAGAACAATTAAAAAAATACAGACAATGACATGTATAGTTAAAACCAAAGTATCCAAAATATATCTCGCTTTGTGTAATAAATTTGCCTTAAGCTGTTACTATCTCAAAAAAACTTTCAGCTTGCAAGCTCGCGCCTCCTACCAGTACTCCATCCACATTGTCAAGAGCCATAATGTCCGCACAATTTTGAGGCTTGACACTACCTCCATATAACAGCCTCATTTCACTCGCTATTTCAGGAAGTAGTTCTTTGATTTTTGTACGGATAAATTTATGAGCATGTGTTATTTCTGCTGGGCCGGCAATTTCTCCAGTTCCAATTGCCCAAACTGGTTCATAGGCAATGACTATTTTATCTGCGGAAATAGGAGCGGGGATATGAGCTAAGCCTGATTCTAGCTGCGTTTCCAGTATTGTTTCAACAGCATCATTTTTACGTTCATCAAGTGTTTCACCAATACAAAGAATAATACAAAGCTCTTGCTCAAGCCCGAAGGCTACTTTGTGAGCAATCAGTTCATCTGATTCACCCAAAATATGCCTGCGTTCAGAATGTCCGACCAAGGCATGGCTAATGCCTAGGTCTTTGAGCATTATTGGCGAGATTTCACCAGTATATGCCCCTTCTCTTGCAGGATAAAAATTTTGCGCTCCAAGGAATATATTGTTTTGCTTTGCAAGGATTGCTTGCATACGCATCGCAGCAGAAAGAGGGGGGAGAATTAAAACTTCTCGATTTGCAGGCAAATTATTATGCAATAGCTTGAGAAAATTTTCCGTAGTTTCTTGTGCTTCACTGCAAAGTTTATACATTTTCCAATTAGCAGCCATAAGTTGTTTCATTGTGAACACTCCTTGAGAGCCTTAAAGCCCGGCAATTCTTTTCCTTCCATAAATTCCATAAAAGAACCGCCTCCGGTTGAGACAAAAGTAATGTGTTTTGCAAGTTCAAAAGAATGAAGCATAGCGTCAGTATCACCGCCACCCACGATAGAGAGTCCTTGGTTTTTGGCAATTGCTGTGCATACAGCTTTTGAACCTGTGGCAAAGGCCGGATTTTCAAAAAAGCCCATGGGTCCATTCCAAACAACCGTAGCTGCTGGCGCAATAATTTTGGCGTACAGCTCAGCAGTTTTTGGGCCTATATCAAGAGCCATTTGTCCTTTGTCTAAACCCTCGCCTTGTTCCACATTACAAATTCCCAGCGCAGTCTTTGCGTTTGGATCAGGAGCATACAGTAAATCAACGGGTAAATGGAGATGTGTCCCTTTTTGTGTCGCTTGTTTCAAAATATCCAAAGCATCAGGTATGAGCTGTGGTTCGATAAGTGAGGCGCCAAGGTTTATTCCTTGTGCCAATAAAAAAGTATTGGCCATTGCTCCTCCGATAATGAGATGATCGACAAGTCCAAGGAAATTTTTCAAAATAGCAAGTTTGGTCGATACTTTTGCGCCACCAGAGATAGCCAGCAAAGGACGTTTTGGTGCTTTAAGTGCAGCACCAAGATACTCCCACTCTCTTTTTAAGAGAAAACCACCGCAACAGAGTTTCAGGTAGCGAGGTACATCCACGACCGAGGAATTTTCTCTATGCACCACGCCAAAGGCATCGTTGACGTATACTTCAGCCAAGGCAGCTAAACTTTTGCCGAACTCTTGTCTTTCTTCTGGATTTTTTGCGGTTTCTTGGGGGTGAAAGCGGAGGTTTTCTAAGAGCATAATTTGCCCGGGCTGCAAAGCCTTGGCCATAGTTTCGACTTCATCCCCTATACAATCCGGTGCGAGCGCAACAGGACGCTTCAAAAGAACGCTCAAACGATCGGCCACCGGAGCAAGAGAAAGTTCAGGTACATATTGCCCCTTTGGTTTACCAAGATGGCAACAAATAATAAGCGCTGCATCCTGTTTCAGGAGATATTCTAAAGTAGCTAGTCCTTGGACGATGCGATGTTCGTCTACAATTTGCCCATCTTTAATTGGTACATTGTAATCAACCCGAATCAATACCTTTTTCTTTTTAAGATCCAGTTGATCAATAAATTTCATTCTTATTCTCCTGTTTTTATTTGGCAGGGAGTTGCAAAGCTGGCTAATTCCTTTTTCATGAGCATAGCGTCTTCTCCTGTATCAGGATAATACTTTGTACGCACTCCTATTTTGGTGAATCCAAATTTTTTATAGAGCGCAAAAGCAGGTGTATTTGAAACTTTGACATCCAAAAAACTTTGCCTTGCTCCATGTTCAAATGAACGTTTTAGGGCGGATTGCAGTAACAAAGCACCATAGCCTTTTTGTCTAAAGTTTGGCAAAACAGCAAGGTTTAATATTTCCATTTCATCGGCAATCAAGCTATAGGCTATATATCCGATGAGTTGTCCACTTCCTTGCTCGCGAATACCTAAAATAGTGAACGCTCCTGTTTTAAGTCCTAGTCGAAACTGTTTTTCAGTCCAATGGTATTGAAAACAAATTTTTTCTAAATCCATAATCTCCAAAATATCGGAGAGACCAAGTTTGAGTATAGTGTCTTTGAGCATGATCTTGAGCAATTATTTTCAGCTTTTCAAATTTTATCGCTGCATGTAATATATCGCGTGAAGCAGGAAGTGACAACAGTATGAACTCGTTTATAAAAAATAAAGCAGTTGCTGAGCAAACAATTATCAATAACTTAAAAGAAATATATGAAATATCTTCAGAAGATGCAGCAAAGATAGACCTATTGGCTTTAGTGGAAGTATTAGACAAGCAAAAACGTCCACTGCTTTTTTTGCCTTGCAAGGAAGCAAAACGACAATTTTTAATTCACCAATATGTTTCAGTGCTTATATATGATAAGAATAATAAACTTTGGCTAAGAAAACATAATGAATATGATCGAGAATACCCCAATAGGTGGGATGTTCCGGCAAGAACTTTTTTGCATATTGGAGAATCTGTACATGATGCAGCCGTCCGTATCCTAAAACAGGAAATGGGGCTACGGGCAGACAAGCTGAAGCAAGGCTCTGTGTGCACAGCGAGCTCTTCCACGGCCTTTAAGCAGCTGCATGTTTTTTATATCCATGCACCTGAACAGTTTATAGAAAAAAAGATGAGCAACGAAAACGGCTACTATTATACCCTTGATGAACTTAATTTCCTGATACAAGATTTTCTTCCAGATGCCTTTACTCCTGAATTATTAAATCTTTGGAAAGCACAACTGCTTTTTCCTCATCCAGAATGAGGGTAACACTACGGAAACACTGTCGGATTATGCAGCTTTTTGTTTTTGCTGGCTCAGTTTTATTTTTGTAAAACCTTGCGTACAGTGGGTGCAATGGAATCTAAATCAGGGCACACTGTGAAGCCACCTTGCTGCATGGCCTTAATTTTTCCTAAAATGCCTTGATCTTTTTCTAAAATTGCACCGGCGTGTCCAAGCCGTCTGCCCGGAGGGGCTGTACGGCCGGCAATAAAGGATACAATCGGTTTATGAAAGCCTGTTTCTTGTACCCAAGCAGCCAAACGCTCTTCAGCATCTCCACCTATTTCACCAAGGATGACAACTGCTTCTGTTTGCTGATGTTGCTCTAAAAGTTTGCAGGCATCAACAAACGTTGTCCCAATAAATGGATCACCACCAATTCCCATGGATAATGATTGGCCTATTTGATTTGCGGTAAGGCGAGCTGCTACTTCATAGGTTAATGTGCCACTGCGTGAAAGCACTGCAACCTTACCAGCTGAGAATGGATCAGTAGGCAAAATACCAATTTTTGTTTGTCCCGGAATTATCAAGCCCGGAGTATTTGGACCAACAATGCGCGAGGGCATATCTTTAGCCTCACGCAAAACAGAGAGCATGTCGTGCTGGGGAATTCCTTCGGTTATGCAAATAATCCAGCTAATTTTATTGGCCACTGCTTCGCGAATAGCATCTGCAGCAAGGGCAGGTGGAACAAAAATGATAGATGCTTGGACATTGTGCTGAGCACAAGCACGAGTCACGGAAGAATAGACCGGCACCCCAAGGACTTCCTGTCCTTCCTTAAACGGAGTTACTCCGGCAACAATATTTGCTCCGTATGCCTGCATCAGCTCAGTATGCAAGCGACCTTCGGTTCCGGTTATGCCTTGAACCAGTATCGGAGTATCTTTGCAGAGATCAAAAATAGGAGGCCTATCTGTAAATTCTATTCTTGGTGTAATGTCTTGCAATGGCTTGGCAAGTTCTGGAGGAGTAAATTGACTGGCTTCAGCATTTTGAGGGCGTAAGGATTCAAGAATGCTAATCGCTTCGCTCATGGAAGACGCAAGGTGTAAATTATTCACATTCAGAGCGCGGAGAATTGCAAGTCCTTCTTCGGCTTGATTGCCGGAAAGTCGAGCTACTATCGGTTTTTTGGGTACCTTTCCTTCAAGCGCAGCTTCTAAAGCAAGAGCCACCTGTTTACACGAAAGGATGCCTCCGTACAAATTGATCAGGAGCATTTCTACTTTTTCATCGTTAAAAAGCAGTTCTATTGCAGCTTTCATGCGTTCATGATTGGCTGCGCCACCTAAATCAAGAAAGTTTGCTGCTGGTAAATTTGAATAATTAAGCAAGTCCATGGAGGCCATAGCAAGACCTGCCCCGTTCACCATAAGCCCCACATAGCCACCCAGTTTGACAAAAAACAGGCCAGCATCGCGTGCTATGTTTTCTTCAGGGGCAAAATGCTCAGCCCGATAATAAGTCGCTAAGTCTTCTTTGAGATCAGCCAGATTATCATCAATGCTGACTTTACCATCTAAAGCTATAAATTCCCCTTGTTTACTCAATACTAGGGGATTAATTTCGGCCATGAGCAGGCCATTTTTCAGCACACAGTCCCAGAGCTGAGTTATCAGTTCATAAAAGGCTCGAAAATATTGTTTTTCAACCTGAATATGAATAAAGGCAGCGCGTATTTGATGTGCATGAAGCCCATCAGGGAGATAAATTTCTTGCACAAGCAAATTATCACTACCCAAATTTTCAATTTCCACTCCACCTTCACGGCCAACAGTCAAGAGTACGCTGCGTTTTTCCCTACTTACTGTGAGTGAAAGATAAAATTCTCTTTCTATGTCAGTAGCAGGTTCCACTCGCAGAAGAGGAACAGCATTGCCCTTGATTTCCATATTCAAAATATCAAGAGCAGTGGCAGAAAAATCTTGTGCACGATCCACACGGCGTATGCCTCCGGCCTTTCCGCGTCCGCCAGCAAGCACTTGTGCTTTAAGATACCAAGGGAGCGGAAAATCAGGCGAAAAATTTTCGAGTTCAGAGCGAGTGACGCTTTTTCCCGGGGGTACCGGAATGTTGGCCGTGGCAAAAAGTTGCTTGGAATCATGTTCATTTAACAGCATATCTACTCGCTTTGTTAAAGTTCCTTCAGCTTAACTCGCTGTGCTTTGTACAAAATTATACGCCTTGCGTTCAAAAACATGGAAATAATATCAATTCATCATTTGCAAGTCAAAATATGAAAATTTTATTGGTAATTTTTAGGGATGATACCTGATTGTAATTAAATTAGCGAGCAATCTCGATACGTTACTTTCTAAGAGGAAGATGGTAGCGAATTGCTGAGCAAACGCCTAATGAGTCCTTCAAATTGTTAGCGTTCTAAAGTTATTGTACACTCTAAAATGGGACATCATCTTCGGTAAGGGCATTGATAATCTCTGTTAAAGTTTGTTCTGTGCCATTCGCATAGTCTCGTGCTTTTTTGAACAGTGGGTAGAAAAGTTCCTCGTAAAGAGCAGTATGATCATTTGCTGAAAATTCATCTACGAGAGCTCCATAGCAATTTAATATGGATAGGGATACATGGGCCAATACCTGACTAGAGTTATCAAATGATATTTGTATTAGATTGTCTGCAACCATTGTTTGGTATTTATTTTGATCTGGAGTACTTTCCCAGTCGATAGTTCCACGATTCGTTTTTTCAAAAAGTTTTTTTAGCAGTATAATTTTTTTATCATCGGTATCCATTCTATCCTCTCTTTAGCTTTGTGAGTATTTCATTAACCTTTTCTGCCTCTAATGTGATTATTTTATTGATATAAACATAATTCAATTTAGATTCATTAGAGATAGCTTTTTCTACTTCTGTTTTTGCAATTCTGATTTGTTCGCATATTGCTGACAGGGTTGTTGTTGTTTCTGCGTCTTCGCTAAAAATAGAGTCTCGCACTGAAACTAGATTGCTTTGAATACGTGAATATATTGCTGGAACCACATGTAGGTCGTTGCATCTTTGGTGTTCTTGTGCTTGATCAAGCAAGGTTCCAACTTTTGAGAGAGTGTTGACTCCGTCGATATAGAAAATTTTTTTTGTTGCCTCACGAGCGGCTTTACGAGCCCCTCTAGCGATAATTAGAGTTGCGAAAGTAAGGATTGCTCCGCAGTACGAAGCGATCCAATCATATTGTTTCAGGAAATACAGTGTATCCTGAATAGTGATGGAAGGGGCATTGATAATCACGTTCTGCATGATAGTGGATGTTGATTGTAATGGCAATGGCTGGGAGATTTTTTTTCAGATGAGCGTATACCCAGAGAACTCGTTGGAAAGTGTCCAATGCGATTGTGGTGGTAATTTTAATGGATAACGAGATTTGCTATGCTGTGCGGAATCTCAAAATGACGAAAAGGAAGCGAAGACTGGATTCTGCGACTTACGCGCAGAATGACGGAGGAGGGGAGAACTTTTACGCTGTGTAAGGCACTGGACTTTCACGACTTACGCGCAGAATGACGGGAGAGAATGCTCAATAATAGGGGGCAAAACTCGCTGGCTGAGTCTGTCGAAGCCAGAAATGACAAAAGAAAAAAGCACTAGACTTTCGCGATTTCCCGCAGAATGACAAAAGAAAAAGGCACTGGATTCTGCGCGTAAGTCGCAGAATCCAGTCTTCTCTTCTCTTCTACCTTGAAGGCAAGTACTTTTTCTCAATTGAAGACAAATACTTTTTCACATTGAAGAAATGACTTTAATGAGTAAATCCGTGACTTTTTGGGCGTTTTGCTCAAAGGTTTTGAGTACTTCTTCCCAAGTAACCGGTGCTTCATCCTGTTTCCAGCAGTCATAATCTGTACTCATGGCCACCGCAGCATAGGGCAGGCCTATCTCGTTTGCCAAAATACATTCCGGCGCAAGAGACATATTGATCACATCTGCACCCCAAGCGCGAAACATGAGCGATTCTGCTCTGGTAGAAAAACGAGGCCCTTCAATGGTGATAACTGTTCCGGTTTTGTGATGAGGAATATCAAGCTCAGAACATGCTTGGATAAGTGCATTTCGCAGGGACGCGTCAAAGGGCTCGGCCATAGGAGTATGCTGGGGCTGGTGCGGAGCAAATTGGCTAATAAAAGTCAGAGGGCGGTTGCGGGTAAAATCTATGAACTGATCAAGAATAACTAAATGCCCTCGTTCTATTTCCTCTCGCAAAGAACCAACTGCAGTGGTGGCAATAAGCAGGTCACAGCCTTGATTTTTGAGTGCCCAAATATTCCGTCTGGAATGTACTTGCGAAGGGGGATCTGTGTGCTCACGGCCATGTCTGGCACAGAGCAGTACTTTTTTATTGTTGATAGTCCCAGCTCGCAAAGGAGAAGTCAAAGGACCATATGGTGTTTGAACTTCAATATCATGCGGATTGTCGAGAATATCTGGATTATCAAGCCCACTGCCACCTATGATTCCAAACGTTGGCATACAATATTCCTTTACAAAGTAATCAGGGCATCATGCTCAATGCCACGCAGTTGAGACGCACCATCTAATGCACCAAGTTCAAGCACAAAACCAATGCCTACAACTTCGGCCTTTTGCCTCTGCACAAGGTCAATCATAGCACCGCATGTGCCACCGGTGGCCAGTAAATCATCAATGATTAAAACTTTATCTCCGGCTTTTAGAGCATCAATATGCATACACAATGTATCTGAACCGTATTCCAGATCATAGCTGGCCTCAATAGTGGTATAGGGCAATTTGCCAGGTTTTCGCACTGGTATAAACCCTAGCCCAAGTTTTAGAGCTAAGGGCGTACCAAAAAGAAAGCCACGAGCATCCGCAGCCATTATTTTATTTGCCCCTCGGTTGCCAAGGCGATTTGCCAGTTCATCCACAACAAAAGTCATACATTGTGGACTTTTTAAGAGTGGAGTGATGTCAAAAAAAGTAATGCCCGGCTTGGGATAATCAGGAATATCCCTGATATATTCTCGAATATTCATATTTTCTCCTTGCTCATAAAAGCCTTGTTTCTCATAACTACTTTCATAACTATTCTCAATATTTTACAGCTCACTGCAGGGCAAGCGCATATAAATTTTAGGGTAAATGCTCCATGCTCATTCTATATTGTCCCCCCTCTTGTCATCCTGCGCCTAAGCCACGAAAGTCCAGAACATCATGCAATCAGCATGAATAAGACTTGTGCTACACATTGCTTTTGTTTGCTGTCAATATACTTGCTTTGCAAAATGCGCTGGGGTACTTGCAAAATATGCAGGAAACGGAAAAATATTTTGCCCCGGCCAAAAAAAGCCTTGGCCAAAATTTCTTGATAGATAAAAATATTTGCCGGCGCATAGTAGCTGCTCTTGCCCCCACAGAAAATGATCTGATTTTGGAAATAGGCCCCGGTCGCGGGGCATTGACGGAATTTTTAGTGCAAAGCGATCACTACGGATTGCAGGTTTTAGAAAAAGACAAAGCTTTAGCTGCCATACTTGCTCGTAAATATCCGGATGTACAAATTATTGAAGGTGATGCTTTAAGTTTTGATTGGAATGCTGTGCAAACAGAGACTCTTAAGACAAAGTCTCTTAAGTTTGTGGGAAATCTTCCGTATAATATAGCCTCTCGCCTTATCTGGGATATTGTAAGCATACCACGGCGATTTGAACGCGCTGTTTTTATGGTGCAGCATGAAGTAGCGTTACGTTTATGCGCTGCGAGTGGTTCACGGCAATATGGTGCTCTATCTGTTTGGGTTCAAGCCTTTTGCACAGTTGATTATCTTTTTAAGGTTCCTCCAACTGTCTTTCGTCCTCAGCCAAAAGTAAATTCTGCGGTGCTATGTTTCCGTCCTTTGCATTCTTGTCTTTCTCCCATACATTCTAAGGCATTGTCTGATATTTTGAAATTATGTTTCCAAAAACGAAGAAAGCAATTAAAAAATATATTTAAGGAACATGCTTGGGAACTTTTTGCTAAGGAAGTAGGGGAGATAGGTATTTTACCCTCCTTACGTCCAGAAGCTCTGAGTGTTCAAAATTTTATTGATTTTGCAGCTGTTTTTGCAAAATTTTTTTCATAGATTGTTCCTATTTGCTATTGACTTGCGAGCTAAAATCCTGTTTAGCAGTGCCTAACGCATGCCTGAGGCTTGAAAATGATGCTCACAATGAATTTGTTTGCAATTGTTTTTAAGAAGAGGCTAGACAGAGGCAAGATAATCATTTAAGTGCTTAAGCAGAGCCGAAGGTGGAAAAATAAATCCAGTTTAGGCTGGACCACATAAAACGGCAAGAGCTTCGACTAACTTTCATTAGGAGGAAGGACAAATGACGAAGGCTGATTTGGTAGTTAAAATTGCGGAAAAGGCTAATCTTACTAAAGCCAATGCCGAGCGTTCCCTCAATGCTTTGTTGGATGCTGTTGAAGAAACTCTCGTGAGTGAAGGGAAATTAACCCTGACAGGATTTGGAACATTTGCTGTTGAGACACGCAAAGCCCGCGTGGGACGTAACCCTCGTACCGGTGATGCTATCAACATTCCCGAATCTAAGGTTGTAAAATTCCGTCCTGGCAAGCTGCTCAAAGAGGCTGTAAAATAGTTTCGGAGGCATTGAATAATGTTACATGGCGAAACCGTACATAGTCCTCTCCCCCAAGACCTTCCTTGGTGGATGCCTGATCATTTCATCTTTTTTGGTGTGCTCTATGCCGTTATAGCTGTAATTGGTGTGGGTATGGCTTACACTGCTGTGAAATCGTGGTGGCAAGTCCGCGGAGATGAAGAACATTGAAATCTTTTACAAAGTAAAACTTTTTGTTCGGCCTGTTTCTTTTGGGAACAGGCCGTTTTTTTATTGAGTCACTGTTGTGTTGGGGACGCAGCAAAGAATCTTTTAAGCGTAAAAAACGGAGTGAATATACTGTGTCTGTTCAATCTAAAATCCGCGGTATTCACTATATATTGCCAAGTAAAGAAAATATATTGCAGTCCGGTTTTGGGCATAGCTCGTGGCGTAAAGAACTCAAAAACCTTGAGCTGCTTACTCCAAATTCTTTTATGCTGGAGGGCAAGAATGTTGTGTCTTTGCATACAGAAGCTGAGATTGATCTGCTGATTTTTGAAACCTGTGACTCGACTATGAACCGCGCATTTAGGCTTATTAACGAGGATTTACTTTTACCATGGGCAGGAGTGGCGACTGTTCAGCAAATAAATGGGCGCGGGCAACTCCAACGCTCATGGGTATCTGCCCCCGGCAATCTGTATGTTTCTTTTTTGCTTCCTTTTTCTGAAAATGCTGAACGTATTTTGTGGAATCGTCTTCTCCCTTTGCTTTTAGGGCATTGTATCCGCATTGCGTTGAATGAAATAGGAGCTACAGTAAGCATGAAATGGCCGAATGATTTATTGCAAAAACAGGATGGTCAATGGCGTAAAATAGGGGGCTTGTTGGTAGAAGAAAGGGCAGGGGAGGTAGTGGTTGGCTTTGGGCTGAATTTATGTGCTGCACCACAGCAAAAGCAATTGCGTGCGAATCATGCTTTTGCTGCGGGCAATATAATGTTTTTGGATGAAACTCCTCGTCCATTAGGGATATGGAGTGCTCTTGTAAAACGGATAAAAAAAGAGTATGAATTTACCTTGGAAAAAACTGTTCCTCAAGACTTTGTGTTGCAACTCACTCCCAGCCTTTTATGGATGGGGGAAACAGGGATTTTGCATGATGGCATAGTAGAGCAACATGTCACTTTTTTGGGTCTTGCTCCGGACGGAGGTTTGCGTATTCACGGTACGCAAGGGGAACAAGTAGTGTATTCAGGTAGTATTTCAAAATGATTTGTAGGCAAATGATTGCCTTTTAAGCCCTTTGTATCAATATCATAAAATGGAAAAAAAGATGAAAGCGAAAACGTTTCAGGAAGTCTTAGATTTAATGAGTGAAAAGCCGATTTTGGTAGCCAATAGAGGGATTCCGGCTCGCAGAATCTGTCGCAGTATTTCTGAGATGTCTCAAGCAATATCTATCATGACTGCAACAGATGTGGATAGAACCTCACCGGCTACTTCTGGTGCTACGGAACTGCTGCTTCTTGGGGAAGATTCCAGAGCCTATCTTGATCTCGATAGGATTGTAAAACTTGCAAAACAACGTGGGGTTATTGCTATTCATCCGGGTTGGGGTTTTGGTGCCGAAGATGATAGTTTTCCTGAAAAATGTGAAAAAGCTGGCATTATTTTTATTGGCCCTCCGGCAGGCCCAATGCGAACTTTGGGCAATAAGGTTGCTGTACGAAAATTGGCAAAACAGCTTGGGGTGCCTGTTGTTCCGGGTTCTGAGGAAGCTGTAGACGTTCCTGAGGCGCGTCGATTGGCCAAAGAAATTGGTTTGCCGATTATGCTTAAGGCTGAAGGCGGCGGAGGTGGCCGTGGTATTTATGAAGTGTATGATGAAGATCAGCTTGAAGCTGCTTTTACCAAGGCCTCAGTACAGGCTCAAGCAGCTTTTGGAAACCCGAGTTTATATGTAGAAAAATTACTGACTTCAGTTCGCCATATTGAAATTCAGGTCATTGCGGATCAGCATGGGAATATTTTTGCCTTTGATGAACGGGATTGTACTGTACAACGTAATCACCAAAAATTGATTGAGATTACGCCCTCACCGTGGTCTGGCATGACTCCTGAGTTGCGTGAACAATTAAAGGAATATTCGCGTCAGTTGGTTCGTGAAGTCGGCTATTATTCTCTGGCTACAGTTGAATTTTTAGTGGAAGCAGATGGCACGGCTTATCTTATTGAGGTCAATACACGCCTACAAGTAGAACACGGCATTACCGAAAGTCGATATGGCATTGACATTGTTGAAGAACAAATTGCCATAGCTTTTGGTGCTGAACTGCGTTTTAATGAAGAAAACTGCAAGCCTTTTCAACATGCCATGCAAGTGCGTGTGAATTTTGAAGATCCTCAGGCAGATTTTTCACCAAACGCAGGGCAGATAAAGCGGTATTTTGCCCCGGGCGGAAACGGAGTACGACTCGATTCGTGTATTGGTGAAGGCTATACTTTCCCAGCACAATACGATTCGGCTGCAGCCTTAGTTATTGCTTACGGTCGCAGTTGGGAGAAAATTGTGCTGCTTATGCGCCGTGCTTTGCGTGAGTATGTTATCGGTGGTGTTCAAACAACGATTCCTTTACACCGGCAAATTCTGATTCAGCGCGATTTTCTTGATTGTAAATACGATACAAAATTTGTTGATACCCATAAAGATGAATTGCTTCAGTATTGGGATGAAGGCCGGGATTCTTTTAAGCTTTGTCGTCTTATGGCTGAAATATCAGCCAAAGGGTATAATGAATTTTTACAGCTTGGCTCATATCGAGGTCGTGAAGATAAACGTTTAGGTCGTTTTAATTTTGTCAAACCGACTTTGGCTAATACTGATTTTGAACCGCGCTTTAAGCGTGGAATGGATAGAGATATTATCTTAAACAGATTGCGTGAAGATCGTGAAGCAGGATATATACATTTCACTGATACGACGACTCGTGATATTACGCAGTCTAATTCTGGTAATCGCTTGCGTTTGGCTGAAGATCGCCTTATTGGACCTTATTTAGATAAATGTGGCTTTTTTTCATTAGAAAATGGAGGAGGCGCACATTTCCATGTGGCTATGCTTGCAAACATGACCTATCCCTTTAGTGAAGCTGCGGAATGGAATTGTTTTGCTCCAGATACCCTCAAGCAAGTTCTTATTCGTTCCACTAATGTTTTGGGCTATAAACCACAGCCTAAAAACGTCATGCGCCTGACAGGGGAAATGATTTGTGAACATTATGAAATAATTCGCTGCTTTGATTTTTTGAATCATATTGAAAACATGCGTCCTTTTGCAGAGCTTGCACTTGCTTCCGCAAAAAATATTTTTGAACCAGCTCTTTCCATGAGTTGGGCTCCAGGTTTTGATGTTGAGTATTACTTAAATGTCACTCATGAAATACTCAAAATGTGTGCAGATGCTGCCGGTATTTCCCAAAAACAAGCAACGCAACAAATTATTCTAGGGCTCAAGGATATGGCTGGAGTATGCCCTCCGCGTTTTATGCGTGAGCTTGTTTCCGCCTTACGCAAACAATATCCTGAACTCGTTTTGCATTATCATCGTCATTATACAGATGGTTTATTTGTTCCGGCCTGTGGTGCTGCAGCTGAAGCAGGAGCGCATATATTAGATACTGCGATTGGTTCTACTGTGCGTTGGTATGGTCAAGGAGATATTTTAGCCACTGCTTCTTATATTGAGGATGAAGTACAACTAAAAACGCATTTAGATAAAGAGGCTATTCGAGCGACGAACTTTGCCTGCAAGCAGATTATGCCTTACTATGATCGGTATGTTGCTCCATATTTCCAAGGGATTGACCATGATGTCGTAGAGCATGGAATGCCCGGGGGAGCGACATCTTCATCCCAGGAAGGAGCGATGAAACAGGGATATATTCATCTTTTACCCTATATGCTGAAGTACCTTGCCTTTGCACGCAAAATCGTGCGTTACCATGACGTAACTCCGGGTTCACAAATTACATGGAATCAATCTTTTTTGAATGTGGTTGGCGCGTTTAAGCGTGGTGGCGAAAAAGAAGTACGGCGTTTACTCTCAATTATGGAGATTGTGACTCAGACCAAGGAATGTGACCTGACTGAGCATGAACAAAAAGCGCGTCTAGATATTTATCGCGATTCTAATGATGCGTTTCGTGATCTTTTGCTTGGTAAATTTGGCAAATTGCCTTTGGGCTGGCCGGCAGATTGGGTGTATGAGTCTGCTTTTGGTAAAGAATGGGAAAAAGCGCGCAATAGTCGTACAGAGACATCACCGCTGACAGTTTTACAAGATGTGAATATGGATGCTGAACGTGCATCATTACATGAACAGATTGGACGCGAGCCATCGCATGAAGAATTTGTGCTGTACTTGAATCATCCTGCAGATGCACTCAAAACCATTAAGCAATTACGGGAATATGGTAACCCTAATAATATGCCCATAGACGTTTGGTTTGAAGGCTTGCAAGCTGGAGAAGAGGTCTTTTTTACAGGAAACTGTGGTAAACCGCACCGTTTTGCTATTTTGGCCATTCCTGAACCTGATAAAAAAGGTGTGAGCGATGTTCGTTATATTTATGATTCTGAACGACTCTCGCATCAAGTGCAATTGGCAGAAGCACAAGCTGGTATTGAAGACAGTTTGATCCTTGCAGATCCTGATAATGAAGGCCATATAGCCAGTCCTTCAACAGGTGATCTTTGGGTCACTCATGTTTCGATTGGAGATGTGGTTAAAAAAGGTGAAGAAATATTTAATATTTCTATCATGAAACAAGAAAAAGCTGTGCTTGCACCAAAAGATGGACAGGTTTTACGAGTACTTAAGACTGCGAATTTCCAGCAGGATAAAAAAATGATTCCGGTGCAGGAAGGTGAACTTATTGTGGAAATAGGTCCTTTGCCACAGTGCTGTGATGCGTGTGGAGAACCGATTGTCGTACCGAATTGTAAATTTTGCCCAAGTTGTGGTGCTAAACGATAATATAGTGTGTCAGGCGTGAAAATTATGATCCAGAGAGTGCCGTGGTGCATTATTTTAGTCTGCATGTTTTTTTTGTGTGCTGCGTGTTCTAAGCACACTGTTGACGAAAAAACAAAGGATTTACAGCATACAGCAGTAAAAGAAATTCTCAAAAATGACCCGAGTATTATTTTAGATGCACTTCGAGAGCAACCTTTAGAGTTTCTTGAAGTGCTTGAGTATGCAGTAGAGCAAAAACAACAACAAGAGCGTATAGAGCAATATAAACAAGCTGCGACTCATCGTTTTACGCCACAGCTTCGTGAAAATTGTTTGATTGAGGGAAAGCCTACTGCTCCAATTACTATTTTTGAATATTCAGATTTTTTGTGTGGGCATTGCCGGCATGGCAATGAAACAATGCAAGAACTTTTGGCAAAATATCCTGAAAAAATCAGGCTTGTGTATAAACATGCACAGCTTGGCACAGCATCGCATACTCTTGCTACTATTTTTGAAGCTGTGATGCGTATTGATTCACACAAGGCTCGTTTGTTAAAAGATATGTTGTTTGCACATCAGCAAGAGCTTCGTGATCCAAACCAAGGCCAAGAACTGCTTGCTTCCTTTTTCAAACAGTTGAACTTAAATCCAGCAGCAGTCCAAAAAATTTCGCAATCAAAAGATGTTATACAAAGTATTCAAGAAGATGAACAAGAAGGAACTCTCTTTTCATTTTATGGTGCGCCCTCGTATATTGTGGACGGAATTCCTGTACGGGGGGCAGTTCCTTTAGAAGAATTTGAAGATGTTATTGGTATTGCGCAGCAAGCCCAAAGCACACACAACAAGTAACACCCCAAAAATATTACTCAAAAAAAAACGTCCCAAAATAAATTCAGGACGCTTTTTGTTGTAGAGTGAATGAGTTCTATTAGGCTTGTTCAAAATATTCTTTTTCTGCACCGCACAGTGGGCAGACCCAAGTTTCTGGTACGTCTTCCCATGCTGTGCCGGGAGCTATTCCATTGTCTGGATCGCCACTCTCAGGATCATACACATAGCCACAAGGGCATTCCCATTGGTTCATGTTCTCCTCCAAGGTTTTGAAGATAATAAGAGTTGATACAAAACTAAATTGTTTTGAAGGTCAATGACTAATTTGTAAGCATTTTAGACCACATGCCAAGATTTAATCAGAGTGCAACATGCGATAATGCACAAGTGAACCTTGTATAAAATCCATGGAGTTGATTTCATTAATCACTTTTTTCATGGCTGCTTCGCTTGCTGTATGAGTAAGAAAGACTACGTCTGCATTGTTTGTATCTAATTTTGTTTTTTGCACGGCTTGAGCAATGGAAATCTCATGATCAGCCATGCTTTTTGCAATCGCTGCCATGACTCCAACTTTGTCTGCCACTCTGGCCCGTATATAATAACTGCCTTGAATTTTTGCTGGCGGTAAAATTTTTGCAGGAGCTAGAGGTATATTGCGAAAGCCTGTGTTATCAGGTGCATGTTTTTTATGAATAAGTGCCATAATATCTGCTAAAACCGCTGAGGCCGTAGGTAGAGCTCCTGCGCCTTGACCATGGAGCATCACTGACCCAACAGCATTGCCCGTGATGCGAATAGCATTATAATTCCCACCAACTCGAGCAAGGAGATAGGTATATTTTACAAAAGCTGGAAACACTCCGGCTTGAATATAGCCGTCTATTTCGCGAGCTTCGGCAATAAGTTTTACTCGATAGCCAAACTCACGAGCATATAAAATATCTTCTGAGCTTACTTGTGAAATGCCTTGTACCGGAATTTGATGAAGCGGATAATCCATTCCAAAAGCCAAACGGATG
This sequence comes from Desulfovibrionaceae bacterium, assembly GCA_963678135.1. Lineage (GTDB taxonomy): Bacteria > Desulfobacterota > Desulfovibrionia > Desulfovibrionales > Desulfovibrionaceae > JAHJKV01. The sequence continues at coordinate 1,555,199 of OY782667.1, read as the reverse complement.
AGTATTGTCAGCTTATGGGCAGTATCAAATCCGTCAATGTCCATGCTTGGATCAGCCTCAGCATAGCCGAGCTCTGTGGCTTGAGATAAAGCATGGGCAAAATCCAGTTGTTTGTTACAATCGCTCATTTCGCTCAAAATATAGTTGGATGTTCCATTCAAAATCCCAAGGATTTCACTGATTTTATTTCCGGCAAGAGATTCGCGTAAGGTAGCAATAGTAGGTATCCCGCCGGCAACAGAGGCTTCATAAAACAGTCCGACTCCTTTTTGAGCAGCATACGCAAAAAGTTCAGAGCCATGCTTGGCCAAAAGATGTTTATTTGCGGTTACGACATGTTTGCCGGCACTGAGAGCGTTTATAATAAGTTTTTTTGCAGCATCAATACCGCCCATAAGCTCTACTATTATAGAAATCGATTGATCCGTGATTAAATCATCGGCAGAGGTAGTGAAAAGTGCTTCTGGCTGTGGGTGAAAAGCTCGAGGTTTATTCAGGTCACGGACAAGTATTTTTTTAATTGCAATGCTTTGAGCAAGGCGTTGTGTAATCCAAGTATGATTTTGCTCAAGTAGATGAGCTAGCCCTGAGCCAACAGTGCCAAATCCGGCTATTCCAATACCAATTTGTTCCATGTTGTCTCCTAAAATAAAAATGCCCTCAATTTCAAAATTCAGGGCATTTTTGTCTCTATTGTCTTAGCCTTTGCCAAAAAAGCGTTTGAGATTTCGGCAGGCTTGATTAGTACGATGACGATTTTCCACTAAAGCAAAGCGTACATGGTCGTCACCATAATTTCCAAACCCTAAACCCGGAGCCACAGCGACTTCTGCTTCTTTGATCAGCATTTTGGAAAATTCTACACTGCCCATGGCCTTAAATTCCTCAGGAATTTCTGCCCAAACAAACATTGTTGCTTTAGGTGGCGGAACATGCCAGCCAGCACGATCAAGGCCTTCAATCAGTGCATTGCGCCTATCTTCATAAATATCCATGATTTCTTTGACGCAAGTTTGATCGCTGTTCAAAGCAACAGCTGCTGCGATTTGGATGGGATTATAAATTCCATAATCCAAATAGCTTTTGATCCGTGTCAAGGCTTGTACCATATCGCGATTGCCACAGCAGAAGCCGACACGCATACCGGCCATGGAATAACTTTTCGTCATGGAAAAAAATTCAACCCCAACGTCCATCGCTCCTTTGGCTTGTAAAAAACTTGGTGCTTTATAGCCGTCAAACACAAAGTCCGCGTATGCTAAATCGTGAATAACGTAGAGTTTATGTTCTTTTGCGTAATCCACTACTCGTTGGAAAAATTCTTGATCAACACATACAGAAGTCGGATTATGCGGATAGTTAATGACTAAGAGTTTTGGACGAGGCCAGCTATTACGCATGGCTAGGTCTAAGTCATCAAAAAAATTGCGCTCAGGGCCAATGGGAATACGCCGTACATCCGCACCAGCAATAATACAGGCAAAGGGGTGTATAGGGTAGGCAGGATCAGGCGCAAGCACTACATCTCCGGGGGAAAGCATAACGAGTGCAAGATGGGCAAGACCTTCTTTGGCTCCCATGGTGACACATACTTGCTGATCTTGATCTAACTCAACTTCAAAGCGTTTTTTGTACCAGTCTGCGATCGCTTTACGGAGCCCTTTAATACCTTTTGATGCGGAATAACGGGAATTTCCTGGCTCGTATGCTGCGCTCGCGAGACGATCGATAATGTGTTTAGGTGTGGGCACATCAGGGTTGCCCATGCCAAGGTCAACGATATCTACCCCCTGTTGTCTCAGGGTAGATTTGAGTTCATTGACCGTGGCGAACACATACGGCGGAAGCCGGTGAACGCGCGCGAACTGTTGCATGGTAAAATCTCCTCTCAAATCTTTATACGTTATTTTTCGGTACAAATGCACCGAATCTCTCTTTGATTAGCCACGCATGCAGTGTCTGTCAAACGGAAATAAGAGTGTAAAGTCCCCTTAAATGAGTACCATTGCAAAGTAGAGACTTCTGCCTCAAACTGGGAGCAGGAGGGTAATCCCCTCGAAAATTAGTAGTTTTGAAAAGTAAAATTTTCTCGTAAAGACTTCACTTACGCGCAGCGTGATAACGATAACACGCTGATTTTATTGCTTTTTCCTCAGCTGATGTGTCATGGTGAGCTTTGCTTCAAAGCCTAAGTTTTTGGGTTCATACAATGTTGTACCTACAAGCTTGTCAGGTAAATATTGTTGCTTCACCCATGCGCTTGGGTAAGAATGAGGATATTTGTATCCTTGTCCATAGCCCCATTTTTTTTGCAGGGCGGTTGAGGCATTGCGTAGATGGAGTGGCACGGGAAGAGGGCCAGTGTAACGGACATTTTTTTGTGCATTACGAAGAGCCAGATAGCTCGAATTAGATTTAGGGGCTAAGGCTAAAGCAATACAAGTCTCAGCTAAAGGAATTGCTCCTTCTGGCATTCCTATGAACTCTACTGCCTGTCTACATGCTACGGCTAGGGGCAAGAGAGTCGGATCAGCTAGCCCAATATCTTCACTAGCAGAAATAATAAGCCTTCGTGCAATGAAACGTGGATCTTCGCCTGATTCAATCAAGCACGTCAGCCAATATAAGGCAGCGTCCGGATCAGAGCCACGAATGGATTTGATCATGGCTGAAGTGAGCTCATAATGGGAATCACCATCGCGATCACCACGAATAATTATATCCGGCAAAGTTTGCATGAGTTTTTCAGGTGTTTGTTCTTGTATTGGCAGTTGTGCTGTATATTCTAATAAATTCAGTACAGTTCGGGCATCACCACCTGCCATGCTGCATAAAAACTGCTGACTTTGCTCATTCAAATTGAAATTTAAGGCAATGCAAGCGCGCTCTATAATTTTAAGCAATTCTTCACGATTTAAGCTATGAAACCGTAAAACATGCAATCTGGAGAGAAGTTGGCGAGTAACAGCAAAGGAAGGATTTTCTGTGGTGCTTGCCAAAAGAATAATTTCCCCTGTTTCTAAAAGAGGTAAAAAAAAGTCTTGTTGGGCTTTTGAAAAACGATGCAACTCATCTAAAATAAGAATTTTAATGTTTGGTAATTTTTTACGCAATTCTCCTAGCCTGGATTCTGGTGCGCTAACCCTGACCCAAGGTAAACCGCTTGATTGAGCCAAGAGTATTGCTAACGTGGATTTTCCGCATCCCGGAGGGCCGAAAAAACAAAGAGAGGCTAAACGTTTTGCTGTTTGTAAGGTCTGTATTTTATCCAAGAGATGGCTTTGTCCGACAAAATCATCAAGATGTGCTGGGCGAATTTGTTCTGCCAGAGGTTGCTGTTCAGAGTACTCTTGTTTCATTGTTTTGCAGGTCTTTTGAGTCATAAATGTTGAATTTACAAAAAAGCATAAGGTTTTAATTTTTTTGGTTTAAGTACTTTGTTGAGCAAAAAAAGCAAGGCTCAAACAATGCAAGGCAGCAGTTTCCCAGCGAAGTACAGATGTTCCAAGACTGAGCGGAATAAAGCCTGCGTCAAAAAATAACTGTGCTTCTTGCTCAGGAATACCACCTTCAGGGCCTATTATCGCAAAGGTCGAGCCTAGTAACATGTCTGGCATCAGTAGCTTGTGTACATCTTGAGATTCCCAAAGAAGGAATCGATTTTTATATTTTGCGGCGACTCTAATGAGTTCATCCACATTTTGAGCGATTGCAAGCTGAGGCAAATAAAGGCTACCACATTGTTTTGCAGCTTGAATAATCCGTTCTTGCCATGTATTTTTTACCAGTGACGGCAAATGCCCTTGACTTCGCTGTGCTTGCCAAAAATAAATCCCTCCTCCCTGTAGTTCAACGCTTTTTTCGAGCAACCAATCGCGACGAGAGGATTTGTTCCAAGCAAGTGCTAAGGTGAGTTGTGTTTGCGGAGGATTTTGTACAGATATATTGAGTAACTCAAGAAGGCATTCTCTTTTGTTCACGGCAAGCAGTTTGAAAAGTCCATATCGTCCGTGTCCATCAAATAATCTTACAGTATCTCCTACCTCATGCCGTAAAACACGAGAAAGATGATATGCTTCTTTGCCACTCAGTACAAAATTGCCATGCTGTGGCCATTCATTTTGAGCAAGATAAAAACTATTGAGTCGTGACATGGTAGAAAACTATAGCTTTTCAAGGGCAATAAGATCTTCGTATGTCTCGCGTTGTCTGGCGATAATACTATTTTCACCATCAACGATAATTTCAGCAGCTCTTGGGCGAGAGTTGTAATTAGAAGCCATGCTAAAACCGTAGGCTCCGGCAGAGTGTACGGCCAAAAACTCTCCTTGCTGTACTTCAGGAAATGCTCTATCACGCGCAAGAAAATCACTTGATTCACAAATAGGGCCAACAATATCTACGTCTTGCAATTGACGGCCAGAATCAGTGATTGGAGTTATTTTATGATACGATTGGTATAAGGCAGGCCGAAGCAAATCATTCATAGCTGCATCCACAATAATGAAATTCTTCGTTGGTGTTTTTTTGGTATATTGCACTTGAGTAACAAGAATACCAGTATTTCCTACAATGATTCTGCCCGGCTCAAGAATAAGGCATATATTGAAGTTCTGCAATTTTGATTGAAGCATTTTTCCAAATTCTTCTGGAAGGGGAGGGGTCTCCTGATCATAGCGAATACCCAAACCGCCCCCGATATCTAAATATTGGAGCTTTACTCCCATTTCTTGTAATTCTGTTATAAATTCAAGGAGCTTGTCCAAGGCTTCTTCAAAAGGTGCAATTGAGGTTAATTGTGAACCAATATGACAATCAATTCCTATTGGAGTAACACAAGGGAGATCTAAGGCCTTGGCATATGCTTGACGCGCCAAAGACATATCAAGTCCAAATTTATTTTTTTTCATACCTGTCGAAATATACGGGTGCGTTTGCGGATCAACATTTGGGTTAATACGGAAGGTTATTCGAGCTGTTTTGCCCATGTGTTGCGCGAGGTTTGCTATACGTTCCAGCTCTTCTACTGATTCTACATTAAAGAGCAAAATATCAGCAATAAGAGCTTCCTGTATTTCTTGCTGAGTTTTTCCAACTCCTGAATATACTATTTTTTGTGCAGGAACACCGGCCTGAAGCGCGCGAAATAATTCGCCACCAGAAACAATATCCATACCTGCACCCTGTTTGGCCAATAATTGTAAAATACTTAAATTGGAACTGGCTTTTACTGAATAGCAGGTTAAATGTTTTATGTTTGCAAATGCAGAATCAAAGGCTTGAAAATGACGACGAATTGTTGCTGCAGAATAAATATATAAAGGTGTGCCATACTTTTCGGCTAAATCTTGGACACGCAAATTTTCACAAAAAAGTTCTTTGTTTCTATATTCAAAATAATTCATTTGTTTCTCTTTTTTTTAATTATAACTTTAAGGTATGACGGTAATTACTTGGGAGCTTACTTTATTTATACCGTCAACACGGTTTGCTCCTTTTAATACAAGACGGTAGGGGATATTTGTATCCATTTTACAAAGGTATATTTTTATCAAAGAGTCATTTATTTCTAGCTCTTTGTCCCCGGGCGCAAAGCGTGTTTTGTAGCGGGGATTAAAAGGACAATTAGCACAAGCATTCTCATCCATAGGTTCCAGCAAGACCTCAGCAAAAGAAAAGTTTTGATATGCACCGGCCATACGAGCTTCGAGCAGGAGACAGTCACCAGAGATACTTGCTGCAACTGTTAGCCAGTGATATTTTTCTTCCTGCGCGTCTGCCTCTGGCCAATCTTTTACACCCATGACACAGGCAGTACAAAACAAGAGACTACTGTATACACAAAGGGTGGAAATATATTTCAATTTATTCATCTGAATCCAGCCTTGTTTTCCAATGGTTTATAAGAGTCAAGGCTTCGAGTGGAGTGAGCGCATCCACGTCAAGACCTTGTATTTCTTCCAATAAAGGGTGCAGCGCATATTCATTTGAGCCTTTTTCTGTAACAGGCAAACCGGGAAGCGAAGGGTGATTTGCTGCAAATGAATGTGCGTTTGCATGATTTTGCGATTTTTCTTCAAGGCTTGCAAGTATCTCTTTGGCTCGTGTCACCACAGTTCGTGGAACACCAGCCAAACGAGCAACTTCAATACCATAGCTTTTATCCGCAGGACCTGGAATAAGCCGGCGTAAAAAAACTATATCTCCTTTATATTCCTTAACAGCTATATTCAAATTTCGTAAACCTTGAACTTTTCCTTCAAGTTTTGTGAGTTCATGATAATGTGTTGCAAAAAGAGTGCGGATACCTCCTTTGGCACGTCTGGATAATTCTTCTACCACGGCCCATGCCAAGGCAAGGCCATCAAAAGTTGAAGTGCCACGACCTATTTCGTCCAAAATAACCAAACTGCGATGTCCAGCTTGACGTAAAATCCTTGCAGTTTCCATCATTTCAACCATAAAAGTAGATTGACCTAAAGCAAGATTATCCGAAGCTCCGACACGAGAAAAAATTCTATCTGTTATTCCTATTTTTGCTTTTGTCGCAGGAACAAAAGAACCAATTTGAGCCAATAAAGTTATTAAGGCAACTTGCCTCAGTACGGTGGATTTACCAGCCATGTTTGGGCCGGTGATAAGCAAAATGCGACGTGTTTCATCTAAGTGGAGCGTATTGGGGATATAATTTCCTCCCACAGCTTCTTCTACTACGGGATGCCTTCCTGATTCAATTTCTAATTCCATACCCTCATGTACGCTGGGACAACTCCAGTTATAAAGACGTGCACTTTGGGCAAGAGCTTGCCAAAAATCTAAAGCAGCCAAAGCATGTGCCATAAACATCATTCTGGGACGTGCTTTGGCAACTGTTTCGCGTAATTGTAAAAAAAGATTATATTCAAGGTTATTGCGTTTGTGCGAGGCCGAAAGTATGTTTTCTTCGAGTTCTTTTAATTGAGTAGTAACAAAACGTTCTGCATTAACAAGCGTTTGCCTACGAATAAAATGTTCAGGAACTTTTTCTTGCTGCACACGGGAAAGTTCTAAATAGTACCCAAACACTTTGTTAAAGCCGAGCTTTAACTTTGAAAGTCCTGAACCTTCTTGTTCTTTTTGTAAAAGAGCGTTTAAGGCTGTTTCCCCATGTTCACTGAGTTCAATCAATTCATCTAAGTCTGCATTATAGCCTACACGGAAAAGTCCTCCCTCTGTGATAGAAGGGGAGGGTGAATCAACTAAAGCTGTGCATAATAATTCTGTTATGTCAGTCATACAGTCCCAGTTTGTGAGCAAAGCTTGCATTTCTTGAGGTGGACTTTCAGCTTGTTCTAAAAGCTCTAATAATGCAGGGAGAGTATGAAGCGACTGTCGTAGTGCTGTAAAATCTTTAGGGCCCGCACGGCCAAGGCTAACCCGTGTAGACAGGCGTTCCAGATCATATACCACATGTAAAATTTTGCGTACATTGGCACGAAAGCTATCATGAGCATATAAAAAAGCAACACAGTCTTGGCTGTTAATAATAGCCCGAAGTTCACGCCAAGGTGTTTTTAGACGCTCTGCAAGCAAACGGCCACCCATTGGTGTCATGGTATTATCTAAAACATGCCAAAGAGTTCCGCGCCCGGTTTTTCCGTCAAGGCAAGAAAATATTTCCAAATTACGTTCGGTAATTTCATCAATAATGAGATGCTTACCAAGATTGACTAATGTAAATTCACCAAGATGATCAAAACTGCCCAGCTGCGTTTGCTGTAAATAATGCAGTACAGCGCCGCAGGCACAGACAAGTTCAGGTTCTTTATCCAAATCAAGGACACTTAGGTTTTCAACGCTTTGTGCTGTACATATAGCTTCTGCAGCACGCCCAAAATCAAAAGCAGGGCGTTGCGCTAATTCTGTGAGTACTGCAGGTAACTTTTTTTGAATATCATTATGACTTTGAAAGACGCCTTTGGGTAAAAGTAATTCTTTGGGATTCATTTTTGCTGCCCATTCCCAAAGAGCTTGTTCAGATTTTCTGGAAATGCCAGACCATGCACCAGTAGAAAAATCAATCCAAGTCAAACCACCTTTGCCACTATCGGCATTCCAGTACATTGCAGCTAGATAATTACCGGTTTTTGCGCTTAAGTTCACGTCTTCGGTTACAGTACCTGGAGTGAGAACACGGGTAACTTCACGCCGGACTAATCCTTTAGCCTGTTTAGGGTCTTCGACTTGATCGCAAATAACAAGCTTAAAACCTTTGTCGATCAATTGAGCTAAATAATTATCCACAGCATGATGCGGTACACCGCACATTGGGGTTTTATTATTGTCTCGTCTATCTCGTGAAGTCAGGGCTATTTGTAGTTCACGAGCTGCTATTTCAGCGTCTTCAAAAAATAATTCATAAAAATCTCCCATGCGATAGAAGAGCAAAGCTTCAGGATATTGTTCCTTAACGCTTAAATAATGCTCCAACATGGGAGTAAGTTTTTTTTGAGTCACGATTTTTATTTAGCTAATTGTGGTTTGAAAAGTAATGGAATGCCAATTTTGACAACGTGGACAGAGAAAAAACAAAGAATTTCTTCGCAATCCGCACCGTGTGCAAATAAAACGTTTTACATTGCGTGCTTTATCCACGAAAAAATCTAAGTGCTCCTGAAAATTTGCAGAAACTTGTTGCTCTGCACTGGAAAGATAAAATAATTCCAAACGAGCAAGCCAAAAATTTTCTTTTTGTTGCAAAGCATTTTCCAGCCAAGTGCGTGCAATGGAAGCATAGCCACATAAATATAACAAGCGTGCTCCATAATAGGCTAAAATAGGATCAGCGTATTGGCTAAGGAGCGATACAAGCAGGGTTTGAAATGCTTTATCAGTAAGAACAGTAGGGGGAGTAGGTTCACAAGTATTTTTTTGGCAATGTTCAATCAGCCCTTCAAACAAAACAAAACCAAGAGTAGGATCGACAGTGCTTAGTCCGGTACTTAAAGTACGCCCTAAAGCCTGAACATCATTTTTTTCATAATCGCAGATGAGGCGTTCCAGCCATGCTTCTATCGAAGCAGGACAAACCCTAAAGGCTTGCTTTAGCTTTTTTGTACTTTGTGTCGCATCACCAGTATAGCGTGCTTCTTTGGATTCTAAAACAAGATAATGGGCTTGCGCTAAAGAAAAATTGAGCGCTTCATACAAACGTGCAGCTTTGGCATTATCTCCACTTTGAGCTGCAAGTTTTGCTTCTTCTTGAAGTACAGCTTTATGCTCTATACCCAGTTCACGAGATTTTTGGAAAGCACTTGTTGCACGGTCAAGTAAGCCGGCACGTCGAAAATCCCGGCCAAGCTCAAAATATGCTCGAGCCTTAAATGAAGCTTGTAATTCGGGTCTTAAGATTAAATTGTTTCTGATATGGATTGCGCGTTCGATTTCACCTTGAGAGCGATAAAGGCTACCGAGTGCTAAATAAATCTCCACCGCTTCAGAATTGTTGCGTACTACCTGAGAAAGTTCATCAATGGCTGCACGGGTATCTTGTGATGGAATAAAACTTAAGTAGGCATCAGCAGAAGGCACTGTGTCTGTGGAAAGAGAGGAAGGATGTTTTTTCCGAAAAGGATTCCAAATCATACAAAACTCCTATGCCCCCATAATCTCTTCCTCCTGAGCAGAGGAATCTTGTTCCTGCAAGGGAAGATTGCGAAGTGAATTGACTTCTTTTTCCAAACTACGCAAACGTTTACGGCAAGTACGAAGTTGCGAAGAAGTATGCAGTTTATCTGCCAATAAAAAGCCAAAACTCAGTAAAGCTCCTATTAAAAATGCACAAATGATGATAACATAAAGAGGAATATTGATCCCTGCAGGGTACAAGGTCATGATATAAAGATTGAGCTTAAAGCCTACGACAGCAAGGAGTTGCTGCTGGTTCTGAACAAAAAATAAGGCAGCAATAGCAAGGCACAGTACGAGTACGATAAGTTTGACATAACGCATAATTATTCCTTTTTCATAAAAAGTGAAAAAAGTGGTTTAAGTTTTTCGTAAGTGGAAAGCAAATGCTCAGGAATAACTCTGCTTTCGCTAAACACAGCCATGAACGATGAATCCCCACACCAACGTGGCACAAGTTGCCAATGTATATGTGCAGCGATTCCTGCTCCTGCAGCATCACCCAAATTCAATCCAACATTGATTCCTTGAGGTTTGAATGCCTTATTCAAAACCTTCACGCAACATTGAATCAATTCTGTTGACTCATGCAACTCTTCTGCTTGTAGTTCTGTGACACAAGAAACATGCCGGTAAGGACAAATCATAAGATGTCCATTATTATATGGAAATTTATTCATGAGCACAAAGCATTGTTTGCCACGATACAGTACTAATCGTTGTTTGTCCTCGCCGGCTTCAAGTGCTGGAAGACAAAAAACACATTCATCCGGCTTTGGCTCAAGTATATAGTCAAGACGCCAAGGAGCCCATAATACTTGCATCATATTTCCTTTTTCCCAAAATACAGATAAAAAGACAATATCAAGCTCAAGGTACACGGCTCTTTCAAGGGAAGCAAGGTCAGAGCGATACTCTAAATTTTTTGCTATATTTTCTCGCCAATTCAAGTTGCTGTTCACGAGACTCCACCTCTCCATCAAGAACAGCAGCTCGAACCCGGTGCAAAATTTCGCCTACTTTTGGTCCTGTAGGTATGCCGATACGTTGAAGGTCATTGCCGTCAATTTCTGCTTTTAAGTATCGCAATCGACTAAGATATTGAGAAATATTTTTTCGCATGGTATCTTTGCGACTTTGAGCCATAAGAAATAAAATACCTTCCACAGGTATCTTCTCAATCAATAGGCAAAGCTCAGAAAGCTTAAAATCTTGAGATACAAGCTGTATCAGCCGAGCCAAATTTTTTCCTACAGTCTCACGAAGCGTAAGAAAACTGTGTGCTTCCTTGTTGATTATTCCAAATTTTTTCAAAATTTCTTGGCATTCATTTTTTGTTAATTTTAAGGTCAAACCAAGGAAATAAAGTTGCCATTGGGAAATATCAGACTCAAGGTAAAGCAGGGTATACCATACATGAACTTTTTCAATTTCCTCTAAAAGAACACGTCGTTTTTCAGTTATTTCTAAAAGAGGATGTATAGCATAGAGTATACCTAGTTCCTGTAAGCGTTCCAGACAAGCGAAAGGATGTTCTTCAGTGAATATTGCCTGCATTTCATGAAACAGTCGTGAGCCGGAAATGCGGGCAAAAAGTTCGAGTTGCAAAGCATTTTTAATAAGCCTTTGCGTTTGGGCTCCTATGGCAAAGCCAAAGCGTTGTTCAAAACGTACAGCACGGAGGATTCTTGTCGGGTCTTCGACAAAACTTAAGGAGTGCAGTACCCGTAAGGCTTTATCCTTAATGTCATTTTGAGCATTGAAAAAATCTACTAATTCTCCAAATTTTTGCGGAGCAAGGCAAATAGCCAAAGCATTAATCGTAAAATCTCGGCGATAGAGATCCATTTTAATTGATGAAAGCTCTACAATAGGTATTGCTGCAGGATGTTTATAATATTCAAGGCGTGCGGTGGCAACATCAACGCGAGTACCATCAGGAAAAAGAATTAAAGCCGTTCTAAATTTTTGATGTATTTTGACTTTAGCCTTATATTGCATAGCCATTTTTTTTGCAAAATGAACTCCATCCCCTTCAACCACAAGATCAAAGTCTAGGTTTGATCTATTCAGCAAAAGATCGCGCACAAATCCACCCACAACAAAGAGTGTATATCCTAATTGCTTTGCTAATTGACCAGCTTCTTCCAAGAAAATTAAGTTTTTTTCAGAAAGTCTATTTTTCATCAATGCTTGAAAATTACGACGTTTTTTATTTGTTTTTTCTGGCGCAAGGGACTCAGGAATACGAGCTGGTTCTTCTACCAGCAGATTGAGCAAATCTGTTTTAGTGATAACTCCTGTGAGTTTTCCAGCCTCGCTTACAGGGAGCAAAGGTTGAGATTTTTGTAAAAGAATTTCTATGACTTGGTACAGGTTTGTTCCTTGAGTGACCGTTTGAAAATCATGAATCATGTATGCACTTACCTGCACATGTCCCACTTTGTGCTCTACTGCTTTTTTGGCAATGGATTGTTCAAGAAGGCCAATACATTGCGTACTTTCTTTTTTAATGACGGGAACACTTTTTAAGTTATGCTTTTGCATAAAAGAAAAAGCTGCATCAAGAGTATCTGTGTCAGCTACAGTGAAAGCAGGGGTAGTTGTAATTGATGTTACCACAGCTTGAGGATTGACATACGAATACAATAAGGCAAACAGATCGTCATATACTTGGGTAAGAGTTTTTTCCTTTATCACTGCGGAAGCTGCATAAGGATGCCCTCCGCCTCCGAGCATTCTGCAAATATATCCAACATCGACTTGAGCATTATTTGAGCGAGTGAGCACATGTATCCTATCGTCCATACGAGCAAGGACAAACAGAACACAAATTTTTTTCATATCCATGAGCTTACGAACTAATAAAGCAAAATCATTGATATATTTATCTGTGCTTATGCGCGTTATGACAATCTCTACTCCATGAATATCATGAGAGTGAGATTGTTCGAGGAGTTCACCAAGAAGAATTATTTGCTGCGCGCTCAGATCTGAGCAAAAAAGATCATCAATAACACTTACTGCCATGCCTTGGCTTTTAAGCCAAGCTGCTGCAGCAAGATCGTGTTCAGTGGTAGAGGGGTAGAGGAAACTACCGGTATCTTCATAAATACCCAGTCCAAATAACGTCGCTTCCTCATTATTGATTTGTACTTTTTTTTTCTTAATTTCTTTGACCAATATGGCCGTTGTCGAACCCCAAGGACGGACATTAAGTTTGCTGGCTAGAATATCATCATCTGTATTTGGATGATGATCATAAACATGAATGTCTAAATTTTTTCGTTCTAAAAGTAGCGCAATATGGGAGAGACGTGATTTCTGACGTGTATCACACACAACAAGAGTTTGCACAGATTCTATATCAATATCCTTGATATTTTGAAAATTGAATAAATACATGATGGAATTGATATAAAAATCATGTAAATTTTCTTCTTGGGTTCCCGGGAAAATAAGTACGGAATGAGGATAGAGTTTAGAAGCAGCAACCATAGCTGCTAAAGCGTCAAAATCAGCGTTGAGGTGCGCTGTTATTACTGTGGATGCGGAAAGAAGTTTTTTATTTTCTGTCACAATAGTATTTAGCCTGAGCGTGGGTGATGGGATTTATGAATATTTAACAAACGCTCTGTTTGAACATGAGTATATATTTCTGTTGCACAAATGTCAGCATGTCCAAGCAATAATTGTACACTTCGTAAATCAGCACCGCCTTCAAGTAAATGCGTGGCAAAAGAATGGCGAAATGTATGCGGATAAATAGAACGACGAATACCTGTTTTTTCTGCATAACGTTTAATACATTTCCAAATTGCTTGCCGGCTTAATCCATGACCAGATCTATTCAAAAAAATATGTTCTGTGCATGGATGAAATTGTATTCGCCAAATAGCAATATATTGTTCAAGTAATCCTTGAGCTTGCGCATGAAGTGGTACCAAGCGTTCTTTATTGCCTTTTCCAAAAACTCTCAAAGTTCCTTTCTGTGTATCAAAATCCAAAAGACATAAGGCAATAAGTTCGCTGACTCGTAAACCGCAGGCATACAGGAGTTCTAAAATAACGCGATCACGAAATCCTATTTTATTTTCTAAAGACGGTGCTTCCAAAATTTTTTCCATTTCCTTGCGAGTCAACACATTAGGTAAATTTTTGCTTAGTTTTGGATTTTCGAGCAACATGGCTGGATTTTCAGCCAAATATTTTTCGTGCAATGCAAAAGCAAAAAAACCACGCAAGGATGAACAATGCCGTGCAATGCTTCTGGAGCCAAGTTCTTGGGAACGCAATTTAACCAGATAAAGAAAAATATGAGAAGCAGTCACCTCAAGCATGTTTATTTGCTTTTCTTCAAGAAAAGATAAAAATGTTTGCAGATCGCGTGTGTAGGCAGCAAGGCTGTTTTCGGATAAACCTTTTTCAATCAATAAGTATTCCAGATAATTATCAAGCCAAGGATGTGAGCAATATTTTTTTTTCTGCTCTTTTTTGCAAGAGTTCATGCAATACCTTAAAGTTCTCAGGCAAAATATTCAAGCAAAAGCATTCAGCTTCTTGACATTGACAAGCGAGCAAGGCGACATTTACAAGACAATATGATATTGCAAAATAGGGCAGTGTGAGCGCATCGAACATACAATACGATGAAGAGTAGGGCGCAATAGAACGGGAAGGGGAGCATTTGATGCTCTCTGATTTGTTTAATAGCTAGTGTTTGCCTTGAAATATAAATACGTTTACTCTTGCAGATAAGGAGCCATTGCATGAATACATTTACGCTTGCCACACGAGTAGAAAGCTTAACACCATACCTTTTTGCAGCAATTGACAAGGCAAAAGCCGAAGTTGCAGCGCAGGGAATGGATATTATTTCACTAGGGATTGGTGATCCGGATTTACCCACACCAGCTTTTATCATTGATGCTTTGGCACAGTCCGCTAAAAATCCTAGTAACCATCGTTATCCTTCCTATGTAGGGATGCTAGCGTTTCGTCAGGCAGTGGCTGCATGGTATGCTAAACGTTTTAATGTGAAGCTCGATGCTGCCTCTGAAGTGATTACTTTAATTGGCTCTAAAGAAGGTATCGCACATTTTCCTTGGGCTTTTATTAACCCGGGTGATTTAGCACTGATTTGCTCGCCGTGTTATCCTGTTTATTCTACAGCTGTGGAGTTTGCAGGAGGCAAAGTTGAATATATAGATATGATTGATAAAAATGATTTTTTACCCGATCTTGATGCTATTTCTGATGCAACGTGGGAGCAGGCAAAAATGTTTTTTGTTAATTATCCGGGCAATCCAACTGCTGCCGTTGCTCCTTTTGAATTTTATGAAAAGCTGATTGCAAAAGCCAAAGCAAGTAATACTATTATTGTTTCTGATTTAGCATATTCTGAAATATATTATGATTCGGCCAAAAAACCCATTTCTTTGCTTGAAATTGATGGTGCTAAAGATGTGGCGATTGAGTTCCATTCTCTTTCTAAAACGTTTAATATGACTGGCTGGCGTATTGGCATGGCCGTGGGTAATGCTGAACTTGTGGCAGGTCTTGGCAAAATTAAAGAAAATGTGGATTCTGGAGCATTTAATGCTGTGCAGGAAGCAGGAATTAAAGCCTTGGAAGAAGGTGAATCATATGTCAAAGAAGCTCGAAAAATTTACAAAGAGCGCCGAGATGTCACTTGCCAAGCATTAACACTTGCCGGTATTGAACATCGTGTTCCTGAAGCAGCAGTTTTTGTTTGGGCAAAAGTTCCGGCAGGAAAAAATTCAGCAGAATTTGTAACAGATATTTTGAAAAAAACTGGCGTTGTACTCACTCCCGGTTCAGGATTTGGTCAAGCCGGAGAAGAGTATTTTCGTATTTCCCTGACCGTACCCACGGACAGGCTCAAGGAGGCAGTATCACGAATATCCAGCTTGTAGACGTTTATATTGGCCTTGGCTCCAATCTTGGCAACCGCGAAGAAAACCTTAATCAGGCTTTAGCCAGATTAGAAGCATACGGTAGCGATGTAAATTTTTGTGCAGTGTCAAGCATATATGAGACAGAACCACAAGGTTTGAAAGAACAGCAGTGGTTTTGTAATCAAGTGGCGCATTACCAAGTAGACCCTGAAATATGGGCTCCGGAAGGTTTTTTGTCGACCTTAACCGCGGTTGAAGATCAAATGCACCGCGCGCGCGGTGAACTCAATGGCCCTAGAATAATAGATTTAGACTTGCTTCTTTTTGGCAATATAGAGCAATGTACTGGCTACTTAGATCTTCCGCACCCTCGGCTAGAGCAAAGAGCGTTTGTGCTTATTCCATTATTGGAATTGTCACCGGATTTAATTTTGCCGTCTGGCCTGAGTGCACAGGATGCTTTGTCTCATCTTGACTATCGGCAAGAAGGAAATAAAATTTGGCAAGACTAAGACAAACGCAAAGAGTACAATTGCAAAGTACGGTATAAAGTGCGGTGCGACAGAAAAGGGGACTTGAATGGGAAAATTTATTTTACTCGCCCTTTGTGCTGTAGGTCTATACTTATTGTTCAAAGGAGATAGCCGAAAAAAAAGTATGCAAAATGAGAAGGATACAGAAAAACTTAAAGCTACAGGTGAACTTATAAAAGACCCTGAATGCGGTTCTTATGTTCGCGCGGATGGTGATATTCGTGTGCGCTGTGGAGATGAAGTACATGTATTTTGCTCGTATGAATGTCGCGAAAAATATCTTAAAAAACTTGAGCTTGAGGCTAAAGAATAACCCTATACTGTGCTGAAATCCTAACATATTTCGTAAAATATTTGTTCATAATACTGTGAACATTTTGTCTACACCGTGCAAAATGGCGGAACTTGTTATTTTTTGTTGAGCTTTTCTTTTGTTTAGCTTGTATGGTTTCCGTATTTCTATGCGCGAGACCACGCATGACAAACAAAGGAAAAGACTGAATTACAATTGATCCTCATATTATTTCAAAACATAATATTATTTTCAGGCACAAAATCACTACATAAAAACGCCAGCGTATTATTTCAAAGCATCATATTATTTGCAGGCGCAAAATAACTCACGATTTTACGTTCCGCCGTGTCCGTATATCAAAGTGTTAGCTTACATCCTACACCATAACTTGCGTTGCGCCTGTGTCTCATAATGTTAATTATGTAAACTTTAGTTTTTTTACCTTATGTTTTCGTCTGAGGCCATGTCCCCTTTGTGCTTTTAGGATAAACACATGAAAAATAACGCATTGAAGATTTTTGGGTAAATATATATTCGTATTGCTAGACAGGCCAAACGCATATGTACATATTAGGCTAAACATATACATTTTAGGGGCAATATTCTCTTGCTCATTTTATTGCTTCCCCCCCCCCTCTTGTCATCCTGCGCGTAAGTCGCAGGATCCAGTTCTTTTTGTCTTTTTTTCTTCTTGTCGTGTAAAATTAATTCCTCGGATTCTGGCTCTGCTGGGCTATCGCGATGTACGCGTAGAATGACAAAAATGCTACATTCGTATACAAGAGAGAAAAACACAAAATGCACGAGAGCTTATGATGAATAGACTATTAACATACAAGGGGTTTTGTTGTGGAAATAACATGGTTTGGGCATTCTAATTTTAGGATTCGCTGTCAGGATCAAACTTTGTGCATTGATCCATTTTTTGAAGGAAATCCAAAGGCTTTGTGCTCGTTTCAAGATATAGGAGCGGTGCAATTGGTTTTAGTTACTCATGATCATGATGATCATGTTGGACAAGCCTTAGAGCTGTGTACAAGTCAGCAAGCACCTTTGATTGCTGTATTTGATACTATACAAAAATTTATGAACCAAGGCTTTCCGGCTCAGCTAGGACTTGGCATGAATATAGGTGGCACAATAAAAATTTGTGACCTTGAGATTCATATGGTGCAAGCCGTGCATTCCAGTGCTAGTGGCACTGCTGCCGGTTATATCCTTACGTTTCCAAATGGGTTTTGTATATATCATGCTGGCGATACTGCCTTGTTCCAATCCATGGCACTACTGCCACTTTTTCATAAAATTGATCTCGCTTTACTACCTATAGGAGGCAGGTTTACCATGGATGCGGCTCAAGCTGCCCAAGCGTGTGCCCTACTCCAATGTCATGCTGTTATTCCTATGCATTGGGGAACTTTTCCCGCCTTAGAACAAAGCACGGAAAACTTTGCGCTTGAATTAGCAAAGCGTAGCCCACATACAAAGCTCAAAGTCCTTACGCCCGGCACTCCTACCCTGCTTTTTTAAGAAATCCTTTGTAGCTCCATAAAATAATGACGATTTTATAGAACTTCCATATGTTTTAGCCTTATACAAATTCCTAGGTTTCAAGCTGTTTTGCGTAAAATATAGGCAGGGGTGAGTTAAGGGATGAAAATTTACTGGCTGTGTTGTTCGTTGTCATGCAAACGGCTTTGGCAAGCAAAATTTTCATTCTTCATAGAAATCCAGTAATGTACTGCTTTAATTGCCTGCTCAACCATACGACGCACTCGCGATAAAAATTCAAGGCGATAGGCCATGGTTTCCATGTCCAAACTTCCGTCCGCACCGGCCTGTAATAGCGCTGCTTTAAGCATATGGTACTGATCTAAAATGCCGGCAAGCTGTTGATCAAGATTAAAAAATTCAGAGGCACAGGGCGTATCAGCTACGTTGAGAATATCCATGCACGCTTTTTGAAAAGCAGTTTCAGCAAGAGCAACATCACTACTTGCAATAGACTCTCGGCCTGGTGCTTGGCTCAGTTCTGTTATAATTTCTGATACACGCATTTCATATTGTGTTACTCGCAAGCCTTTGGCTAGCATGTCCGAGGCATTGCTACCCATTCCATGACGTTGCAGGGCAATGCAAAATTTTCTAATTGCAGTAACCAAACCATTTAATGCGCTTCGATCTTTTTCTAACAGCTTTGGATTAAATTCATTTTTTAAGGCTTTTCGGGCAAGGTCGCGTGTCATTTCACCAGAACGGCCAAGCTCCATGAACAAAGCTTCCAAGGCAAGGTGTGGTTGGGTCAGTACGTTTTTATCCAAATATTTTGGTTTGCTCAAAAGCATTTCTTCACGGCCAATACGGGCATTTAAGAAACGTACTAATTTTTTTGTAAAGGGCAAAAAGAGAAGAACTCCAAAAAGATTAAACATGGTATGAAATAAAGCCAAGGTGATGGCCACATCATTTTGAAGCCCTACAGTACGGCATATCATCTCTACTAAGCGTAATAATAAAGGCAAAGAAGCAAGAGCGACAATAGTCGTTCCAACATTAAAAATAATATGAGAGGCTGCTACTTTTTTTGCATTGTATGTCGCACCAAGCACGGCCAGAGCCGCAGTAGATGTTGCACCAATATTTGTGCCTATCACCGTCGCTGCTGCGGTATGTACATCGACAATACCGGAAACAGCAGCGGTCAAGACTAAAATCATGGCAGCACTTGAAGATTGCATCAGCACAGTCAAAATACAGCCTACACCAAGAAAAACCGGTATTGTCCATATTCCCAGTCCTGAGAGCAAGGCAATGTCCATGGTATGGTCCAGACCTTGAAAAGCATTTTGCAATATCTCAATGCCAAGAAAAAAAAGGCCAAATCCTGCTAAAGCATCACCCAAGGGTTCTCGTCTGGTATGCTTTCCGGTTAAATTAAGGGCTGCCCCAAGTCCAATCAGTGGCAATGCTAAGGCTTTTATATTGATATTGAGACCAACAGCAGCAACAATCCAGCCAGTAACTGTTGTTCCAATATTTGAGCCATAAACAATGCCCACAGATTGTGAAAGTTTGAGAAGACCTGCATTAACAAAACCAATAACTGCAACGGTTATTGCCCCAGATGATTGTAAAATAGCAGTTAGCAAAAAACCGGAAAAAAGACCTCGCAAAGGAGTTTTTGTCCAATTACCAAGAATGCTGCGTAAATGTCTTCCAGCTGCTAAAGAGAGGCCACTGGTCATCATACGCATACCAAGCAAAAAAAGGCCTAATCCGCCAAAACAAGTTATAAGAAGCGCCACATTCATAAAAAGTATATCCTTTGAAGCGTTTAAGGTAGCATTTTGCTTATCAGACTTGTTTTATTTTATACAGTAAAGGGATAAGGCAGCACATGAGAAGAGCAGTCACTGCTCCTGCATAAAAAATTGCATTTAAGCCAAAGAAAATAAATAGTTGCCCCATACATACAGGGGCAATAGTTTGCGAAAAACGTAGAATCATCCCATTGGTGGCCATAAAAGCACTACGCTGCTCTGCTGGTGCAAGACTAGCAATCGTGGTCATTATGAGCGGAATATTGAGCCCTTGTCCAAGCCCAAAAAATAATAAAGGTAAAATTATCCACCATTGACTTGTGACATGAGGGACAATGAGCATGGCAAGTAAATAGGCCACAAAACCTACGGACATCAATGCGTAGCTTGGAAAATATTGAGAGAGTCTTCCAAGTTGCGAGGCAGCTAAAGCCGTAACAAAACTCGCTATCGATATAATCATACCAATAATTGGAGCTTCACTTGCAAACTTTTGGTGCATCAAAATGGGTAAATATGTAATAATAGGTCCATACAAGATAATAAACGTAAGAAAAGTTATCATAAAAAGTGTTATGGCAGGCCAAGAACAAAGGTTTTTCCATGCTGATTTCATATACGCAGCAAGACTTCCTTGTTTTTGAGGAATTGGAGCATTTAATTTTGCTGCTACGAGACAGCCCAGAGGCAGTGCAAATACAGGGAGTAAAAACGGCCAATTCCATGCAATAAGAGCCATGAGTCCTCCAATTGCTGGAAAAAGTGCCGTGCCAATAGAGAGCACCGCAGCATTATAACCCATGGCTTGTAAACGTTCTTTCCCCTGAAAAAGATCGCCAATAATTGTTAGGTTCAACATACCCAAGGGGCCAGCACCTATTCCTTGTAAAAAGCGTAAAATAAGTAAGGTATGTAGGTCAGTTGCCCAAAAACAGGCCGTGCCAAAAAAACCAAAGAAAAACAGGGAAGGAACCAGCACTGCTTTTCTACCTAATCTGTCTCCTAAAATACCCGCAACAGGGGTCATAAGTATGCCCGGAAAGGTAAAAGAAGTAATAACTAAACCTATATTTTCAGGAGAAAGGCCATGAATATGCATGGCCATTTGTGGTAATACCGGTGCAATAGATGAAACCGAAACAATCGCCATCAGCGTAACGCAAAAAATAAGCTGCAAGTTTGGATTAAGATAGAGTTTGGACATATTATTTAGGGCTTTGATCTGAAATCGCTACACGTTTTTATTTTATAATGCTTAAAAACGAAATTCAATCCTAGCTTTTTGTTTAGTCTAATTTTTTTCAAGATCATAATACTGTAGATAAAAAGTTCGTTTTTTTATTCTTCCTCGTCTAACGATAAAAATACTGCCCAAAGTTTTGTAAGCAAAGATTCAAGTCCTTGTCCTGTCAAAGCGGAAATAAACTGAATATCTAAACTTTGTTCCTGTGCTTTTTTTTGCAATATATTGAATTGCTCCGGCTCAAGTAAATCAATTTTATTAACGACTAAAATTTGTTTTTTTTCAGATAGGCGAGGATCAAAATAGTGTAATTCCTCATTAAGCAATTCATAGCCATAAAAAGGATTGTCTTCTTGTGGTCTGAGTTCTTCGGCTGAAAGAATATGCAATAAAAAACGGGTGCGTTCAACATGACGCAAAAAAGTATGACCTAAGCCAAGCCCTTTGCTTGCACCTTCAATAAGGCCGGGAATATCAGCAATCACCATGCGCTGCCATGCTTCTCGTTCTATAACGCCGAGATTGGGCACTAAAGTCGTAAAGGGGTAGGCTGCTATTTTTGGTTTTGCTGCAGATACAGCTGCAATAAAAGTCGATTTACCCGCATTGGGCAGACCAAGAAGCCCTACATCTGCTAAAATTTTTAATTCAAGTCGCAGCTGACGAGTTTGCCCTGCTTTGCCTTCTTCTGCAAAACGTGGAGCCCTGTTCGTGGCAGACTTAAAATGAAGATTACCGCGTCCACCGCGTCCGCCAAGGCAAATAACTTTTTCTGCGCCCTGCTGAACAAGGTCTGCTACAAGAGTTTCAGAAGTTTCCCCTGTTTCTTCATCGCTTAGAATTTCATAGACTAAAGTTCCTATTGGCAGATCAATCACAAGATCGTCTGCTGCTTTGCCGTATCTGTCTTTGCCCATACCCGGTTGACCATTTTTGGCTTCATAATGTCGCTTAAGCCTAAAATCATACAGCGTGAGTAGCGTAGCAGAAGCGCGCAAGATAACATCTCCGCCTTTACCGCCATCACCGCCATTTGGCCCGCCTTTGGGTATAAAACGTTCACGCCGAAAGGAAGCACAGCCATTGCCACCCTTACCGGAACTTACTGTTATATTTGCTTGATCCACGAATCGCATAAAGGTTTCCGTGTATATAGAGGTGATAAACCAATAAAAAAAGGGCGGAACTGTTTTTCCGCCCAGAGAAGTCAATAAAGCACCAGAAAAATCAATAGAGCAAACGAAGCTGTCTTATGCCTCAGTGGGCAGAACATGTACACGAATTTTAGTACGGCGTTTGCGGAAATATTTTTCGTATTTTACTTGCCCATCCGTCAATGCAAAAAGGGTATAATCCTTGCCCATGCCTACATTTTGCCCGGGATGTATTCTGGTTCCAAGTTGGCGCACAAGAATATTGCCCGCAAGAACTTGTTGTCCTGCGTAACGCTTCACGCCTCTTCTTTGACCTTCAGAGTCGCGTCCGTTTCTGGAACTACCACCTGCTTTTTTATGAGCCATGCTATCCTCCTAGGCCTTGATAGTACGTACTTTTAATTGTGTGTAATCTTGGCGATGTCCCTGCTTTTTACGAGAATCTTTTTTCGCCAATTTCTTAAACACGATAATTTTTTTGCCACGAGCATGTTTGATGACTTCGCAGTCTACTCTAGCACCAGCAACATACGGCGCACCTATTTGGGTGTCAGTACCATTGCCTACCAAAAGAACTTTATCGATAGAAAGCGTAGAACCGGCCTCAACTTTAAGCAGTTCAACATCAAGCTCAGTGCCTTCTTCCACACGATATTGTTTTCCACCGGTTTCGATGATTGCGAACATTGTAATTTTCCTCCGTGTATCAAAGAACGGAAAACTAGCCGTATTTATATTAACAAGTCAAGCATTAAGAGGATTTTTTTTAAGCTCGCGCCAGTACCAAAATATTTATGTTCAAAGCTCCAGCTTGAAGCAAAACTTTTGAACATTCGCGTAATGTAGTTCCAGTGGTCATAACATCGTCAATAAGTAATATTTTTTTCCCATGCACTAAATCCGCATTTGCTTGAAAAGCACCGCAAAGATTTTTTGTTCGCTCTTGTAAAGGAAGCGTAGACTGCGGAGGAGTATGTTTGACGCGCTGTAAGGCTTTGGTACTTAGAGGTATTTTTTGCTTACGAGCAAGAAATTTTGCTAGTTCTAAACTTTGATTAAATCCACGCCAAAGCAGTCTTTTCCAATGCAAAGGAATCGGAATAAGTAAATCATAATCATGCTTTTCACTGTTTTTGTTATATGCAGCAAGAGCTAATTCTTGTAAAAGCCGGCTATGCTGCAGTCCTTTTGCAAATTTATAAGACAGAATAAGTTCCCGTAATTGTTCTTCATAGACAGCATAAAAAAACAAAGCACCCCACAGTGGGGGAGAAGTTTGGCAATCGGAACATACCGTTGGCGGATAGCTGGCAAGGCCAAAAATTTTTCCACAACGTGGGCAATAGCCACCTGTGCGTGGCGCAAGTTTATCTTGGCAATGCTGACATAAACCTTTGCGTACTTCACTTATTTCTTTACATAAAGGGCAACGATAAGCAGCGAGACCCAAAAAGCGAAACAATTGAAGCATGGGCACGCGGTTTATCCATTTTGTGCCATATGCTGTTGCCATGCTTTTTTTCCAAGAGCACGGATTTGCTCCTCTGCGTCAGGCAGACGTTCATAGTCCGCTATACGCTCGTAGCCCTGAAAAGTAAGTGGGTCCACAATTTCAAAATTAAAGCTTTCTAAAAAATATTTTAAGCTAAGCAATGCGCCCTCGAATAATTTATTGCCTTGCTCACGACCAGCAAAAAGCGAAACATAGGCTGGTCTCCGTGGTAAATTTATAATTTCTGGGTCTTCTTTTATTTTTCGTTCGTAAATAACCTGACTGCGATCAATCAGTGTTTTAAGACGCGAGGGGAGGTGATAAAAATAAATAGGTGAGGCAAAATAAAGAAAAGGGGCTTGCATAATATCTGCAAAAATTTCACGGCAATAATCTTTTTCTTGCAGAACACAATTTGAGTGTGGGTCTTTTTCACACATACGACAGGCACGGCAAGGTTTTATTTCTAATTTATTGAGTCGGTAAACATGCCCATCACCCCCCTCAGAACGAACTCCTTGCAAAAAAGTATTCATTGCTGATTGAGAATTACCTTGTGTACGATGGGAACATTGAAAAAAAATAGGGGTGCTGTCCATGATTGTATCCTTATATTTTTATTTTGTTTTTGGTTTGAGGAAAAACTCTGCTTGAATATGGTCTGCAAATTCTTCAATCCGCATTTCCCAACCAGAAACGGTGAGAAGTTGATTTTCAAGCTGAGGCAAAGCATTTTTATCCACGAGAGCGACAAGCCGTCCTCCTCTTGGGAAACGGAGGTACCAACCTACCTCCAAACCTACGCCTCAACATTTGCCTTTGAGATCTAAAAAAATATCTTTTTTTTGCATCCTACGCTCATATCGTTTAATATATTAAAATTTAGCATTACCCTGCCACATAATATACAGACAATATATACATTGCATATGCACACTATATATACACGCTATGTATTCACACTATATATTCACACCACAGGGCAAACGCATATAAATTTTAGGCTCAATACTTCCTGTCCATTTTATTGTTTCCCCCTTCCTGTCATCCTGCGCGTAAGTCGCAGGATCCAGTTCTTTTTCCTGCCTTCTTTTTTACTTTGCTTCTTATTAAAAATCAGAAAAAAAGGGATTGTGGCACATTTCATCTCCTACATTTGTTGCTCGGTCATGTCCCGGATAAATAATTGTTTCCGGTGGTAAGGTAAAAATATGCTGTATGACTGATTTTTTTAGCTGAGCAGCATCGCCACCGAGAAAATCTGTTCGTCCCACAGAACGATAAAAAATAAGATCGCCTGTAAACACAGCCTTGAGCTCTGGAAAATAAAAACTGAGCGAACCCGGAGAATGGCCGGGGGTAGCTAAAACCTTACATTGCAAGGAAATAAAATTATTTTCCCCTGAATGCAGAGGCGCAAAATCAATCTTTTGCGTTGTAGGTAAGTCAAAAAGGCCTCCGGTTCCAAGTTCAGTATCTAAGAGAAAATTATCTTCAGTACTGGCTAAAACGACCGCACCGGTCGCCTCGGAAAGAGCTTGCACTCCATAAAGATGATCGCAATGAAGATGTGTAATAAGAATATGTGTTAATTCAGTGTTGCCCAGAGCTTGAAGAATAGGCTGAGGATCGCCACCCGGGTCTATACAGAGAGCTTTCCCCTTATTTTCAAGCAAATACGCATTTGTCCCAAGCGGGCCCAGTGAAAAATGAGATACATGCATAGCGTTTCCTTCAAGTATTACATTACATCTGCAACTTGCATTAGGCTAAATATTCTCCGAGTTCGGCATTTTCTATAAGTTCTCGTTCAATCCCTTCTGGTGCATTGATGCTTAAGCCGTCTATTTTGCTACGTTTTCCAAGCCATTCATACATAACCAGTCCAGGGCCATAACCAAGAGCATTTTTTAAGATACAAAAATCGACAATTTCCCCATTATAAACGCGAGCTGCACCAACTAACTTATTGATGTCAAAACAAAAACATACCGTGTCAGACGCTTCAAAATTTTTCCGTAGTGTTTCAGCTGTACGGCCTTCAAAGCCTTCGGCAGCATAAACAGCAGCAAGCATTTCCCAATTTATTTCTTTGGTATCAAAGACTAAGGTTTGATGCATAATTGTATCCTCCACAAAATATTGTTTTTAATTTTGCTCTAATAATTCTTGAGCCATGGCTTGACCCTGTCTACCACCGCCGGCCATTCGCTCAAGTTCCATTCGTACTTCTTGTTCCGAAAGTTTTTTACAACGTGTAAAAGTTTGCCCCTTGTGTACTTCTTTGGCAATAGTAAAATGACGAGTTGCTTTAGCTGCAATTTGTGGCCAATGGGTAATGACTAAAACCTGTTGCTGCTGCGCTAGTTGTGATAATTTATCGGCTAAAGTTTGTAAGGTAAGTCCACCAACCCCAGCATCCACTTCATCAAAAAGCAAAGAGGGGCGCTGTGCATCAGGTATATTTGCCTCTGGAGCTGCCAATAAAGCGGTCATAGCCAACATAAAACGTGAAAGTTCACCACCAGAAGCAATTTTATCAAGTGGTTGCGGAGATTGCCCCGGATTAGGTATCCAAAGCAAACGTCCTTTTAATTCATAGATGTTTGGGTATATTTCATTTTCACTAAAAGCAACATCTACTTTGACATGCTCTGAAAAGCCTAAATGTTTGAGTTCCCCTTCTATGTTTCGGCAAAATATTTCAGCTGAAACCCTTCGTTGTGCATTGAGCTGTCTAAGGATTTTTTCTAATTGAATAGCCAAATTCTGCTCTTTTTTTTCCAATTGAGCCAGTTCAAGAGCGCAGGAATCAAGAAAAGAAAGATTGTCTTCCACCTCGGCCTGTAAGCCAAAAATTTCAGGCAAACTACGTTTTAAGGATCGTTTTAATCTGGAAAGTTCATAAAGACGTGCTTCTATTGTATCAAGATTACCTTCAAGCTCACTGCCCCTAAAACCTCGTCGCAATATGCTCCCTAAATCACGCAAACGATGCCGAACTTCTTCTATAAAATTTTGCTCAGCAGCTAATTCCGGAGTTAGTGTAGCGAATTTTGTCATATGATGAGAAAGTTCATCCATTTGAGCTGTAAGTCCATGCTCTGAGCTCAAAAGTTCTAAGCTATGCTGTATGCTCTCTGCAGCTTTGTCCTGCTCGCGAAGTGCATGACGCAGTGCCTCCAATTTTTCTTCTTCGCCTTGGATTGGTTGAACTTTTGCTATTTCACTTTTTTGGTATTCTAAAAAATCGCGTTGCTGCTCTAAATGTTCTGCTTTTTGTATGATGTCTGCTTTGCTCAAAAGCAGGGTGCTCATTTCAGTTTTAAGAGCTTGCGTTTTTTGCACCATACTTTGATCCATGACAAATGCATCCAGCAGAGTAGATTGATGTGCTGGGGAAAGGAGTTTTTGTTGCCCATGTTGACTGGTATACACAATAAGTTGAGGGCGTAACTCTCGAATAACTTCTTGCGAGGAAAGGCGATCGTTGACATAGACTCTACTACGACCGGTATCTGCTGCAAGTTCACGGCGAATAATAAGCTCGCCTTCTTTGCTTACAAAAAGAGCTTCCACCACGGCTTTTTCTTTACCAGGTCGAATCATATCGCTACTCATGCGTTCACCTGTTAAAAAATCAATAGCACGCAGAATAAACGATTTACCTGCACCTGTTTCACCGGTAAGTGCATTAAAACCAGAAGAAAATTCTAGCTCTACGTCTTCTATTAAAGCCAGATCATGTATACGAAGTAATTCAAGCATTCGATTCCTGTATGACAAAGTGTTGTATAAACAAAGTCATATTATATGCTTTGGTGCTTTGCAGGTCAACGCAATGTGTTTGGCTTGACACCCTCCCCTTTATCCTGTGCAAAGTTATAGAGAATTCAACTTTTCTATTTCCTCGCTCATTTTACGCATGATAGCAAAAAAATTTTATTTTCCTCTAAAGTTTTAGCTCATGTTTGCCGATAAGTTTTGCGTAAAGGGCGAACTCCAATATTGTCCTTTTAAGGGGAAGCGGCATGATTTCTATTCTACACAACACACCCATCAGAAGCTTAGAATCCGTTGTGCAAACTCCATCTTCTCTTCCAAATGCACAGGGAGGGAAACCCCATGTCAGCGAAATCTATCAGAAAGTACTGTCGCTCCCCCACTTAAAGAACAACAGACGCAAATTGGAGATAAATGTATAGCTGCCCGTAGCCAAGCAGGAGAAATGGCAGCAAAGACAGGGCAAATGCCAGCTCATGCTGAAAATGCAACTGCTCTTGCTCAAACAACTGAAAATATTTCCAAACAAATACTGACAGCTGCTCGCAAAGTAGAAACAACAAGCAAAGGGCAAGCAGAGCGCAAAGCAGGACAGAAAATGGAGAATAACGCCAAATCCGCCTATAGTAGCTCAAACTCCAAGCCCGCAAGCGGAGCTATCCTTGATCAAGCTGTTTGAAATCGTGCTGTTTATGGGCAAGCGCACTTAAATTTCAGAGAGAACATCTTGAGAATAGCTTTGTCGTTATTTCATCCCCCTTCAACGAGAACACCTTGAGAACAGCTTTGTCGTTATTTCGTCTCCCTCTTGTCATCCTGCGCGTAAGTCGCAGGATCCAGTTCTTTTTTCTTAGCTTTTTCTTTTGCCTCTCGTTTTTTTGCTTTTTCTCCTACAGAGTTAATATATCTTTGCCCTATAGTGCTTTTTTAGGGCTATACCAGATAGCGTTTTTTCGTTATAAACACAGCATAGATTCCATAGCGCACACGCGAAACGGCTAGACAAAGCAATACGACACAATATATTGTCAAATTGAAGAAATCATTAAAGCAGGCCATACAAGATGAAAGTCTCAACTGTATGGTCTCTGTACCTTATATAAATTTATGTTCAGCATACTTTTTATTGTATTAGCCGTAAGCTTATTGCTTTGGATTTTTTTAAGCTGGCTTTTTGCTCCTGTTCTTTGGGGTGGTTGGCGTACTTGCATAGTCATAGTATTTTTTTTATTTGCGCCAATTATCCCATGGATATGCAATTTTTTAGGATATTTTCAAGCAACTGCTTTTATTAAAATATGGTTTTATCGCCCTTTTTTATACGCTTTGCTCTTTGCCCCTTTTCTATCCTTTGCTGCTTTGACTGGTATTTTGTTTGGTTTATTGAACAAACGATTTAAGCATAATGGACGCATAGCGGTCTATTGCATGGCGACAATTCTTTTGTTTTTTTCAATTAACGGTTACTTGGACTCGCAACGGCTGACAGTCAAACATCTTAATCTGTATTTTCTCCAACTCCCTATAGAATTTGAAGGTTTGCGTATTGTTCAACTGTCAGATTTACATATAGGTATACAAACTTCTGAACAATTTCTTGCTCAAATTTATACTGAGGTTCAACAAGCACAACCGGATATCATTATTATCACTGGCGATCATGTCGATCATTACCCTGATGGTCTTCAACTATTAGAAAACAGTTTAGGCAAATTACATGCGCCCTTAGGGATTATTGCTGTGGTGGGTAATCATGATATTTATGCTGGTTGGGCAGATGTAAGAAAAAATTTGGAAAAAATGGGCTGGATTGTTTTACTGAATAAGGCCATACAAAAACAGAAGAAAAATGCAGTATTTTGGATAGCAGGAATAGGTGATCCAGCAGCTCTACGCCATACAAACTCTCAAAAAGATAATAGCCAATTTGCCCCTGATGTGGACAAAACTCTCAGCTCAATTCCTGAAACAGATTTTTGTCTTGGGCTTGTACATAATCCTGTTCTTTGGCCGCAACTTGCAAAGTACGGAGTTGATCTTACTTTAAGTGGACATACCCATTATGGGCAATTTGCCATACCACAACTAAATTGGTGTCTTGCATCTCTTTTTCTTGAATATTCTATGGGGAGTTATGTTCATGAAGGGGCAATGCTTTATATCAATCCCGGAACGAATTACTGGGGGATACCATTTCGTTTTGGTACTCCCCCTGAAATAAGTGTCATTACCCTGCATAAGTAAAAGACAAAGCTTGCTTTTGCTCCTTTGCTTCTTCATGATAAGGGAAGGATAATGCTTGACGCTGTGTCTAAGGAAATGAAATGCAATGAGCAGGGCAATATTTGTTTAACATAAAAAAAGGCTGCCTACAAAGAGCAACCTTTTGTTCAAAAAATATGGTGGGTCACCAAGGAATCGAACCTTGAACCTCCGGATTAAGAGTCCGCTGCTCTGCCAATTGAGCTAGTGACCCACACTGCCTAGGCAGGGCTGTGTAGTTAGCGAGCAAGGTCGTATTTGTCAACACTTTAAGCAATTTTATTATTTCAGCTATGAAACTTCAACATGCTCTTATATTGTTCTTATCTTGTATTTTTTGGGGAAATTTTGCACAAGCGCAAACAGCAGAACAAAATTTTTCTTTGAACGCTGCGCTGTATGCTCACCCACAAAAAACAGAAACATGCCTACTGGCTATCACATTTAGTCCACAAAATAATTGGTACGCCTATGCTCCAGATGCAGCTTCGCCTTTGGTTCAAGCTCCGCAGTTCTTCCTAGAAAATGAGCAAACTCCTGCACGGCTTTTTCTTCCAGATGGGCAGCTGAAGATAGATCCGTTTGATGCACAAAAAACAATTAAAGTGTACACAAAATCACAGACCTTTTTTGCTCTTATTCCTTCACAATTCGCAGGAAGCAATCAAAATGGGCTGTTTACCGCTGTACTGTGCAATGGACGGCAATGCCAGCTCCCTCAAGAGCTGATCAATTTTTCCATACCACAAGATATTGATACGCTCCCTGCCCTACCCCCTGCTTTGCTTGATCAGTTTGTACATATTTCGCAAACACAAAATGCGACAATAGTAGCAAAACCCAAGATACAAAATCAAAATTCAGCTCAAAATTCTGAAAATTGGAATTTTAGTCCTCGTGCTTTTTCGCCTGAACTGGAGGTTTCCGATCTTTCAACTGCGCTTTTTTTGGGACTTTTAGCCGGTCTTATTTTGAATATTATGCCTTGCGTTCTCCCTGTAGTGAGCCTGAAATTCTCAGCTCTACTCAGCGGTGTCGCTACAGATAATACACAAGAACAAACACGGCTTTTCCGCGAACATAATCTTTTTTTTGGCCTTGGAATTTTAGCTTGGTTTGCTGTCTTGGCCAGTCTCCTTGGTGCAAGTGGTATGGCATGGGGTGAACTGTTTCAATCCAGCTTACTTGTCGCTATTCTTGCCCTCCTGCTCTTTCTCTTATCATTAAGTCTGCTTGGCCTTTTTCATCTTCCAGTGATAGATTTACGCTTTGACCAAAAAATAACTCATCCAAAACTTAAAGCCTTTAGTACTGGACTTTTGACCACGCTTTTAGCAACTCCCTGTTCCGGCCCTTTATTGGGAGGGGTGCTTGGTTGGACTCTGTTACGTCCGGCGCAAGAAATTATTCTTGTTTTTTTGGCTATTGGTCTTGGGATGGCAAGCCCTTATTTTTTAATACTCCCTTTTCCCGGATTAGTACGTTTTTTCCCAAAACCAGGAGCATGGCTTGCCAAGGTTGAAAAAGCAGTTGCTTTATTTCTTTTAGCAGCAGTTATTTATCTTGTATCCATACTCCCTGGACCAAATTTTACTCCTTTTTTGATCATACTATGGAGCATTTTTTTTGGACTGTGGCTTTGGAAATTAAGCTCTCACAGCAAAATACAATTTGTCTTACGGATTTTGGCGATCAGCCTTGTGGTGGGCAATAGTATTATATTTCTTGTACCTTCTGAAAAGCCTCAAAGTCCGTGGCAAACCTTTACTGCCAAGCATTTTAAGTCCGCTCTTGGCACTCAAACTATAGTCCTTGATTTTACTGCGGATTGGTGTCCTACATGCAAAGCCCTTGAGGCGACTGTTTTGAATGGAGAAACAGTTCATCACTGGAGTTATACATATAAGGCTCTATTTTTGCGTGCAGACTTAACGCATAATTCTCCTGTAGCGGAAGCCTTGCTCAAGCATTTGGGCGCGCAGTCTATACCGCTTGTAGCAATTTTTCCTGTGCATGATGCACAGTCGCCAATTATTATTCGTGATTTGTTTACTGCGAAACAATTGACTCAAGCTCTAGAACAAGCGACACAAAAAAATTCACCCTAAACTTTAACATATTGATCGATAAAATTCATAAGGACACACTAATGCTTAATTTCAATTTTTATATGCCTACTCGCCTTATTTTTGGCACCGGTTCATTGAACGATTTAGGAACAACTCCATTTTTACCTCAAGGCTCTCAAGCCATGATTGTTATCGGCAATGGGGGAGCAATGCTACGGCATGGCTATTTGGCACGGGTACAAGGACTACTCAGCCAAAACGGCGTGGCCAGCATGGTTTTTGATAAAATTCAATCAAATCCTGAATCTTGCCATGTCGATGAAGCAGCCCAACTGTGCCAAAAGAATAATATTGACTTTCTTATAGGGCTTGGTGGTGGTTCTGCTATTGATTCTGCAAAAGCCATTGCTTTAACAGCTGCGAATACTGGAAATTATTGGGATTATGTCCATGGTGGCAGTGGGGGCAAAAAAAAAACTTCTAAACCAGCTCTACCCATTGTCGCAATCCCTACTACAGCTGGTACTGGAACTGAAGTTGACCCGTGGACTGTGATCAGCAAAACAGGGGCTCAGGAAAAAATAGGTTTTGGCAATGACTCAACCTTCCCTACCCTATCAATTGTCGACCCTGAACTTATGCTCACCGTACCAGCAAAGGTTACGGCTCATACTGGCATGGATGCGTTTTTTCACGCCGTGGAATCTTTTTTAAACCTCAAGCGCCAACCTACAAATGATATGCTTGCCTTAGAAGCGGTGCATCTTATTTCACATTATTTACCTGAACTGCTTGCTGACCCTGAAAACTTAGAGCTTCGTACTATTATAGCATGGGCTTCAACAGCAGCAGGTTTTTGTGAATCCATAGGGGGTTGCATCTCACACCATGCTTTGGAACATGCGCTTTCTGCCGTCAACCCTGAATTGCCACATGGCCTTGGCCTGACAATGCTTTGCCTGCCCTATTTCACACGGCTTACCGAGCTTGCACCGAAACGCTTTGATGACCTTGTCGCTGCCATGGGATTTGAAGAAGTAGATGAACTCTCTCAAAAAGAACAAGCTCATGCCTTCCTTTTTGCTCTTAATCGACTTATCGAAGCTGTAGGATTATCTGAAGAAAAGCTGGAACACTATGGTTTTGCAAAAGAACAAGCGTCAAAGCTTACGGATATTGCTTTTGATACCATGGGGGGACTGTTCAAATGCACTCCGGGTGACATGAGCAAAACAGATGTAAAAAATATTTTTATACAAGCGATAGAGGAGTGCTAATGCCTCATAGTCCCTTTTCCTCTTTCCCAATTATAGCTCAACTTCAAAAGGACTGCGATTATCAGGGAGAATGCAGTGTTGAAGGAAAAGTTCGTCTTGAGGACTTTATAGCCAAGATGTTTGGTACTCCTCCAGCATGGATTCAACGCCTTTTTACGCTTCGTGGCTGGATTGCAAAATTCCTTGGACTTAAGCACGAGCTGGGAAAAAAGCAAAATCCTCCACCAGAATTTCATCCAAACGGCAAAGTCTCTTTTTTCAGTTCAATCTATTATGAACAAGGTATCATTTGGATAGGCAAAGAAGAAGACAAACATCTTAGCTCTTGGGTAGCAATAATGCGAGAACCTATTGCAAATGAACATGCAAAGTTACATATTCTTACCATAGTGCGTTACAATAATCGCCTTGGCTTCTTTTACTTCAATTTTATCAAGCCCTTTCATAAAAAAATAGTGAAAAGCATGGCTTGCAAAGGGGTAGCAGGCTAATCAATAAAAATCATATTAAAATCATTGCCTGTAATGCTTTGGCAGCCAGTGCTTGTCACTTCAAATGTATTTTCTACACCGACCATGCCTTTGCCTTGTACGGTCTGCTTTGGTTCTAAGGCCAGAACATTACCTTGTTCCAGTGGTCTATCAAAACCTTTGGCAAGAGCAGGATAACCATCAATCGAAAGGCCAATGCCATGCCCTACAAACGCAACTTTATTCTCCCCATAGCCCATGAAACCTTCGCTCATCCCAGCCTGCTTAGCCATATCCAAGCATCCTTGATATAGCTTTGAAGGTAGCACTCCGGGGCGAATATTCTCAGCCAGCCAAGCCTGTACATCAACACAAAAAGAATATGCATTTGCGAGTTCAAGATCGTAATTTTTTTGGCTTCCAGCCCAATACACTTGGGTTTTATCTGTGCAATATCCTTCCAAAGAAAATCCAATATCACAGACAAGTGGAGTATCTTTTTGCCATATAATATGTGCATTGCCCATATATGGGATGGCTGGATGTTCCCCTACTACGCCCAAAGGGCCGTTAAAAGAAGATGGATAGGCCCCTGACTGCCCTGCTGAAACATGCCCAAGGAAAATTTCTTCACCATGAGCGTGCATACGCATAAGCCCCATATGCCCTTGCGCATAAAAAATTTCCCAAGCTTTGTGTGCAACTTCACGTTCACTCATTCCAAAGTGGATATGTTGAGGCAAGAGGGAATACAGGCTTTTATGATGCAAAGCCCCACAACGGCGTAAAATTTCCAGTTCCCATTCAGATTTTTTTGCCCGAGCCAAGGCAAAAGCCATATCACCAGCCACAAAAGAGTATTGTGGAAGTTTATTTTGCAATAAATTGCCAAGTTGCCAACTTAAGCCTCCGGTATCAACGGCAATTGTTGAAGTTAGGGGGCTTTCTGCTTTTTGTGCGGCATTTGGCAACTGGCTGTATGACTTAAAGGAGACAATGTTTTTTACACCAGATTCAAGCTCCGCTCTTTTGTGACCTTTGCGAACAAAAAGAATAGGCTCGCCTTCTTTGGGCAACCACAAACAGCCCATGCCAAGATGTCCGGTAAGATAATAGATATGCACTCTGGAAAAGGCTAACAGTCCACCGGCCTGCGGGGCAAACTCTTCCAAAAATTCAAGGCACAGTTTGTGACGACGTGTAAGCTCTGAATACGGGACGGGATGTACTGCTTCAAACATATTCTTTCCTTGTAATTCTTTGCTAGGCAATTAAAAGTTTTTACGATAAAAAACCTGATTAACTAGTTGCTTGCCATAAGTTACTGGCTACAATATTAATATCAGCTATGCTTTTTTGAGCTACTTTACTGAACAAAAAATATCAGACCAAAAAGTGCTATGTCTATCAGCGATCAAGAACTAATCAGGCTTTTTGCGCAGGTCAAGAATATCGCCATTGTTGGTGCTGTTGATAAGCCAAACAGACCTGTGGACAGCGTAGGACGTTATCTTATAAAAGCTGGCTTTACGGTTCTGCCTGTACATCCCAAACGCCAAAACGTATGGGGTTTGACTACTTACCCCTCTTTGGCAGATATTCCAGTGCCCATAGATATAGTCAACCTTTTTCGACGCTCTGAACTCTGTGCACAACATGCAATAGAAACTCTTGCGCTAAATCCCTTGCCTCAATGTTTTTGGATGCAAAGTAATATTAGCTCAAAACAAGCAGTCCAAATCCTTCAGGGGCATCCTATCTTGGTAATACAAAATCATTGTTTAATGCTCGAACATTCACGTTTTGCGGAGAACTTGTCATGAAACAGGAATTACAAGCCTTTCAGTGCCGTATGTGCGGACAATGCTGCCAAGGTGAAGGTGGCATTATTATGAGTGAAAAGGATCAAAAGCGTTTGGCCAATTATTTGAATATAAGCGTTGAAACCCTGCTCACGCAATATACCGTGCGGTCGAATGCAAAGCCCTGTTTATCCACCGGAAAAGATGCATATTGTATTTTTTTTAATGCTGAAAAAGGATGCACCGTGCATCCAGCAAGACCAGATATTTGCCGTGCTTGGCCATTTTT
Source organism: Desulfovibrionaceae bacterium (assembly GCA_963678135.1). Lineage (GTDB taxonomy): Bacteria > Desulfobacterota > Desulfovibrionia > Desulfovibrionales > Desulfovibrionaceae > JAHJKV01. The sequence goes on along the minus strand of OY782667.1, from coordinate 1,519,626 downwards.
TAGAGGAAATATCGTGGATAAAGAAAGTTGGGCTATGATTCATGACTATTGCCCAGGAGTAAACCCTCAAGCAAGCCATGAACAATTTGCTCTCCAAGGCATTGCATATTTGCGAAAACATGGATTAACTCGTAAAGATACACGTCATGACCCCAATGCACTTATTCTGCCGGAAGATATGCTTGCAAAGGATATAAAATAGCCTATGACCATTAAAGAGTGTTATAAAATTCTTGGCGTTGCTCCAAATGCAGATATGGAAGAGCTCAAATCTGCTTTTCGGAAGCAAGCATTTAGGCTGCATCCTGACCTCAACCCTGACCCTAGCGCACAACAAGAATTTCAAAAATTAAATGAAGCCTATGTTTTATTAAAAGAAACTCTCGAGCATGAGCTTGCTCCGCAAAAAAAGAAAAAACAAAAAAAGAATTTTTCTCAAGCTCAGGGAAAAAAACAATCAAAAGCTGAAAAACACAAAAATTTTCAAAATTCTTGGAAACAGCACAAAAGCAAAGCGCAACAAACCCATGCTTCAGAAACGAACCGCTCTTCTTTTTCGTATAAAAAAGAAGATGTCATGAATGATATTTTGAACGATCCCTTTGCAAGGCAAGTGTTTGAAGATATTTATGCTCATATTAAACATGATCGTTCGCAAGCAGGTACACAATTTCCGCAACAAACACTCAAACGGCATTTAGAAATTAGGCTTGGTTCAAAAAAAATAAATTTTGATTTTTCAAAAAACCCTCTTACTCGGTTAAAGCATTGGTTTAAGAAACAGCTTGACGATGAACAAACCGTATATTTCTCGCGCCATCAGCTAATCCCTGGCCGTAACATGCGTTTGGAAATAGCGACCCGTTTTGCTGGGTCAAAAAAAATAGAACTTTGCATTCCAACAGATTTTCAAATTGGTAAACCTATCCGCCTGCGTGGCTTAGGACGGAAAATAGGTCCATTCCAAGGCGATATGTATTTGCGTATTATGGGGAAATAAAAAATACCCATGCAGAGGAGTAAAGTGAGTGCTGAATTGCATTCACTACAAGCCAGTAACCTTTGCCATCAAGAAATGATGCTTTTTCGTAGTTTCATGTCTCATGTTTACTCGTTTTCAATGGCAAGGGCTTGACATTTTTTGCTGTATCAATATCCTGACTTTTTATTGTGAACCAGCGAATTATAAAGGTCAAAAAAAATGCTAGACAACATAACCACACTGGAAACTATTCAAGAGTTAATACAAGGTGAAATTCATAATTTTACATTTTGGTGTATATTGGCTGTTATTGGCGCAGAATGTGTCAAAGTAATTGTAACGCAATTCATTTCAAAACATTTTGAAGTCAAAAAAGCTAAGGAATCACAGCGAGAAAAATTGCTTGTACAAAGCGAACTCAGTGTATGTGAAGAAGTGTATGCCCTTATAAACGACACTCTCAGGCACGCTTTACTCAATATACATTCCAACGAGTTACCTAAACGTATTTCCGAAATCAGAGTGCTCAAAGGACGAGCCTCATTCTACCTCAGCAAAGAACAAATCAAAAAGATAATAAATGTTGCTGATTTTCTCGATACATGTACCACTGACAAAACTTATAATATAGAAAAAGCAGATCAGCTTCGAGAGCAGATAAAAAAATGCTTAAAATCCAAAAGCTGACAAGAGCTGCATGGGGCATATTTATCGCAGGCATATGGACAGTTGACAATTTTTTCAGAGGGGGTATCTATGGACATAAAGAGTAAAAAACTATATAAATCTCAACTAAATATAAACTACATTTGAGGTGCATTATGAATACAATCAGAATTGCAGACACCACCCATAATATAACAAACGAATCCTTAGCAAAAGATATTTTTGATCAAATCTCTGAAAAATTGAAAGAAAATCTTGTAACAATCAATCTTGATGATGTCAGTGCCATGACCACTTCTTGTGCAAAAGCAATCTTTGGGAAATTGTATGTGGATTTAGGCAAAGATGAATTTTATAAGCAAATCAGAATAGAATCTGCCTCGCCGTCAATTCAGGTTGTTATTGAAGAAGGGATACTCTCTGCAATTGGGCAATAATCCTAATTGCCAAAAACTTTATCCCAAAAAACATAGTGGCTGACACCTGATATTTTTCTTTGAGGGTATTTTTAAGGTCTTTTAGAAGCTACTTTGGAGTTCCCTCGTTTAATCTTCATTCACATTCTTTGAGGAATAATTCAAAGCTTTGTTTCAAAATTTCATTATATTTTCGCGTATGTCTTTTTGCTTGATTCCAAAAATTTTCAATACTTTTAATATGGAAATGGCTACTAACGCACTATAATGAAAAGAAATTTAAGAGAATGACCGTGCTAGAGTACAAAATATTGAAGATAATCGTCTGGGGACAATCCAAAATTTTTTAGAGGAGATTTTCCATGCTGGCTATTTTTGATTACAAAGCAGGAAACCAAACCAGTGTGCATCGGGCACTTAAGTACTTGGGGATTGCCAATACAATCAGCAATGATCCTGAAGTACTAGCTTCAGCTCAAGGTATTATTTTTCCCGGTGTTGGAGCAGCCGGACAAGCCATGGAAGAGCTAAGAAGTAATAAACTGGATAAAACCCTTTATGCTCTTGTTCAGCAAAATAAGCCTGTACTTGGAATTTGTGTCGGCTGCCAAATACTCTTAGACTATTGCCAAGAAAATGATACAAAGAGCCTAGGGATTCTTTCAGGGGAATGTGTGCTTTTTGATACTGCATGGCAAGATGAAGACGGCAGGCAAATTCGAGTCCCTCATATGGGCTGGAACAAAGTAGTACTGCAAAAACAATGTCTTTTGTTTGAGGGAATAGACCCAGAGGCTAATTTTTATTTTGTACATAGCTACTACCCTCGTCCGCATGAAAACTTGATAATTGGCACAACACAATATGGACAAAATTTTTGTTCTATTTTTGGGCGTACTGGCCTTTGGGCAGTGCAATTTCATCCAGAAAAAAGCGGTGCCCCCGGACTTCAATTATTGCAGAATTTTTACGCTTACTGTCAGGGAGAACAAGATGCTGAGTAAACGAATTATCCCTTGTCTTGATGTACGCAATGGATGCCTGACCAAAGGAATAAAGTTTAAGGGTAATGTGGATATTGGCGACCCTGTAGAAACAGCTCAAAAATATTATGAAGAAGGTGCTGATGAAATTGTCTTTTATGACATCACTGCCTCTGCTGAAGGAAGAGGAATTTTTTTGGATGTAGTAGAGCAAGTAGCACGCAAAATTTTTATTCCCTTCTCTGTTGGCGGTGGTATCAATTCTGTAGAGGATATGCGTGCTGTGCTTCTTGCTGGCGCAGAAAAAGTTTCTGTAAACTCAGGCGCAGTTAAAAATCCTCAAATTATTGAACAAGGCGCGTTACAATTTGGTTCGCAATGCGTGGTTCTTGGCATGGATGTCAAACGAGTGCCGGTAAGTGAGACTATCCCTTCTGGCTTTGAGGTTGTAATTCATGGTGGGCGTAAACATATGGGTATTGATGCTCTTAAGTGGGCGAAAACAGGAGAAGCCCTTGGTGCTGGAGAAATTTGCCTGAACTCTATTGATGCTGACGGAACCAAAGATGGCTATGATCTTGAGCTAACACGCAAAATTGTCAATGCAGTGCAGATTCCAGTCATTGCTTCAGGTGGCGCAGGGCATCCTGAACATATGGCTTTGGCTGTGACTCAAGGTCATGCTTCAGCTGCGCTTATTGCCTCTATCGTGCATTATGGAGAATGGACGGTTCCGGATATTAAAAAATATATGCAGGAAAAAGGCATAGCTGTTCGTTCTGTTTGGTAAAAATATGTATTTCATATTTTCAGCAAAAGACAATGAGACAATAGTATACAAGAGTATAGCTGTAACTTCAGTATAGTTATAATTTAGTGAGTTTTTTCTGTTCCTACTGCTACAGAACCAAAACCTAGCAAAATAGGGCTGGCCACAAAAATGGATGAATATGTACCAATGCTTACTCCAATCAGTAGAGCGATAGCAAAATCATGAATTGCCCCTCCACCAAGGATAGCCAAAGAAAGTACGACCAATAAAGTGGTTCCTGAGGTTAGGATGGTACGAGAAAGGGTTTGGTTAACAGAAATATTGATTGTTTCCGCAAAACTGTCATTTATTTTGGAATAAATATTCTCTCTAATACGGTCAAAGACAATAATGGTATCGTTGAGAGAATAACCAATGATAGTTAAAAGAGCAGCAACCGTAGTCAGATCAAACTCTTTACCTAAGAAAGAAAATACACCTACTGTAATAAGTACGTCATGAATAAGTGCTACCACAGCTCCAAGAGCATAGCTAAGTTTTAAGTACCAACAAAGTCCTACGGCAATAAGTAAAGCACAGAGAATCAGTATGGACATTGAGACATTAAACATCCCTAAAATATAAAGCCCAAAGAAAAGAGCGGTTGCCATAAGTCCAGCTACCATCCATTTTTGTTCAAAACGGCCTGAAATATAAATGGCAATGAGCAGGACAGCGTAAAACATTGCTTTGAGCGCATTGGTGCGTAGGTCAGAGCTTACTTTTGGGCCAACCATTTCCGTGCGACGTATTTCTATTGTTGCTTCAGGAAAAGCAGTCACAAGTTCTGTTAAAACAGCTTGGCGCAATATCTCTGTATCAGTGTCGACTGCAGAAGTGCGAATTAAAAATTCATTGTTTTCATCAAGAATGGCTTGCACCACAAGGCCGGGCAAGAGAGCTGCATCAAGTGCTGTACTTACTGCTCCGGCATCAACAGGCTGTGTATTATTTACCTTTGTTTGAATAACAACGCCTCCAGCGAAATCAATGCCGTATTTTGGCCCTCCTTGTATCCACAAGGAACTTATTCCAAAAAATATCAGCAACAAGGAAAACGCAAAAGCAATTTTACGGTAGCCCACAAAGTTGATTCGGGTATCAGGTTTAATAATTTGAATTCCCATTCCTTTTTCCCCTAGATGCTAATAGATTTTTTTTCGTCGCGCCAGGCAGTGTAGATATCAAACAAAATCCGCGAAACAAAAATAGCTGTAAACATTGAAGTAATGATGCCCAAGGTTAAAGTCACGGCAAAGCCTCTGATAGGACCTGTTCCAAATTGATAGAGAATCATCGCAGCTATAATTGTTGTTACGTTTGCATCAAGAATGGTTAAAGTAGCTTTGGCATACCCTTCTTTAATTGCAGCTTTTGCTGTTAAGCCACGCCGGAGTTCTTCGCGGATGCGTTCAAAAATAATAACATTGGCATCTACAGACATACCAATCGTAAGAATAATACCTGCGATACCGGGCAAGGTAAGGGTAGCACCAAAGGCAGCCAAACCACCCAAAATTAGTATAATATTCAAAATCAGTACGCTATCGGCAATAAAGCCTGAAAACCCGTAATACACAACCATAAAGCCAATAATCAGAGCAAGGCCAATCAAAGCAGCTTTGACTCCTTTATCAATGGATTCCTGACCAAGTGTGGGGCCGATAGTGGATTCCGCAGCTTTTGTTACCGGAGCAGGCAAGGCATCTCGCAGTACATTAGCTAAATCTTTTGCTTGCTGTACGCTAAAATGGCCGGTTATTTGCGCTCGACCTCCGCCAATGGGACCATTGATCACAGGTGCAGAATAACAAGTACCATCAAGAACAATAGCTAAACGGCGTTTTACGTTTTTTGTTGTAATATCTTCAAAGAGCAGTGCACCACGTTTGTCAAAATTCATGCCCACTGCAGCACGATTATTCCGATCAAAGTCTGGCTGTGCATCAACAATATATTCTCCGGTCAAAACCGGTGCTTTACGCACAACCAACGAAGCATTACTGCCACGAGGTTTGAGTATTTCATATTCACGAGGATGAGACGCAGCTTCGTCCATACTAACGTCCGCTTCGATTTTGAACTCTAAATGCCCCATCTGGGTAATAACATTGACTGCTTGTTTCGCATTTTCCATGCCCGGCAACTGAATTTGAATACGCCCACCTTCTTGTTGGCGAATATCCGGTTCCACAACACCGCGCCTGTCAATACGATTACGAACAATATTAACTGTTTGGCGAATAGTATCTTGCGTGTACTGCTTGATATATTCTGAACTTAATTTGAGCTTATAGTGCACAGCACCTTGAGAAAGCAGATTTGACGAAACCGTAAACATCGAAAAAGAATTTGCTAAAAACGCATCGACTTCTGCTTGTTTTTCCGAATTATGTAAGGTGAAATTGATGCTATGCTTTGCTACACGTTTTGGGTTGAGAAAGCCAAAACCTTTGTCTTCGCCCAATGTTTTGAGCTGTTCAGCAAGCCTTTCTAATTTTGTTTCCAGAGCCTTATCAGTATTGACTTCCAAAGTTAGATGAATACCGCCACGCAGGTCGAGGCCTAAATTAATAGGATCACCCGGCAAAAAAGTAGCAAAGCGAGAGCTGGCAATGCCCGGTAAGGAAGGCAAAGAATATGCTGCTCCCAACAAGATGACTGCCATAACCAAAAGTAGCTTCCAGCGCAAAATAGAATCCATTTCCGCTCCTACAACACAATCAATGAGTCTTCAGCCCTTTGTAGAGCCTTATAATTCTGTACCCGACAGTATATACCTAAAAAGCACCGCTTTTTCGATTATTACTTCATGCAGCAGTATTTGACAGTCCGGTAACGTACCCACGATTCACTTTGATATCAACGCCGGAAGCAATTGCAATAGTAATTATATCTTGCTCAATAGCAATAATAGTTCCATAAATACCGCCACCAGTCAGGACTTTATCCCCTACTTTAAGAGCAGCGAGCATTTCTTTATGCGCTTTTGCTTTTTTTTGTTGCGGACGAATAAGTAGAAAATAAAAAATCGCAAACATGATAACCAGCATGGGCAAAGGCCCTGCAAGCAAAGCAGCAGCACCTTGTGGTGCACCTTCCGCGCCTCCTGTAGGCGGTGCCATGGCAAAAGCTTCTTTTACAAAAAACATAATTATCTCCTTAAATGGTTAACACGAAACATACATATTGCCATAGGGACGATGTGAAAAAGGACAAATTTTGACAAAAGGTTCAGAAAGAATTTCTTTTTCATCAAAATCAAATTCTTTTGCATAAGCCTTAACTATTTTCCTAATAGTTTGCATATCGTCTTTATTGCAAGTTTTAGCTTCCAGTCCAAAACCAATCTTTTCTTCTGGTACAGAGCCACGAACATAAATAACTCCGCCGTGCATCCCCGTACCTAAATTGCGTCCTGCAATCGGGTCATCACGTTTATCAGAAAACATGCCAAGAAGCAAAATTATTCCACCGGCCATGTATTCACCAAGAAAATCTCCGGCCTTTCCGCCTATCACAATGCTTGGCACTTTCTCCAAGTAGGATTTCATATGAATCCCTACCCTGTAACCCACATCACCACGGATAAAAATATTACCGCCACGCATGGCATAGCCAATAACATCACCGCCAATACCATCCACAACTATAGTCCCTTCGTCCATGGTATTGCCTACGCCATCTTGGGCATTCGCATTGACCCTGATTTTATTCACTCTGGCAAAAGCAGCAAGGTCTTGTCCGGGCACGCCGTTTATCTCAAAAGAGCAAGGGGCAGCAATGCCACCAGCAATATAACGCTGCCCGTTGACATTGTTAAGAATAAAATGCGTTGCTCCCTTTTTTAATTCAGCCCGAATCATTTCATTGAATTGCTTATAATATATACCCTGAGCATCAAGGGTCACTGTTTTTTGTTTTGCTGCCATAATTTATTGCTCCAACTCAATAATAACTGGGGCACCAGCTTTGGGCATCCATACTCGATCAAGTTCAGGGCTTACCATTCGCACGGCTGATTCCTCAGAGGACATATAAATATTATTTCCTTTTTCTGCGACCAAAAGTGGACGAAGTTTGATTCGATCATTCAAACCCCACAAGCATGTGCCATCAGAAACTAAAATAGCAAAAGGACCGTTGAGCATACCTGAACCATAGGTCATGCGTAGAGCTTTATAAATCTCTCCTTCTTCAGTATCCATACGGGCTATTTCATCCCAAAACGGAGGAGCAAATGCCTTGGAAGCAAGTTCTTTACTCAAGCCATGTTTGCGAACCAAAAGGTCTAACTCATAGGCTACAACTTCTGTATCGGTCATCAAAGTGCATAAATAATCATTTTCGCACAGCCAACGGCGGTTGATTCCATAAGAACTAATTTCACCATTATGTACAATAGACCAATTAAGCAAGGTAAAGGGGTGCGCTCCGCCCCACCAGCCAGGGGTGTTGGTGGGAAAACGATTATGTGCTGTCCAAATATATGCCTCATATTGATCCACGCAAAAAAATTCAGCAATTTCTTCAGGGAATCCAACTCCCTTAAAAGCACCCATGTTTTTACCTGAAGAAAAAATAAAGGCTCCGGAAATACTAGCATTTAATTTCATAACCAAAGAAACCATATAGTCATCTTCAGCCATACCACGGCATTCATTGGGACAATCAGCCTTGGGCTGTACAAAAAATCGCCAAACAATTGGTGGATTTTTAATAGCCAAAGTTCTGCGCGTGGGAATTGGCTCTGCTAAAGCAATTTCACAGTAATACATAAGCATTTCACGAGACTTGTCGAGGCCAGCCCGGTCATCGCACATAATATGGAAACAATAATGATCAGGATGTTCTGGATAAATACCATAAGCAGCAAAACCACCGCCTAGGCCATTGCCTCTATCGTGCATACAGGCCATTGCATCAATGGGTACTTGCCCACTTATCAAGCTACGTTTGGTGTTAATTACACCAAAAATACCGCAGCCAGAAATATCTTTTTCAAAATCATAGTATTTTTGAGGAGCTTTCATTCCGTTTCTCTCTTCTCGCAATCACTGTTCGGATTCCAGGACTTATCAAAAAATTCCTCTGGCCAAAGCAAGACATCCGGATCACCTTCAAGGAGTTTTTTTCTGCGTTCATCTTGAATAGGGAATTGAAATTTGATGAATGCCGTATACAGCCCTGCCTGATCAATATCTCCGACCAGCACATATCCTTCAAGTCGCTGTTTATGGAAAACTAATTTTCGATAGCTTTGTTTTTTTTCATCTAAAAAGGCTTCAACCGCGTAATCATTATCATCATCAGGTGGATTCACCATGCCGACAGAAACAGTAGGTAAACCATAAAAACTTATGGAATTCATGGCAAGACCACCTTTGTAAGACGTTGATTTTCCTGCCATGTTTTTGCCAGCGCAATAGCCTTGATTGTAGGCATTAGTCCAAATGGGTACAACTCTATCTTCACCGGTTAAAAGATCTAAGGCTTGGGCAACATCTCCGGCAGCGTAGACATCTTTGAGCGAAGTACACATGTAATCATTGACCTTAATTCCTCTATCAACATCTATTCCAGCCTCTTTAGCAAGATCATAATTAGGCACTACCCCAATAGCAATAATCACAGCATCTGTTTCGAAAATCATACCATCTGTACATTGCACAGCAACAACACTGCCACTTTCATTGCGTAAAACTTCTTTGACCGTGGTTCCGGTGCGAACATGCAGGCCAACTTCATCCAAGCGTTTTGCAGCCAGACGCGCTGCATTTCCATCAAAAGCCAAAGAAAGGATACGAGGGCTTAATTCCAGTATGGTGACTTCAACCCCTCGATCATGCAAGGATTCCGCAGCCTTGAGGCCAATGAGTCCTCCACCAATGACTACAGCTTTTTTTATTTCCTTGGCTTTACTGATAAGCCTTTGTGCATGGTCGATATTGGTAAAATTATAAATATCTTTGCCATCTGCTCCGGGGATTGGCGGTGCAAAAGGCTTTCCGCCGGTTGCAATTAAAAGCTTATCATAGGCTATGGATTCACCGTGATCAGTGCATACTTTTTTTTCTTTTGGATCAATACTTGTTACGCAAGTACCAAGTCGTAGTTCAACATTTTGTTTTTCATAAAATTCACTTGGACGTAGCGCAAGCTGATCCGCACTAATTTTGCCGGCCAGTAGGTAAGAAATAAGTGGTCGCCCATAAGGAGCTGATTTTTCTATTCCAATGGCAATGATTCGAGAATGCGTGTCATGCTTCCGAATACCTTCTATGGCTCCAATTGTGGCCACTCCATTTCCGATAAGTACATATGTCACGGCCTTAACGCTCCTCAAATTTAAGTGCTTTATTAGGGCATGCTTGGACACATGCAGGCCCTTCTTCCCGATCATGACACAAATCGCACTTCACTATTTTATTTTCTTTGGGGTGCCGGCGAATGGCTCCATACGGACAAGCCATAAGGCAAGACCAACAACCCACACATTTGTTTCTATCGTATACTGTTTCACCGTTTTCCGGATTTTTATACAGTGCCCCTGAAATACAGGCAGCAACGCAGGCAGGATCATCACAATGACGACAGCTGATAGCAACGCATTCTGAATCTTTTTCAAATATTTTTTTACACGAAGACAGTCCGTCTTGAATACGTTCTTCAGTAAAAGCGAGTATGAGATCACCAGATTTTGAATGTGCAGTAATACAGGCCAGCTCACACAGATGGCAACCAATGCAAACTTCTCTGTTCGGATATACTCTTTTCATCTTGAGTCTCCTATCTTCCTGCGTGTTTCACACCAAGAATATCCATTTCCGTATCTGATAAACCAACTGCTCGTAATTTATCTCGATTACCACGCACGGATTCAATAGAATTCAAACCCATGCCTCCCAGCATTTCTTGAATTTCATGACTCCAGGCCTTGACTAAATTGACCATACGCTGAGCTGCAATTTCCGGATTTTGTCGTTTGGAAAGTTTCGAGCTATTTGTCGCAATACCCCATGGGCATTTGCCCGTATAACACCTGCCACATAAGGTACAGCCAACACTCATTAACGTAGCTGTACCAATATAAACAGCATCCGCACCAAGAGCGATTGCCTTAAACACATCGGCAGCACAGCGAATACCACCGGCTGCAATAATAGAGGCTTTATGGCGGATTCCTTCGTCACGCAGTCGCTGATCAACAGCAGCCAAAGCAAGCTCAATAGGGATACCGACATTGTCACGGATCATGGCCGGAGCAGCACCTGTTCCGCCACGCATCCCGTCAATGGTAATAATATCTGCCCCAGCTCTGGCAATACCAGAAGCAATAGCTGCAACATTATGCACGGCTGCAATTTTCACGGCAACCGGTACTTTGTATTCACTGGCTTCTTTGAGCGCAAAAATTAATTGTAACAGGTCTTCAATAGAATAAATATCATGATGAGGCGCAGGGCTAATAGCATCTGAACCAATGGGTACCATTCGTGTTTCAGAAACCATATCATTAATTTTTTCACCCGGTAGATGTCCACCAATACCCGGTTTTGCGCCCTGCCCTACTTTAATTTCAATTCCGCAGCCTGCTTTCAAATATTCTGCATGTACCCCAAAACGACCAGACGCAACCTGTACAATGGTATTTTTACCATATTTATAGAGGGAGCGATGTAATCCACCCTCCCCTGTATTATATACAGTACCAAGTTCTGTGGCAGCACGCGCCATTGCCCTATGTAAATTAAAATTGATAGCCCCAAAACTCATGGCAGCAAACATGATTGGGGTTTCAAGCTCTATTTGCGGTGTAAACTGGGTTTTAAGGCTTGGTTTGCCTTTTTTATTGAGAGCAATATCAAGTGATTTTGGCTTTGCCCCAAGAAATGTTTTCAGCTCCATTGGCTCGCGCAGAGGATCAATAGAAGGATTTGTTACTTGAGAGGCATCAAGCAGCAAGCGATCCCAATAAATAGGAATATCCACGGGACTGCCCATACCAGCCAAAAGAACGCCACCAGTATCTGCTTGTTTATAAATATTTTGCAAAAAAACAGGACGCCAATTTGCATGAGCACGAAACTCTGAAGTATTAGTACGAATTGTTAAGGCTGAGGTTGGGCAAAGTGCTTCACAGCGATGGCAACCAATGCACTTAGCATGATCGTGCATAACTTTTTGCCGATTTTCATCCCAATAATGTGCTTCATAGGAACACTGACGTATACAGACTTTGCAATTAATACATAAATCTTTGTCGCGTTCGATTTTAAATTCATGAAAAATATTACTAATAGGTTCAAAAAGCACCTTAGGCTCCTCGCAAATAAGGCTAAAACTATGCTATTTTTTTTATTACAATCCTCACCCTTAACCGTTGAAGAAGCGTATATATAGAGCATAAGTATGAAACAGATGTCAAGCTGCCCTAAGGCGTTCAATCAAGGCAAACGTACTTAAGTTTCAGGGGGAACACTTTCGTAGTTATCCTCTCCCGTCTTGTTATTCTGCGCTTTAGTCGCAGAATCCAAATTTTGTACAGCGTGACAGCCCTACCCTTCTGTCATTCTGCGCGAAGTCGCAGAATCCAGTTCTTTGTTCCTACTGCGCCATGAATGGGTTAGGAGTCTCAGTTTCTTTGCTATAGCTTTGGAAAATATTCTTCAATACGATTTTTTACAACATCATAGATTTTTATTTCATCTCCGTACAAATAAAAAACTTTGCCATGACTATGCCCAGAATCAGTTTTCATGGAATTTAGATTGTTGAAAAATTGCCGTCGATTACCAATAGAAAAAGATGTTCCAAGTGTACATGCATATTCCAGATCGGATAACAATACCTTCCCTTTTTTCCTTTCTATAGCGCGGAAGGCTTGAATTATTTTATGATTTTTCTGAGTAGGCTCCCCACCCCAGCATTTAATTTTATGAAGTTTACTAAAGCTCTCTTTTTCTTTCGAGCTCTCTTTTGAGATGATTTTAATGCGATGGCTACTCTGAGCTTTAGTGTAGTTTGAATCGTACTCAGTATGACAAGGCTTGCATATAAATTTGAAAGTCTTCGAAAGAGGAAGGTGAGCATCAAGAATCTCTTGTTCTATGATATTGAGATCGTGAATCCTTATCGTCTTTCCGTTGGTATAGTTCCTCAATACGTCTTCTATGATTTTTCTACGCCCCTTTCCGTGGACATGGGCTGATTCTAAAGTTCCTTTTTTCCCACAAAACTCGCAGATACCATTTCGCTCAAGTCGTGGCTTTCGAGTTAAAGAGTTCACTACGTTTCTGATTCTCGGACCAATATAATTATGAAATTCTTGTACAGTTCCTTCAAAAGATGGCATGTTAACTCCTTTTAATTCTTATGTTTATTGTATTCATTTTGCACGAAATCTTTCACGGGTAGCCACAATTCAACTTTTCCGTTTATCGTATCAAAGACTTTTCCATGGTTTCGCTTTCCAAAATTCTTCATTTGTGCAAAATTAATATCAAACTCTTTGATGTTACATTTTGCTTTTAAGTCGCTAATATTGACCTGTTTATTACCTCTGTCAGACAGAGTTAAAAATTCAATCAATATTCTTGAATTAATTTGGGTAGGATTTTTGAACCACCTTGGAACTCTTCGTTGAATTCTTTTGATTTCAGCGGTTATTTCCTGAGATTCTTTAACAGAAGACGCTTGTTTAGAAATATCTTTTGAGGTCAACCCTAAATAAGTACCTTCGACATAAGCCCATGCAACTTCACTCCATTTGTCTTGAGCTGTTTTTCCTGATTCATATTTCATCCAATCGCTTAATATTAACTCACCATTAAAAATTTGCTCAAATTTTGGTTGGAGCATATTCAAATCTTCAATTGATAGTGATAATTGAAGTTCGTCAGCTAATTCGTACAATTTATCACTGTTCCAATTTTGGGAAAATTTTTCAAATGCTGATTCAATTTCCTTCCTAGAGAAATCGGTGAGGATACTTTTTGCTTTGTCTCCATCTTTTATCCCTAATTCACGAGCCTTTGTTAAAGTTTCTTTCTCCATGAGCTCAAACTCTAAGGCTGTTTGGCATATACGAGATATTTTAATGGATTCTCTTGAATGCCTAATTTTAAGAAAAAGCTCTTCTGGGAGACTTACTGCAATTGTTTTTGTCATTTTTCACTCCTTTTTTTAAAACCAATAAACAATCACCATGAACACTAAGTATGTAACATGAGTCTCCTTTTGTCAACATTTTTTATATAAAAAATGTCTTATGGTGCGTTGCTAACTAACTGCCTAATTTATAAAATGTTTTTCGTCCTTGGTAATTTTTTTGGTTCTATTCGAGAATGAACCTTAAGATGGCTCAATCATAAGTCATTCATAGTCAGACTTTTTTATCAAGCCATGTATGATGAGAAGAAAAGAACTGGATCCTGCGCGAAATCGCGAAAACCCAGTGCTTTGCACAGCGTGGCAGTACATCCTCCTCCGTCATTCTGCGCGAAGTCGCAGAATCCAGCAGAGCCAAACTATGAGGGTTTAACGTAGTAAGAGAAAAAACAAGGAGGAAGAAGAGAAGAAAAGAAAAAGCAGCGAAGACAGAAGAACTGGATCCTGCGACTTACGCGCAGGATGACAGGAAGGGGGAAACAATAAAATAGGCAGGAAGTATTGAGCCTAAAATTTATATGCGTTTGCCCTGATGACTGGCAAAAAAATATTCCTCGTTGACAGTCAGGCAGTTTCGTTTCAAAAATCCAAACAACGCATATATTCAGTATAAACCAAAACATATATTCAGTATAAACCAAAACATGTATCCAGTATAAATCAAAACATGTATCCAGTGTGAATCAAAGCATGTATGCAGTGTGAATCAAAGCATGTATGCAGTATAAAAAAATAGCTAGGGGTGATGAGCTATGCACGATAGGACAGGAAAACTTCAAGTAAAGGTTAAGTTTTTGCATCCGGTATGGGAAGAACATATATTTGAAAAAGCGACTGCCCATTCAGCAGGAATAGACCTTCGCGCCTGTTTTGATACAGAATATATGGATATTGCTCCTGGTGATCGCCTGAAAATTTCTACAGGGATAGCCATTGAAATCACTTGTCCTGAAATCGCTGGTTTTGTGTATTCGCGTAGTGGTCTTGGGGCAAAAGACGGCTTAGTTGTAGCGCAGGGAGTCGGCGTTATTGATCCGGACTACCGGGGGCAAATTTTTGTTTTTCTTCTCAATACGTCCCGTGAAACAAAACGTATAGAAAGGGGGCAGCGTATTGCCCAGCTTATTTTTCAGGCATATTATCCAGCTGTTTTTTCGCCTGTAAAAGAACTATCCTCCACCAAGCGAGGCAGTGGCGGTTTTGGGCATACAGGAAAACACTGATTTTCGCTTTACTGATTTTTATTTTTCTGCATAGGAAACATTCTATTGAATAGACTGGACATATCAAATATACTGAATATTTCTTATATACTAAATATATTTAATTATACTTAACATATTTAACTATACTTAATATATCGAACATACTCAATATAGTAAACATATCAAATATACTTAAAATATCAAATATACTAAATATATCAAATATACTTAATATATCAGATAAACTTACAGCATCGAATATATCTAAACATATAAAATATACTTAACATATTGAATATGCTTATAATTTGGAGTAAACATGTATACTTTTGGTTCACTCAAACAAAAAGAAGAAGCACTGCTGATGCACACCTATGGGCGGTATCCTTTAGCCATAAAATCCGCCAAGGATTGTCGATTGTATGACTTTGAAGGTAAAGAATATATTGATTTACTTTCTGGTATTGCTGTAACTGCTCTCGGGCATTGCCGTCCTGAATTGGCAAAAGTCATGGAAATTCAGGCGCAAAAGCTCGTGCATGTCTCCAATCTTTTTTATCAAGAAGAACAGTTAGAATATGCAGAAAAACTGCTTGCAACCTGTGCCATGGACAAAGTTTTTTTCTGCAATTCCGGCGCAGAAGCCAATGAGGGAGCAATCAAACTTGCTCGCCGTTATGCACAAGTGGTACAAAAAAAGAATGCTTTTGAAATCATCACCTTAGATAAATCTTTTCATGGCCGTACCTTGGCGACCCTTGCTGCAACAGGGCAAGGAGGACGCCTTACTGAAGGCTTTGATCCACTGCCACAAGGATTTTGTACTGTAGCTTTTGATGATATTGTTGCGCTTGAAGCAGCCATCTCTGATAAAACATGCGCTGTCATGCTTGAAGTTATACAGGGAGAAGGAGGAGTACGCCCTCTTTCCCAGCACTATGCACAGGCATTGCAAGAACTTTGTGCAAAAAAAGATGTGCTGCTTATTATTGATGAAATACAAACAGGGATGGGACGAACCGGACGCATGTGGGCGTATGAGCATTATGGCATTATCCCTGATATTTTTACCGCAGCCAAGGCTTTGGCTAATGGTCTGCCTCTTGGTGCTGTACTTGCCAGTGACACAGTAGCACAAGGCTTTGAACCCGGTTGCCATGCGACTACGTTTGGAGGCGGAGGTGTACTCAGTGCAGTGGCCTGCGAAACCCTTAATATTTTACAAAACGAAGCCTTAGTTGAACATGCTGCAGAGCTTGGCAGTTGGATGCAAAATGAACTAAAGGCTTTATCTCAAAAATTACCGAACAAAATAGCTGAAGTGCGTGGCTTTGGTCTTTTGATTGGGATTGAGCTGAGGTTTTCAGGAAAAACAGTATGGGAAAAATTGCTTGAATCCGGCTTTGTGCTGAACCTTACTCAAGACAAAATTTTACGCCTTGTGCCACCGCTTACTATTCAGCAAAATGATTTAGCACGTTTCATAGAAACATTAGAAAAAATTCTTGCCGAGAATTAGGACAAACGCATATTAATTTTCCGTTATTAAAGCGCGTAAGTCGCGACAGTCTAGCAGATCCGAACTATGATGCCTTAACACTGTAGAAGAAGAAACAAAAAAGAAGAAAAGAAAAAGAGAAGACAAAAGAACTGGATCCTGCGACTAAAGCGCAGGATGACAAGAGGGGGCAGGATCACTACGAAAGTGTTCGCGCTGAAATTTATATGCGCTTGCTCTTGCCGAGAATTAAAGAAGATTGACCACTGTGTTACAGCAAGGTAGCATATATAATTATTGAATAACAAAGTAGGCAAGATGACTCTTTTTTCGTATACAGATCGCTTGGCAAACGAAAACATAGACACTCGAATGCAAGAATCTGAACAAAAAGAAAAACAGAACATAGAAAAAACAGCTGCCCCTGTGGAGCAATGTACTCCGCCCGCAGGTCGTACCTTTACTCTTGATCTTGCATCAGGCAAGGGTTCTCTTGTGAACGATATGGCCTAAGATTTTTTAGTATACCCATAGATTTTTTAGTATACCCATGCACTCACTTATTGAAATAGAATTTACTCTTCCTGATCCTAGCGGTGAAATAGCCTTGCCTTTACTGACGCAATTATGCCCTCAAGGCTGGGAAGAAAAAAATGGTGCTGTTTCAACGAAATATCGTATCCATTTGCCTGATCGGGATCTAGCCGGCGAATTTGCCAGAAAAGCAAAACAACTGTGGCCAGAAACGACCTTTATTCTACGCGAGCAAAAACAAGAAAATTGGGCGACTTCTTGGAAAGATTTTTTTCTGCCTGTCTCTTGTGGCGAGATATTTGAAATAGTGCCTCCTTGGTTGGCCGATAAAGGGACAGCCCATAAAAAAACTATTATCATTGAACCCAAAATGGCTTTTGGAACAGGACACCACCCTACGACAGCCTTATGCCTTGAACACCTTGCGGTAGCAAAACGTACACAACAAACTCGTTTTTTAGATTTAGGCACAGGTTCTGGGATTTTATCAATTGCTTTAGCCATGTTGGGCTGCAAAGGAATCGGGCTTGATATTGACCCTGATACTGTTCCTTGTGCTACAGAAAATGCCATGGCCAATAAGGTCAGCCAAAATATTGATTTTAGGCTTGGTTCCATAGACAGTCTCCCTATGGAAGCACAATTTGAAATAATTGTTGCAAATATTTTATCCGGTCCGCTCATAGAACTTGCGCCTTTGATTATCCCTCATTTACACGCACAAGGCTCTTTGTTTCTTTCAGGAATTTTAGCCGAACAAGCAAAGAAAGTCGCTGTATGTTACACGCAATTAGGGATGGAGTATCCTCAAATTATCACACGCGATGAATGGGCGATATTACTGTTTTGTGACAGTACAAAACGAGAAAAAAAATGAAAACCGCGGAGAGATTATATTCTTTATATAAGGCAATGTACCATGCTCTTGGTTCTAGCGCATGGTGGCCGGGAGAGTCCCCTTTTGAAGTGGCTATAGGAGCTATCCTCACGCAAAATACGAATTGGAATAATGTTGAAAAAGCAATAGCTAATCTCAAAAGAGCTAAGGCCTTGCACCCTGAAATGATAGCAAAAATGGATATAAGTACCCTGCAAGAGCTTATCCGGCCTTCCGGATTTTTCCGCATCAAAGCACAAAAATTAAAAAATTTTGTCTCATTTTTAGCTCAAGAAGCCAACATGGATATACTTGAACTCAAAAAGCAGGACACCATGTCCTTGCGCGCCAAATTGCTCGCAGTGAATGGCATTGGCCCTGAGACCGCAGATTCCATTCTTAATTATGCTTTGAACCTCCCTGTTTTTGTTGTGGATGCGTATACAAAGCGTATGATGATCCGGCATGGTTTGATACATGAAGAATGCCGATATGATGAATTGCAAGCTCTTTTTATGGATAATTTGCAGGAGAACACTCAATTTTATAATGAATTTCATGCCTTAATCGTGCGTACCTGTAAAAATTGGTGCAAAAAGCAAGAGGCAAATTGTGCAAACTGCCCTTTGCATTTTGATTTGGAGCAATAGTGCCTTATTTTTATGCGTGTTTTTTATTTGTAGCTTTTTTGTTTATAGCTCCGCCATTGAGCTTTCCTGCAACTACAGTCAATTTAGAAAAAGATATTTTATTCCAGCAAGATGAACTTGAAAGACGACAAAGACGCATGAACCGTCTTACAAATCAAGAAAAAAAACTCCAAAAAAAATTTTCCAGTGTCAAACAACAAATCAAAGTTCTGAGTCAATCCATAGCTCAAATGGAACAAGAATTACATGCGATTAAGACAAAAGAAAACGAAGTTCGCAAAGTGTATAAAGAACTGACGCGCTGGAAACATACCTTGGTACAAGAACTGGAACAACTGCTCATTTTACTCTGGCCATTGCACGGACAACGCATCGGAGGAACACTGCAATGTGTTGATTCTTGGAACGAAATGGATCGTCATTTTACTTGGCTCTCACATATCTATCAGGCAACGTCCACACGTTTCAAGGAAACAGTTCATGCCTCAAAGCTCATTGAACAAAATATTGAAGAGCAGTCTGTTTTGGCGCAACTTGCTGAAGAAAAACTCGATGAAGTAAACAAGCAAAAAGATGCACTCTTGCAAAAAAAATTGCATCTTTGGAATTCCCTTCGCCAAACACAAAATAAAAAAGATGATCTGGAAAAAGACCTTCAGGCAATCATTCAAGTTATTAAAGATCTCAACTATAAGCTGCAAACACAATATGTACGACGTTTTGAGGATAACCGCCTTATTTTGCCTTGGCCTGTCAAAGGACGAGTAACCTCTACTTTTGCCCCATATGCCAAGCCTGCTCGCCGAGGTATCGGTATTGCAGCAAATGAAAATACCACGGTAAAATCTATTTTTTGGGGTAAAGTAATGCATGCGGATACACTCCGAGGCTTTGGGCAAGTCGTTATTGTGTATCATGGAAATAACTATTATTCAGTATACGCCTATCTTTCAAAATGTTTGGTGTTGCCCGGGCGAGAAATTGAAAAAGATGAACCGCTTGGCGTGGTAGGATTTGATCCTAAAACAAAACAACATGGCTTATATTTTGAATTGCGTTTTGGTTCAAAACCTATTAACCCTATGGGCTGGTTATCTAACGTCGAAACACATAAAAACTGACGGGTGAACTCTTTTGGGAGGGAAATATGAGACGTGGCATTTTATTTTTAGCTGCTTTTCTGCTTCTTGGTTTTGTTTTTCTAAGTGGCAATTATTCCAAGGCGCAAGATTCTGATGCTTTAGAGTCTTTGCGTAGATTCAGCCAAGTGCTTGATATTGTGGAAGAAAGCTATGTTGAAGACATTTCGCGCGCAGAACTTATCGAGGATTCAATTAAAGGAATGCTTGAGCAACTTGATCCGCATTCTGCATACCTTGATGAAGAAGCATATGAAGAAATGCAAAACACTACTGCCGGCAAATTTTCAGGCATCGGTATTGAAATCAGCATGGAAAAAAGTCGGCTCATTGTTGTGTCGCCACTTGAAGATACTCCTGCCTATAGAGCAGGACTCAAAGCTGGTGATTCTATCATAGAAATTGATGGAGAATCCACGCAAGGCTACACTCTTTTGGATGCTGTGAAAAAAATTCGGGGTGAAGAAGGAACAAGTGTCCGTCTGACTATTGTGCATAAACAAGAAAATAATCCCATAGAAGTGTCCATTGTCCGGGGCATTATCCCACTGGTCGCTGTTAAAACAAAAGTATTGGACACTGGTATATTATATGTACGTTTAACCAGGTTCAATGAGCATACTACTGAGGAATTACATCAAAAAATTTCACAATATGTAGCCATGCATGAACTAAAAGGCATTGTCCTCGATTTACGAAATAATCCCGGCGGCCTGCTCAAGCAGGCAGTAAGTGTCAGTGATGCCTTTTTAGAAGATGGTTTAATCGTTTATATGCAAGGTCGTAATGCTGCGAAACGCCATGATTTCATTGCAAAAAAAGAGCCCACAGATATTAGCGTACCCGTCGTGACTCTTATCAATGCGGGCAGTGCTTCTGCTTCAGAAATCGTAGCCGGTGCATTGCAAGACAGAAAACGTTCTTTGATTATCGGCGAGCGTAGTTTTGGTAAAGGCTCTGTGCAGCATGTTATTCCTTTAGCTGAAGGAAAAGCCTTAAAGCTGACCTCTGCATTATATTACACCCCTTCCGGGCGTTCAATTCAAGCTGAAGGAATAGAACCTGATTTATGCGTTCCTTTTATTCCGGTAAAAAACGAGGAAACGGAAGATTTAGTTCGTTTAACTATTCGTGAACAAAATCTTTCCAGCCATTTTGAAAATCCAAATGGAACTGAAGAAATACAAGAAGAAAAAATTGATGAAAAGACCAAGACGCTGCTTGCAAAAGATAATCAACTGCGAATGGCGCTGGAATTAGTCAAAAAACTACCAGTTATTACTCAGATTCACTAATACTGTGTTGTACTAAAGTAGTCAGAAAAATATGCCTCCAGACATAGAACAACCTGAACAAGAAGAACCTTCTTTTTCAAAAAAAGACTTCTTGTTCAGGTTTATACAAAAATATAAACGTGAGCTTGGAATTGCTTGCTGTATATTTTTGTTGCTCTTTCTGGGGACTATTATTTTGTTCTTTGCTCAAAAAGAAGCAGTTGAACCAGTAGCTCCCTTACCGCTGGTGTATGAAGAAACTCTAGCAAGCAATATTCAAGAACTCGCTATACGCACTGATGCCCTGCTCATGCGCGCTTTGATAGAACTCAAAGCGTCTCCTGATTCTATAGAAGTTTTTGCCTTGCCGACTCAAGGACATGAAGATTTTAAGGCTCGTTTTCTAGGATTTTATGTTCCGGTTTCTCCTGAAGAATTTGCACAGCACCTGACAAAATTACTGCAATCGCATCTTCCCGAAGTATCGCTTGTTGTCTCTGGACCACGGCAATTTTCTCTTTTGATTAAAGGCATAAGAACCCATGAATTATTCCTTGAAATCCCGAAAAAACAAATTGCTGAAGAAGCAAAAATTCCACTTGATATAGCAGCTAAAGACCGCATTGCCATTGTCATTGACGATCTTGGAGAAGACACGCAACTCGCGCGCAAATTCGCAGAAAGCAAATTACCTATTACCTTTGCCATCTGGCCCTTGGCCTCACACCGAGATGCAACCCGAAAAATAGCCAAACAAAATAAGCTTGATATTATTGTACATCTTCCTATGGAACCTCGGAGTTATCCTCAAGCCAATCCCGGTCCTGGAGCACTCTTTCTCAAAATGAATGCTCAAAAAATACAAAGTATTGTAAAGAAAAATTTGGATTTAATTCCGGATGCAGTCGGCGTCAATAATCATATGGGCTCACGTTTTACAGAAGATCAAGCTGCTATGTATACTGTGCTCAAAATACTTGCAGACCGTGGACTTTTCTTTTTAGACAGTAGAACAACTGGAAAATCTAAAGCAGCGTATGCTGCTCGTGAATCAAGTACTCCTTTTTATGGAAGAGATGTCTTTCTTGATAATCAATTGGCTATCCCTTATATTCTTGGACAATTAAAAACAGCAGAAAAAGTCGCAAGACGCAGGGGCACAGCTATTGCTATTGGTCACCCACACGAAGAGACCTTGCAGGCTATCCAAACATGGGCAGCAAATTTACCTGAAGATATTGTCATTGTACCGCTTTCCAGCCTGCCCTTTCAAAACCATTGACATTTTTTTGACTGTCTATGCTTTTTGCATAAGCTGTGTATACTCTTCAAAAATACAAAAGACCTATTGAATAAGGCTTTTTCAGCCGATACAGTAAAAAGGAAGTCACGGCACGAAGATTGCTAATCTTTTTGTACAAATTCATGACTCACTAAAAATATGTGACTCGGAGAAAATATTTCATGAGCAAAATTCTTGAACAAGACGAAGTTGATGCCCTGCTAAGAGGTCTTTCCGGAGCTGAGCTTGAAGAGGAGCCAGATTTACCGGAGGATGATGATTCCGGTATCATTTCTTTTGACCTTGCAAACCAAGACCGCATTATTCGCGGACGCATGCCTGTTCTTGAAATTGTCAATGACCGTTTTGCGCGTTTGGCAACAAATTCGCTTGCCAATACCATGCGTAAAAGAGTGGATATCAACCCTATTTCCATTGATATGTCGAAATTCGGGGACTTTATGCGCTCTTTACCCGTGCCCACTTCTATCTCGATTTTCAAAATGGATCCACTGCGAGGCAATGCAATCTTAGTTGTTGATTCTCGCCTTGTTTTCGCTTTGGTCGAAAGTTTTTTTGGTGGTGCCAGTTCCCAACCAAAAGTCGAAGGTCGTGATTTCACGCCCATTGAACAAGCCATTGTGAACAGAGTTGTTAAAATTGCTCTTTCTAATATGGAGGACAGTTGGAAACCAGTGCATGACGTCCATGTTGAAATGATTCGAAGTGAGGTCAATCCACAGTTTGCAGCCATTGTGCCTCCTTCAGATGTCGTTATTGTCATTACCTTTGAGGTAGAACTTGAAAATGCAATAGGCTCGCTTATTTGCTGTTTACCATATGCGACAATGGAGCCTATTCGCTCGAAATTACATGCCTCTTTTCAATCCGAACGTCTGGAAATAGACCATATTTGGATCAACCGTTTTAAGGAACGCCTCATGGAAACGCCCGTGGAAATGTTAGTGCGTATGGGGACAACAAGCATTACAGGCCGTCAACTCCTTAATTTAGAAAAAGGAGATATTATTATGCTTGATACAGATGAAGATGATTTTCTTGAAGCTGAAATTGAAGGCGTAAAAAAATTCCATGGCATTCCCGGACGAATAAAAGGCAACAAAGCCTTTCAAATATTGAAAGAAGAAGAAATCAGATTTTAAGCTCATCATTCAAAATAGACTGCGCGTTGCTGGGGTTTTTCACTGACTGAAACTTCAAGTAGCGTGACGTGCGGAGCGGTTTGGCTCAGGCGAGCTTGTAGCTCTTTGTAAATATGACGAGCAAGTAATTCCGAAGAAGGATTATGCTTTTCAAAGGACGCGAGTGTATTCAAATTACTATGATCAAGAGGCGCAATAATTTCTCTTGCCATTTTTTTAAGCACCCCAAAATCAATCAGATACTCAATTTCAGGGTCTAATTGTGTTCCTTGCACCACAATTTCCACATCAAAATTATGCCCATGCAGATTTTCACATTTCCCCTTATAATTGCGTAATTGGTGTGCTGCACAAAATGATTGCGTGATGTGAAGGCGATATGTTTCAGACATGATTTAAGTTCCTCGCAGCTACTCAATTCCTTGTAGTTTTTTGGTTCTGGTAAATTTTGGCAGAGTGATTGTCACAAAAAGTGATCTTTGCATTATTGCGTCGCTCCGCTCTACGCGTCTTCCCCCCCTCTTGTCATCCTGCGCGGAAGTGACAAAGAGGGATAACTGAACTACGGACAAGTTCATATGCGTTTGCCGTAAATTATTACTTTTTTAGCTATTGCTCTGGTTTGTGAGATTTTGCAGGGTGTATTTGAGCAGAAGGCCAGCTTTGCATAAGTTTATTTGTTTGCTGCTGCTGAGCTAAAAGCTGTTCCAGTAATTTTTTACTTTGCCGTGTTTCTTTCCAAATCAATATTGGAATACTGAGCACAAAGCCAATGCCCAGTACAAGGAAAAATCCAAAATATGCCCCAAGCAGTTTGAGTTCAGTCAATTCTGTCATTATTTTTTCCTTGCCAAGTGTCGAGTTCTTCCCAAAGGGCAGTTTTCGGTGAAACCTTGAACCTTGAACCAAGATTAAGTTGCACCATATATTCATTAAAATACACCCAAAGACAAACAGGAATATTGCCGGGATACTGCAAAAGTATTGCTGAGAGTGCCTCTAAATGTTCTTGGGAGCATAGCTGATGTTTGATGGACAGTTCAATAGGTTCAGTATTATTGTTAATAGTTTCAGTCAGTGACTTGATGCTGCTTGCAATGAGCCTTGCTTGCCCTGTTCCCTCGTCCAAGTCACTCTTGCTACTTTCTGTTTTGCCTTCAATGTATAATGGTATTTCCGAAGTTAAAAGAGCTTTGATTTCATCGTTATAACTTCGAGACCAGATGGTTATTTCTCCGACTCCGCTCAAATCTTCAATGGCAAGTCTGGCGTATTTTTCCCCATTTCTACTGTATTTTTCTGTTATATCTGTCACGATGCAGCCGATTTTGACCTCAATTTCTGCGGAATATTCCCTGCATGATTCAAGGGTATCAAGCCGTAAGCGTTGCATATCCCGAATAAAGGCAGAAAGAGGATGAGTGGTAAGGAAAAAACCCAAGGCTTCTTTTTCCATTTTTTGTTTCTCAATATCTTCCCATTCTGGTGTATTCAGTTCATCTAAAGAAAAACATACGGGTTCTTCTGAATCAGCATCACTGCTTGCAGCAAGCAAATCCAACATGCTGAGCATACCTTGCTCGCGCTCTTTTGCTTTATTTTGTCCATAGGCTACAGCTTTTTCCAAAGCAGCCATCAAAGCTGCTCTAGGACAATCAAAGCAGTCCATGGCTCCGCCTTTAATAAAAAATTCAATCACCCGTTTGCTCACTTTGTGCAAGTCTACGCGAGAACAAAAATCCAGCAATCCTTGATAGGGACCGTTTGCTTCACGTTCAGCAACAACAGCATGTACGGCATCTTCGCCAACATTTTTAATGCCTGTCAGGCCAAAAAGAATTGTTTTATCAGCAATGGAAAAAGTAGATACAGAAGTATTGATATTTGGAGGGTTGATTGTAATTCCCATTCTTTGACAAGCATTGATATACATATACAGTTTTGCGGTATTATTCAGCTCTGTGCTGATAAGTGCTGCCATAAATTCTATGGTGTGATGCGCTTTGAGGTAGGCAGTATAATAAGAAATAAGAGCATAAGCAGCAGAGTGCGATTTATTAAAACCATATTCTGCAAATTTTTTCATGAGCTTAAAGATTTCAAGGGCGGTTTTATTCGGAATATTATTTTCTTTTGCACCTTGGAGAAAGCGTTTCTCCTGCGCTTCCATGTCTTTTGCATTCTTTTTCCCCATGGCTCTGCGCAACAAATCACTTTCGCCAAGAGAGTAATTTGCTATTTCTGTGGCAACTGCCATAACTTGTTCTTGGTAAACAATAACCCCGTAAGTAGGTTCGAGAATAGTTTTTAGACAAGGGTGCGGATAGCTTACTTTGATAGTTCCATGTTTGCACTTAATAAAGTGATTAACCATATCCGAACTAAGAGGACCAGGGCGATACAAAGCCAGCATGGCGATAATATCTTCAAAACAGTGAGGTTTTAGCATTCTTAAATACTGGCGCATCCCAGAACTTTCGACCTGAAAAATACCATCTGTATTTCCTGTACTGAACACTTCATAGGTTTTTGGATCTGCAAGCGAAATATTATGCAAATCTGGTGGTGTTTTGCCTTGCTGCCTGATGATTTTTAAGGTGTCGTGGATTACAGTCGCTGTTTTAAGCCCTAAAAAATCGAATTTAACCAGTCCTATTTTTTCAACACATTTCATATCATACTGAGTTACTGTCCCCCCCTTTTTGCCTTTATAAAGAGGAAGATAATTGACCATTGGTTCATCAGAAAAAACAAGACCTGCTGCATGAACAGAAGCATGCCGACAAAGTCCTTCCAAGCGTTTGGATATATCTATAAGTTTGCGAATACGTTCGTCATTTTGATACAGTTTAAGCAGATCAGGCTCTTGATCCAGCGCTTTAGAAAGAGTCATTTTGGGATCTGCTGGCACAAGTTTACTTATTTTGTCTGCTTCAGAGAGTTCTATATTCAAGGCACGGGCTACGTCACGGATAACTGCCTTGGCCTTCATTCTCCCAAAAGTGGTTATTTGCGCCACATGATCGTGTCCATATTTTTTGGCGCAATACTCAATAACGTTCAGGCGACGCCGTTCACAAAAATCAACATCAATATCCGGCATGGAGACACGTTCTTTATTAAGAAAACGTTCAAAAAGTAGCCCGTAGGGAATTGGATCAAGGTTCGTAATCCCTAGAGACCATGCAACAATAGAACCTGCTGCTGAACCGCGCCCCGGGCCAACTGGAATATCCTGTTTTTTCGCCCAGTTAATGAAATCTTGAACAATAAGGAAATAGGCTGGAAAGCCCATTTGCTTAATAACTGCAAGCTCTGTTTTAAGGCGATCCCAATACACTGTTTCATCCACTGTATACGGGGCTTTGGCTATGCGTTGCTCAAGACCTTCTTTGCACATGCGTTCAAGCTCAGTCGTAGCAGTCATGCCTTCAGGTAGCTCAAATGTAGGAAAAGAATAATTTCCAAGCGGAATTTCCACATTGCATTGCTTTGCTATTTTGTGAGTATTCTCAAGTGCTTCTGGGCAATCTGCAAAATCTCGCTGCATTTCTTCAGGTGTCTTAAAATAGAGCTGATCAGTGTTCATACGCATCCGGTCTTGCTCATCAACTTTTTTGGCCGTTTGGATGCACAATAACACGTCATGCGCTTCATCATCGCCTTTATTTAAGTAATGACAGTCATTTGTTGCAACCAGAGGAAGCTGAGTGGCTTGAGCCACTTCTTTAAGCATTTGATTTACTGTTGTTTGTTCAGGGATGCCATTTTTCTGTAGCTCTAAGTAAAAATCACCTGGAAATATTTCTGCATATTCTTTTGCTGTTTGAATACCAGCTTCAAGTCCTTGGGATAACAGCTTTTTAGGTATTTCTCCACCCAAACAGGCAGAAAGACAAATAAGGCCTTCTTTATATTTATTCAGAAGATATTTAGAAACGCGAGGTTTATAATATAAGCCCTCCAAATAACCAAGGGTTACAAGTTGTATAAGATTTTTGTAGCCAATAAAATTTTTTGCTAATAAGATAAGGTGGTAACGTTCAGTTTTTTGAGTATGCGCCTCTGCATCATTAACGTCACCCGGTGCGATATACACTTCACAGCCGATAATAGGCTTAAGTCCAAAAGAAAGGGCTGTTTGATAAAAGGTGACGGCTCCAAACATATTGCCGTGATCTGTTATGGCGACAGATGACATCCCTAACTCTTTGGTTTTTTGGCAAATATCTTTGATACGAATCGCGCCATCAAGCAAAGAATATTCTGTGTGGACATGTAAATGAACAAATTCAGACATAATTTTCCTTTTGGTTGTATAGAAATTCAGTGTAGCGGAAATCATGTAAAAAGTGAACGCTTCTGCTCTTTTGTTTTTGAGACACTCTGTTTCACTTTTTTTGAATATCCTTAAAAATCAACACCTTGCAGTGAGACAGTTGTCTCATATTGTCTCATGTCATATAAACTTTTAATTTTATTACATATTGTGTACAATATCGACATGGAATCACTGTTTGAAAGTACAAATTTTCAGCTTTTTTTGGGCTATTTTTGGCGCAGATTGCCCCTTTTTATACTTTTTGCCAATGCCTATTTGGTTTATCGGCTGCTCGCGGTAACGAAATTGGCAGACCTTTTTGTGTACCGCATTTTTGGCTTGGCTGCGCGCAAGGGTTCAAGCAGGCCAAGCGTGCTTCTTTTGTATATTTTATGTTCTTCTGCACTTCTTTCTTTTATAATCCCTAATGCCGTGGTTATGCTCACTTTTTTGCCAATCTTAAAACGCATGGACTTTGAAATACAAAAGCAGTGCCCTGCATCTTCTTTAACAACAGCTCTTGCCCTTGCTGCTCTTTATGGGGCTAATATTGGAGGGATGGGGTCACTTATAGGTTCTCCGGCCAATCTTATGTTCCTAGGATATTTGGATTATTTTCAAGTCGCTGGTCGTGAACAGGTGAATTTTATCAGCTGGCTATTTTGGTCTTTGCCTTTGGTTTTCTTTTTTCTTTTATTGGCTTGGGGAGTTTTGTGTTTGGCGATTCCTGCTGAGCTTCGTAAACATGGACTTTATTTGAAACTTTTTACAGATCGTGAACTCACACCCTGGCAACGCTCCGGACGTATTCTTTTTATCTGCTTTATTCTTTTTTGGACAGGCTCATCTTTTGTACGAGAATTTTGGCCACAATATGCACAAGTGGAATCCGGAATTTGTCTTGCCTTTTTTTTATATTTCATATGCTTAGCCTTTTATCGAGGTGGCCCACCTTGCCAAGGCAGCAGTTCCGCTTTGCTCACATTGAGGGATATTTTCCGCGGTGTGCCTTTGCGCGGACTGGCCATGCTTTGCATACTCGGCCTTGTCTTTTTTGTGGTGGATTATTTTGAGCTCAGCACCCAAATAACATCTGCATTCACTCTATTTGCTGGGCACAATATCACTGCTATATTTTTGTTATTTATGATTATTTTACTTGTTATTTTTTGCACTGAAGTTTTTTCCAATACAGCGGTCGCCGTGGCTTTTTTCCCCGTGGCCTATGAGTTTGCACAAGCGGTGCATCTTTCGCCTTTAATTCTGATGCTCGGAGTATCAATTGCCTCCACTTGCGCGTTTATGACCCCTATTGCCACCCCGTGTAATGCTTTGGTCGTGGGCGAAATGCGCGGAATTCGTTTGTCTCATATGTTGATACTTGGCGCAGTGCTCAATACTTTAGGCGCAATACTTATGAGCGCATGGCTTTTTTGGTTTGTACCTTTGATTTGGTGAGTAGAGAGGCATGTTTTCTTTGGCTTATTTCTTGGGATTTTGATCATTTATTTGTCAATCATAAATGCGTTGTTTTTTGTGGAATACATTGTGGCTTGGTGATTATAAGCGCATATACGCGTAGGATGACAAAAAGGAGACAGGATGACAGGGAGAGAGCTCAATGAAATGAAAGGACAGTATTTAGCCTAAATTTTATATGCATTTGCCCTGAATCGATATACTGCCAAGCTTGACACAGGATCAGGGCAAACGCATATTAAACTCCGAATACAGTTTGTAGAGCAAAATCAATATCCCACGAGGACTTAAGCTTTGCTTTTCTAAAGCTTAACTCTTTTGGTTTATTGAGTTTTATTATGTTGAGTACAATTTTTCTGATGATAGCTAAATTTTCCGCAGCATGTCCTTTTCTTATTCGTGATTCATCCTTTCGAAAATTCATGTCCAATACCCAATGCAAAGAATTTTCAATTCCCCAATGCTCACGAACCGACTGAAGCATTGCTTGTGCATCCATTGGCAAACTTGAACGAAAATACCTGGTAGCCTCTTGTTTTGACTTGTTTATTTCTCTTGTTGAATCTATTTTGACCAATATTTTTAAGCCTCTCCATTCTTTTGCCTCTGGAAACCACTGCTTGGCAGACAAAGCCGTACAAGTTCGAGTTTCAATTCGTCCATGTCCCTTATCAATTGTAGCGTATGTGTTATGTGCATGTCCTTGAAATTTCTTTTTTCTGCAATCTTAAACAATGATTTTAGCTCGTTATGCAAGTCAGAATGATTGCCCTTTAACGCCAAAACATATTCAGCCTCTTTATCAATAATTTTGCTTGCAATTTTTTTCTGGCACCCCATTGCATCTATAGTGATAATCGCTCCAGATATATCTAGCATATCGAGCAGACTAGGTATTGCATTAATTTCATTAGATTTTTCGTTGGTTTTAACTTGGCCGATAGCTATTCCTGCTTCTACTGCCCAAGCACTGACCATATGCAACACTCCCTTTCCATTTGCTTTATCAAAAGAACGTCTTAATGATTTACCATCAATAGCAATAGTTTTTCCATTTTTATCTAATTTTATTCCATTTATCCAATTTATAAATGCATTTTGGAAGGGGGGTCGCATAGCCAAAGATGTGTGCAGGGAATACCGCGTCAGCCCTGCGACATACTACAAATGGAAATCCAAGTACGGTGGCATGGAAGCGTCTGATATTCGCCGGATAAAAGAACTCGAAGCAGAAAATCGAAAACTAAAACAAATGTTTGCAGATTTAAGCTTGGAACATATGGCGCTTAAGGATGTTATTGAAAAAAAGCTCTAAGGCCGGTTCAGCGCAAAGGATCGTCAAGCACATGATCAGCACGTTTGAACTCAGTGAACGTAAAGCATGTGCTACAATGGGCGTCAGCAGAAGCTATTACGCCTACAAATCGCATCCTCGGGACGATAGCGAGGTTATCGCTGCCTTGACTGAACTGGCCGAACAAAAGCCCACATGGGGTTTTAGCAAACTTTTTAACGTGATCCGGCAACAAGGCAAGCTCTGGAATCACAAACGAGTTTGGCGAGTGTATTGTTTGTTAAAAATGAATCTTAAACGAAAAAGCAAAAAACGCCATCCTGCAACGAGCCGTAAATCCGTGATGCAACACTCATATATCGAACGTTTTAATCGCACATACAGAGAAGAGGTTCTTGATTTATATGTGTTTAATAGCTTGAGTGAAGTGCGAGAAATAACTGAGGAATTTATGATCAACTATAATGAAAACCGGCCTCATGAATCATTGGGAAACATGACGCCTATCAATTTTGCCATTCATCGTGCTGGCGGTACGTCCAAAACATGGCGAAAGTCTCTACTTTTAACTGGCCCTAAAAAAGGGGGGGCTTTACAAATGAAATCAAAGGTTTACAAGTTTATTTTTGTAGGCCTTTTCTCGTATGCTACCCACTTGGCTACCTTTTTTGGATCTCCTGAATGTAAAGTTGTCTTGGTATGATGCAGTGTTGTCTTAATTTTTATTACGAATTTCTATTGGAATCTCCAAATGATTTGATATTATTTTTAGATGTCCAAATTTCACCGTTTGTTTTTTCATCACACTTTTTGAGAGCTGCAATTGTTGAATCGGTTGATCCTCAATGTATCGGACAAAGTCACGAGCAAGCAGTTTGACTTTTCCCCTTAGTCGCTGCGTTTCATTGGTTGAATTTCCGCTTCTTATATCTCGTTTTATAATTGTCCCATCATTAATAAATTAGGGAGCGGACAGCTAATATTGTTCTTATAGAATATGTTTAAGGTCTTACCACTCAATAATTTCGAAAAAGATACCCTCCCCTTTACAGCCCTAGCCTTGTAGCTTACTGTAGCTACAAAGGAGGCTCGTTATGCAAGAGACCATACGGGCGAGGGTTGATTCCAAGCTTAAAAAGCAATTTGAATTTACAGCTAAAAAACATGGACAAAATGTCAACCAGCTCTTACGCAGTTTTATGACTGACTATGTAGATAAAGACAAAAAACAGCAAACAAGGCATGAAGAAACGCTGCAAGCCCTTGAAAGCATTGCAGCTGGACGCTGTATTGCTGGGGATGAAGTTTTTGCTTGGCTGGATACATGGGGTACTGATCCTGCCTCTTCGGTTCTAAGGGATGCCCCAAAGTGCAAATAAAATTTTCTCCAGAATCGATAGAGGACTTAAAACGTCTTTACGAATTTATTGCACAACATAATCCTGATGCTGCCCAAACTGCCTCCCTTAACCTCAAATCTGCGATTCAACGATTTGCAAAATTCCCTTTCCTTGGTCATGGCTTAGAAAGTTTAGATGGAGTTCGGGAATTTATTTTTGTCAGGTACGCTATCCGTTATCTGGTAAAGGATGATACCGTATATGTACTTAGAATATGGCATGGAAAAGAGGAAAGGTAAATTTATGCAAAAATTACTGCTGCCTATCTTCGATTTTGTACAAAAAAATAAGCAATAAAAAATATGCATTTTAATCTTGTTACTATTTTTCCTGAATTTTTTGATTCTCCGCTTTCTGTCGGCTTGCTGGGTAAAGCTATAGATAAAGGGCTGGTGACCATTGAGCGGTTTACTCCCCGCAATATGACCACTGACAGGCATCAAACCGTAGACGATAAGCCGTATGGTGGCGGTGCAGGACTTGTTATGATGCTTGAGCCTTTGAGCAAGACCTTACGCCAAATTGAAAATACTGGACGAATGCTACTACTTTCCCCAAAAGGTCGAAAGCTTGATCAGCAGTACGCCCGTGAACTTTCTATTGAGAAAAATATAACACTTATTTGTGGACGTTATGAGGGGGTTGACCAGCGGCTGCTTGATATTTTCCCGATTGAGGAAGTAAGCGTGGGTGATATGGTTCTAAACGGCGGTGAAACAGGGGCTTTATGCGTGATTGAAGCTGTATCCCGTTTGTTACCAGATTTTATGCACAAGGAAGAATCGCATCATTTTGAAAGTTTTTCAGACGGGCTTTTAGAGCATCCCCAGTATACCAGACCTGAAGAATTTGAAGGAGCTGCGGTGCCTGAAATTGTCCGTTCTGGAGATCATGGACGTATTGCTACTTGGCAGCGTGAAAAATCTTTAGAAATAACCCTAAAACGCCGTCCTGATCTTTTGGCTTCAGCACTTTTAAGCCCAGCGGATATTACCTGCCTTAAGCAATGTAAAATAAAGAGCAGAGGGCGGAATCTTTTTCTTGCTTTAATACATTTTCCTGTGGTCAATAAATTTGGGAAAAAGGTCACAGTTTCTTTGACAAACCTTGACATACACGATATGAGTCGCTGTTCACGCTCCTATTCATTAGCTGGGTTTTTTGCGGTAACACCGCTTGAGGATCAGCAGAAGCTGGCTCAAAAACTCATTGATTATTGGACTTGTGGAGCTGGGAGTGAAGCTAATCCAGACAGGGCAAGAGCTTTGGCTATGGCTGAAGTTGTTTCCAGTCTGGACGGAGCTATTGAAATTGTAAGGCAAAAAACAGGAAGATTGCCACGTCTTGTTGCTACTTCCGCAGTGGCAAATCAGCATGGGGCTGGCGAAGTGGCTGTTTCAGATGTGACTGACATGCTGGAAAAAGAACCTGTGCTTTTGCTGTTTGGAACAGGTTTTGGGCTGGCAAAAGAAGTTGTTGAACGTTGCCAGTTGCTGCGTCCATTACGGTATTTGGATGAATATAACCATTTATCTGTACGCAGTGCGGTTTCTATTTATGTAGACCGTATTTTGGGAGATACATATTAAAGTATATAAAAAACAAAAACTCTCAAATACGAAAGTTTTTATATAAATTAAGGCAACGATTTTTCACTGTTTAATCTTTAAGGCTTACAAAAAAATCACAGCGTACTGCTGGTATAAAATTTTGATAAAGGAGAAACTTATGAATATTATTAACACAATCGAACGTGAACATATGCGTTTAGATATGCCTGAATTTAAGGCAGGGGATACTGTTAAAGTACATTTTCGTATTCTTGAAGGCGAAAAAGAGCGTATTCAGGTTTTTGAAGGTGCTGTATTGCGTGTCCGCAAAGGTACAACGGACAGCACTTTTACCGTGCGTAAAATTTCTGACGGTATCGGCGTTGAGCGTGTTTTTCCTATGCACTCACCATATATTGAGAGAGTTGAGATCGTAAATCAAGGCAAGGTGCGCCGTAGCCGTATTTATTATTTGCGTGGTCTTAAAGGAAAAGCTGCCCGTATTAAGACTAAGCAGACTTGGGAATAATTCCTTTTTTATCTTGTTCTCTTTTGTATGATTTTTAAGATACAGCCTTTTGTATTGCCCTGTGTTTTCTCGTAAAGCACAGGGCAATTTGTATTCTAACTATAAGTTTTATTTGAAAATTTTTACTCTACACAGCTTTGCAATACTCGTGTTTGAAACTTGCCAGAGTATCCTTGCCTTTCCATATTCAAAAGCATAAAAGAGAGCACGTTAATGCGTTATGTTATACAATATGTGTAAATATATTGTACGATTTATCAATTTTTATAATGGAGAAATACTAATATGGCACTTTTTACAAAAGAAGAAGCTCTTACTTACCATGATGCCAAGCGCAAGGGGAAACTGGAAGTTATTTCCATAAAACCTTGTGAAACTCAAAAACATTTATCCATGGCCTACTCTCCTGGCGTGGCGGAATCCTGCCGTGCTATTCATGCGGATAAGAATAAGGTCTATGAGTATACCAACAAAGGCAATCTTGTGGCAGTTGTTTCCAATGGTACTGCTGTGCTTGGGCTTGGTAATATTGGCCCTGAGGCAGGAAAACCGGTCATGGAAGGAAAAGGCGTGTTGTTTAAGATTTTTGCGGATGTGGATGTTTATGATTTGAACATTGCAACGCAAGACCCAGAAGAAGTGATTGCTTTTTGCAAATTGCTTGAGCCTACTTTTGGGGGCATCAATTTAGAAGACATTAAAGCACCAGAGTGTTTTGAGATTGAAGCACGGCTTAAAAAAGAAATGAATATTCCGGTTTTTCATGATGATCAGCATGGTACGGCTATTATTTCCGGTGCTGGTTTGCTGAATGCTTTGGAAATAACACATAAAAAAATTGAAGAAATCAAGGTGATTGTTTCTGGTGCTGGCGCAGGTGCTATTGCCTGTACTAATTTTTATGTTGCTATGGGTGTGCGTAGGGAAAACGTCTTTATGTTTGACTCTCGCGGTTTAATTCATGCTGGTCGAGATGACTTAAATGAACAGAAAAAAGCCTATGCTCAGGATAAAAATCACGGTTCCCTTGCAGAGCTTATGAAGGGTGCAGATTGCTTTTTGGGACTTTCGGTCAAGGATATGGTCAGCAAAGAGATGGTCAAATCAATGGCGGATTCCCCTATTATTTTTGCTTGCGCCAATCCTGATCCTGAAATCAGCTATACTGATGCAAAAGAAGCTCGTCCTGATTGCCTTATGGGCACTGGCCGTTCTGATTTTCCAAATCAGATTAATAATGTATTGGGTTTCCCTTTTATTTTCCGCGGTGCTTTAGACTGCCGTGCAACAAGCATTAATGAAGAAATGAAAATTGCTGCAGCACAGGCTTTGGCTACTTTGGCCAAAGAACCAGTTCCTCAGGAAGTGTGTGCTTTGTATGACGTGGATGCCTTGGAATTTGGGCTTGATTATATGATCCCCAAAGCACTTGACCCTAGAGTTCTTACTTGGGTTGCTCCTGCCGTGGCTCAGGCTGCTATGGATACAGGTGTAGCGCAAATCAGTTTAGATATGGATGCGTATAAAAAACAATTGCGCGAGCAGATGGATGCTTCCAAAGCGCGTACCAAAACCGTTGTAGATTCTTTTGACTATGGTTTTTGATGACGCAATAGATTGATGAATACACTCTCTCCCTGTTAAGCTAGCTTAAGTAGGGGGAGGGTTGTTTTCATGTCCTTGTCACAGCTTTTCACTTGAAAAAAAGCTGTGTGTTCAGTGCAATATTGCATGTACATAATCCTCCTGACCTTTTTTGACAAATGACACTTGACGATCTTTTTTTTTCAATATATTGACCCTTGGTCACAAGGTGACCGATTGTCTTATGGTAAGAGAAAAGATGGCACGAAGACAACAAGAAAAATCGCAACAAACCCAAGATGAACTTTTGGAAACTGCCGTCAAGCTCTTTGGTAGCAAAGGTTTTTTTGCCACCACAGTGAGCGAGATTACTGCCATGGCAGGCTATGCTAAGGGAAGTTTTTATCGCCACTGGGCAAGCAAAGATGAACTCATGCTGTGTATCATTGAACGTAAAATGCACAATTATCGTCTGCAACGAGATAAACAACTTGCAAAAGCAAAGAATCTCCAAGAAACCCTTGAAGTGATTTGGGATTTTTTAGAAAGCATTGTTGCTGATAAAAATTGGGCGCGTGTATTTTTAGAATTTGCAATCTATGCTTCTCGGAACGAGCAACTCAAAGCAAAGTTAAACGAGCCAGAATATCGATTGTCCAGTAATCTTTTTGCCAAACTTGTGCATAAATTCATAGCCACAGATTATCCTCCTGAAAAACTCGGGGCGCTAAACACCGCTCTTTTTGAAGGATTTCTTATTCATAATATACTCGATACCGGTATATTAAACAATAACGATGTGAAAACAGCAGCAATACATCTGGCGTTACACAAATGTAGCAATTAATCAAAAACTATTAACCACAAACTATATCCGGAGTACACAAATGAAGACAAATGCTTTCTCCTTAATCATGCTTTTTTGCATTACGCTCTGTCTCCCAATAGTAGCACATTCTGAAACACAGCTGAGTTATGCAACATTTTTTCCAGCCACACATATTCAGTCAAAAACAGCAGAAGCGTGGTGTGAAGAAGTCAAACAAAAAACTCAAGGTACAGTAGAAGTTAATTTCTTTCCAGGGCAAACATTAGTAAAAGCCCCACAAATTTATGATGCAGTAGTCGAGGGGATAGCAGATATTGGTTTTGGGGTACTTGCATATCACCGTGGTCGTTTCCCACTTATGGCTGCTATGGATTTACCTCTTGGCTATAGCTCCGGAGTTCAAGCAAGCCAAATAGCAAATGCCTTGTACGAGCAATTTAAGCCACAAGAATTTCATGATGTTCATGTCCTCTATTTCCATGCTCATGGCCCGGGTTTTTTACATACAGCAAAAACTCCAATTAAAAAACTTGCGGACTGGCAAGGCATGAAAATCAGGGCAACAGGGAATTCTGCAGCTCTGGTTTTGGCGCTGGGTGGTACTCCAGTGGCTAGCTCTATAACAGAAGCATATCAAGCCATTCAAAAAGGTGCTGTAGATGGTGGCATGTACCCTATGTCAAGCAATCAGGGTTGGAGAATGGCAGAGGTAGTGGATTATATGACTGAAGCCAAATCAATTGCGTATACTACTGCTTTTTACGTTGTTATGAACAAAGAAAAATGGAATGCTTTATC
Organism: Desulfovibrionaceae bacterium; assembly: GCA_963678135.1. Lineage (GTDB taxonomy): Bacteria > Desulfobacterota > Desulfovibrionia > Desulfovibrionales > Desulfovibrionaceae > JAHJKV01. The sequence continues at coordinate 1,482,192 of OY782667.1, read as the reverse complement.
GCAGGCCGAACAAGAGGCCCTCACCCAACTCAGTGCACGATACATTCTGAAGCACGGGCAAGCCTGGGATAGTGCGGATGCAACAGGAAGAAATGCTTTTCTTGAGCATGGGAACAGCATTATCAGTATTGATGCACAAGAAGATGAAAAGTGGAGGATTGCGGTTCAACCTCTTATTCAAGAGTACATCACAAGCGTGAATCAAAAAGGCTTGAATGGGCAGGTTATCATCCAATTCATTTCTTCAGCTTTATCAACACAATAAAAAATATCGATACAATGAAAAAAATAGTATTGCAGTTCTCTTCTCTGTTGACTTCCTTGCAAGGCATCATGAAAATTATGGGTGGAATATGCCTTGCTTGCATGGCTATTTTAACCTCCCTTGATGTCATAGCTGATATTTGGTTCAAAGCTCCAATTTTTGGTTCTGAAGAATTAGTTGCTTTTCTTGCAGTGCTTGCTTTAGCCTTTGCCCTGCCTGCAGCACATGAAGAAAAAAGTCATATTGGCGTAGAATTATTTACACGGATGCTCTCTTCAAAAGTGCAAAATAATATTCGCCTTGTGACCGATATGATTTCTTTTGCCCTTTTCTTGCTCGTTGCTTGGCGCATGTTGCTTTACGCCGGAACCAAACAGGCTTCAGGAGAAGTTTCCATGAATTTAGCCCTGCCCGGATATTATGTAATCTACATACTTTCTGTTAGCTTTTTTGTTTTCGCGCTTATGATCTTCAAAGACATCCTGACCCTCACTCTGTACAAGGACAAGTAAAATGGACCCAACTGTAGCCGGTATCCTTGGGATAATTATTATGATCATCTTATTCATGACCCGTATGCCGGTAGCCTATGTTATGCTTCTCATTGGCTTTCTCGGTTTTGCCGGACTTGTTTCCCTCAAGGGTGGCATGAATCTACTCTCAAGAAATATTTATGCTCAATTTTCTTCCTATGACCTTTCCACGATTCCACTGTTTGTGCTCATGGGGCAGATTGCTTTTAACTCTGGGATCAGTAAACGCTTATACAACACAGCCTACCGTTTTTGTGGCGGAGTAAACGGAGGCCTAGCCATGGCAACTGTTACAGCCTGTACTGCTTTTGGGGCAATATGTGGCTCTAGTCCAGCAACCGCAGCTACTATGGCTACAGTTGGTATCCCTGAAATGAAAAGATATAAGTATGCAAATTCTCTTGCTGCTGGCTGTGTGGCTTCAGGTGGCGGCTTAGGTATGATCATGCCTCCTTCTGTGGTGCTTATTATTTACGGGATACTGACAGAACAATCCATTGGGGAATTATTTATGGCCGGGATAGTGCCAGCCTTACTCATCACGCTACTTTTTAACATCGCGATTTTTATAGTGTGCCGTATAAATCCACAGCTTGGTCCTCAAGGCCAGCCATTTACTTGGGCAGAAAAATTAAAATCTTTGCATGGTTTACTCGATACTTTACTCATTTTTGCCTTAGTGATTGGCGGACTGTTTTGGGGTTTGTTTACGCCAACGAAAGCTGCAGCTGTTGGTGTCATAAGCGTTATTTTCGTCTCTGCCATTCAAGGTAATCTCAGCTGGCAGGGACTTTTCAAATCTCTTGAAGAAAGTATCCGCACCTCGTGCATGATCATGTTTCTCGTTGCAGGTGCCGTGGTATTTGGAAAATTTTTAGCAGTCACAAGGATTCCCTTTAATATTGCTGCATGGGTCAGTGGTTTTGAACTTGCCCCGTACTTGGTCATGGCAGTTATTGTGGCCATCTATTTTCTTGGTGGTCTGTTTATGGATTCTCTGGCCTTAATTATGCTGACTATTCCGGTTTTTGGCCCAGTAGTTGGCAATTTGGGATATGATCCTATTTGGTTCGGTATCATTATTGTGCTGGTCACGGAAATGGGTGTTATTACCCCTCCAGTAGGGGTTAATGTCTATGTAGTGTATGGGGTAACTCGAAAAGTTGCTCCGGACATCAGTTTGGAATCAATTTTTAAGGGTATTACTCCGTTCTTCTTGGCAGTACTCACAGGAATTATTCTGATAACCATATATCCGCAAATAGTACTCTTTCTTCCAAAACTCATGTATTAAGAACCAAAACGAACACAATGGCGAGCTCAGCATCACGGAAAAACAATCAATATGCACTATTTTAAGAATATAAAAACAAAAACAAGGCCTAGCACTGTATCAATATTTGAAAAAAACTTGCCAGTTTCACAAGTCATAGATATTCTATTGCGCTAGCATAAGGCAATGTAGTACTTTTGCGGAGAGGTAGCGAAGTCCGGCCGTAACGCGCTCGACTCGAAATCGAGTTACGGGTTAATAGCCCGTACGTGGGTTCGAATCCCACCCTCTCCGCCATGGAAAAGTAAGGGGTTACGGCATATTATGTCGTAAACCCTTTTTGTTTTTCTATCCTATTTCTATCTTCACCGCATTTTCGCGAGTGCCTCGGCAACAACTTCGGCTTTAATCTTTTCCTCAGTACACATACGTTTGAGAAGCCGGTTCTCTTTTTCGAGTTCTTTCATACGAGCCATGAGCGAAGCGTCCATACCACCGTATTTGGAGCGCCATTTGTAAAACGTGGCACTACTCATGCCATGCTCACGGCAAAGTTGAGGGACAGGGACACCGTTTTCGCCCTGCTTCAAAATACTCAAAATCTGACTGTCAGAATAACGCGATTTTTTCATGTAAAATCTCCTCCCTTGTCTGTACGAGAAAATTCTACTTTTCAAAACTACTCATTTGCGGGAGGATTACCCCTACAGAGAATATAATTCCTGACCTGAAAGTATTTTAATCCCACTGCCTTGCAGAACTTCAACAGCCTGATCCGTGCGGTCAAATCGGCAAATAATTACAGCATTTTTACCACTTTGCTGCACAAAAGCGTACATATATTCTACATTAATTTCTTCTTTGCTAAGAATTTCAAGGACTGCGCTCAGCCCGCCAGGTTGGTCGTTCATTTCCACTGCAACAACCGAGGTGCGTCCAACAGTGAACCCATTGTCCTTTAATACTTTTTTGCCTTTTTCAAAATCTGAAACAATCAGACGCAAAATGCCAAAGTCCGAGGTATCGGCTAAGGAAAGGGCACGAATATTAACCTTAGCTTGGGCTAAAAGTTGTACTACATCCGCAAGGCGTCCTGTTCGATTTTCAAGAAAAATAGAGAGTTGATCAACTTTCATTGGATTATCCTTATAAGGTTGCAGGGTATATATTGTCTGTAATTTATTACTCTTTTTCACGCAAATCAATGATTCGTTTTGCTTTTCCTTGGCTTCGTTCAATACTCTTGGGTTCCACAAGTTTTATTTTTGCAGTAACTCCCAAAAATTCTTTAATGGAATGTTGCACTGTTTTTTCTAATTTTTGCAAACCTTTGATTTCATCCTCAAAAATATTTTCATTCATTTCAACCTGTACTTCAAGAATATCCAAAGCACCTTGGCGACTTATGATCAGTTGATAATGTGGAGCTAAGCCTTGAGTTTCAAGGAGTATAGATTCAATTTGCTGAGGGAAGACATTTACGCCTCGAATGATCAGCATATCATCACTTCGGCCTTGTACGCGCATCATGCGAGCTGTGGTACGGCCACAGCGACATGGAGTTTTTTCCAAACGGGTCAGATCGCGAGTCCGGTAGCGAATAAGAGGTATACCTTCTTTCGTCAGTGTTGTGATAACCAGTTCGCCACGTTCACCCTCAGGAAGTACCTCACCTGAAGTTGGGTCTATAATTTCAAGTAAAAAATGATCTTCTTGCATGTGTAAGCCATTTTGAGCTTCCGCACATTCAATGCCAACTCCTGGCCCCATGACTTCCGATAAGCCATAGATGTCAAGAGCCTTTAATCCAAGGCGATTTTCTATATCTCTTCGCATGGAATCAGACCATGGTTCGGCTCCAAAAATGCCAACCCTCAGGGGCAATTTTTTGAAATCAATTCCAAGTTCGCTGGCTACTTCCGCCAGTAAAAGAGCATAGGATGGAGTACAGCAAATGCCGGTAGCCCCAAAATCTTTGAGCAACATGACTTGCCGGCGAGTAGCTCCTCCAGATACAGGAATAACGGTTGCTCCAGCTGCTTCTGCTCCATAATGCGCTCCAAGGCCACCAGTAAAAAGGCCATAGCCATATGCGTTGTGAATAATATCGCCTTGTCCAAGTCCGCAGGCATGAAAACATCTAGCCATAAGCTGTGACCACACGTCAATATCTCGCTTTGTGTACCCGACAACTGTTGCTTTACCCGTGGTTCCTGAAGAGGAATGCACCCGTGCAATATTGTCCATGCTGACTGCAAAAAGACCAAATGGATAATTATTTCGCAGGTCCTGTTTTTCGGTAAAAGGCAAAAGCTGAACATCAGAGAGTTTTTTAATATCTTGAGGAGCGACACCCTTATCATCAAATTTTTTCTTGTATGCAGGTACAGTATTATACACACGCTCAGCAACGCATTGCAGTCTTTTGAGCTGTAATTTTTCTAGTTCTTCGCGGGGAAGGGTTTCATTGGCTTGGTCAAAAATCATAGTGATTTCTCCTCGTAAGCAATATAAAAAAATCAGAATAAAAAACCGCGAACAGTACGCGCGGTTTGAATACCTTAGAATCTTGATGCCTTATACCACGATGCTAGCCATTGTGGTATAAAGATACTATTATACTTCATGTTTTGTATTTTTGCATTAAGGCCGAAGGAAAGTCAAGTTATGCTCTCGTAGCAAGCAATATTTTAGAATGCTGGAAAGGATTGACAATTGTGAACTTGTCTCTACCATATGGCTTTTACCGCATCATGTAAGGAGTATTGGAAATGATTGAAATAAGTGATCTTGCAAAGGCAAAATTCACAGAATTTTTTGCTGATAAAGATATTGAACCTATTCGTATATATCTGGCTATGGGCTGTGGTGGAGCCCAGCTTGCTCTTGCCTTGGATCAAGCAAAAGAAACAGACAAAGTGGTGGAAATCGACGGCTTTACCATCGTTATTGATAAGCAAATGTATGAAGAAGGTAAAACATTCAGTATTGATGCAAGTGCTACTGGATTTGCCATCCACTCTGATCTCGTCTTGCCTCAAGGCCCAAAACAAGGTGCATGTGGCTCTTGCTGCGGAGGTTGTGGTTGATTTTTTTTCGTCAATAAAGAGTTTATTTAGTTTGTTTATCGAAGAAGGTCGTCTTGGAAAAAAACAATAAGAAGATATGTGTCGCTTTTGTGATAGGTGGACTTCCGTTTGGAGGGGTTGAAACACTGTTTCTTTCAATTACTAAAGCACTCCATTTATTAGGACATAAACCGATTGTTATCAATCTTTCAGGCACAGGTCAGTTAAATGAAACTTTTCGCCGAGAAGGTATACCCTTATTCCATGTTGGTAATAGTACTAAGGATTTGAAAACAACAAAATTTTTTACGACGTATCGTTTACGCAGATTGCTGAAAATTTTAAATCCTGACATCGTACATACATCTCATTTTTCTGCTGATTATCATACTCGAATAGCCGCTATTGGGCTAAGCATACCTATAGTAACTCATTACCATAATCTTAGAAAAGAAAAAAAAATTTTTCGTCGATTAGCGAACGGTTTGTTGTCCTTTGTGACCGATATCCATATCGCAGTATCACAAGCGGTAGGTACATATGGAGTTCAGCCTTACAATTGGGCAAAACGACCATGTAAAATTTTATACAACGCTATTAACTCTCAAGAATTAAACGTAGCTACCGCAACTTCTTTGGATAGCCTGTTCTCAAAATTTGATTTTATCCTTTTTTCTATAAGTAGGCTTGTTCCTGAAAAAAACATAGATATGCTTATTCAGATCACCAGCTGTTTAAAGCAAGATATTCCTGGATTAAGCTTACTCATTATAGGAGAAGGGGTTGAACGGAAACGACTTGAAGCTTTGGCAATAGAAGAAGGAGTAGAGGATAGGGTTTTTTTTACTGGTTTTAGACCAGATGTGCCGGGTATTTTGAAAACTCTTTCCGCGTGGCAATCGTTGTGCGTTATGCCGTCTCAATCAGAAGGTTTTGGTCTCGCTATTCTTGAAGGCTTTCATTTCGGTATCCCCGCCATTATTAGTCCATATGTTCCGTTAGTAGAAATTGCAGGCGATGCTGTCAAAGTAGTTGAGTTAGATAAAGATCAATTTGTCAAAAATATTAAAAAATTATTACTAAACAATCAACAAATGAAACATATGCAACTAGTAGCTCGCAATATAGCAAGCAAATATACTATGGATACATATATCCAAAGATTGTTGCAAATATATAGAGGATTAATCCTGTGAATGATCTAATTTCAGTAATACTTGCAGTTTACAATATGGAAAATTTTTTGGAAGAAAGCATAAAGTCAATCCAAAATCAAACATATCCAAATTTAGAAATCATTGCCGTCAACGATTGTTCTACAGATAGTTCTTTCAAAAAATTGCAAGTAATGGCTAAATATGATCCCAGAATAAAAATAATAAACAATGAAATAAATATGGGGCCTGGACCAGCACGTAATATAGGTATTACAAAAGCAACGGGGAAATATATAGCTTTTCTTGATCCGGATGATCTTTTTTTGCCAGATGCGATCAAAAAATTGCATGCTGTAGCGACTCGCCATGGTAGCGATTTGGTTAAAGGGACAGCTTTAAAAATAAACTACGCAGGAAAAAGCAAAGGGATATATTCTAATTTTGTTCCCAGCCATGCGATTATTAATACGACTATTCGAAAATTTCCAAGTCTTTGGATGAGTGCAGAATTTTGGACTTATCTTTACCAAAAAGAATTGCTTAAAAATCTAGAATTTCCTCCACTCAAGCTTGGAGAAGATTTCTTATTTCTTTTTCAAGTGTTGGAGAAATCTAAACGATTAAGTATTATTCCCGATGCTGTTCATAAGTATCGACAAAATCCATCGTCTCTTACTCACCAAAAACCAAATTATTGTCATTGTATGGATGCCGTTATAGGGTACAAAGCTTTATTTGATTTTTTTCGTGAAACTAAAATGAATGACATAGCCGCATATAGAGCATACCATCAAACAAAATTACTTATGAGTACATTTGTTGTAGCCGCAGATGGTTTGACGCAACAACAGTGTTTTAATATTTTTTCTCTTTTCAAAGAAGCAATTGATAATAACAACTTACAAATCGTAAAAAAATCACAGCCCTTTGTTTTTAAATATACATGCCTCTTGTTGCAAAATGGCTTATTTGACGAAGCATATCAATTTCTTAAAAAATTTCACGGCCACTACAGGGAGCGATATATTACAAAAGTATATATTTCTCTAGCGTGGGAATCATACAAAATACGATTACATCGTAAATTTCGTAAAATTCCTCTTTTAAACAGGATAATCAAATGAGAATATTATTAGTAGTGTGGTCGCTTTCAAAAGAAATGGGAGGAAGAGAACGGGCAGGTGCTACCTTAGCTAATGCGATGGTTGAACGTGGACATGAATGCACGATTGTAACCGATGATCATAAACATAGACCTTCTCTATACCCGCTAAATGATAAAGTTGAATTAATATATATGGATATATTCGACAATTCATACAGCAGGCAAAAATTACGTAAACAAATTATTGCCAAAAATCCTGATGTTGTCATGACTATGTGTTCTAGCCGAGAAATCATTGTGTGGCCTGCGATTGTGAAAGGAACGGGAATCCCACTTATTATTTCTGAGAGAGTCGACCCAACTGTTGCAGAAAAAGATTGTTGGAAAAGTAGAAAAGAGCGTATTGCCGTTTTGTCTGTAGCTGATATTATTCATATCCAAATGAATGGCTATCGAAATTATTACCCTGAATTTTTACAAAATAGAGTTGTTGTAATTCCTAATCCTGTAACTCCTGCAAAATTATTAGCAAACCCTACAGGGGAGAGGGATTCCAAGATTCTTATTCATGTAGGACGCATTTCCGAAAAACAAAAAAAACAACGACTATTAGCTCGGGCTTTTGCCTTAGTAGCACAAGATTTTCCAGATTGGTCTCTACACTATTGGGGCGGAGGAGCTTTATGTGCTCGCGATGATCTTCAAAAAGAAATTTCTCGCATAGGACTTGAAGATAGAATATTCGTGTGTTGGACAACCAATAATATTGCAGAAAAATTGTCTAATGCCCAAGTGTTTGCTTTTCCTTCTAAAATGGAAGGATGTCCTAATGCACTTTTAGAGGCACAAGCGCATGGTTTGCCTGCTTTCGGTTTTAAACACTGTGGAGGAACGAATGAAATCATTATCAACGGCAAGAACGGATTACTCTTTGATGAATTAAATGAAGAATCAATAGCTAAAGCCATATATACATTACTGTCTGATGAACAACTTCGAATTTCTATGGGGCAGGCTGCATTTGAAAATTCTAAAAAATATTCTCCTAAAAAAATATTTGACTTATATGAAAATATGTTTAGCGAAATCGTTTCAAAAAAAAGAATTCCTCGTTTTGAAAGACCCATTGAGACAGATGAAGAAAAAATATACCGTGATTATATGAATTTTTTATGTACTCGTGAAAATATTCATAAAACACAAAGTCCAAAGTGTCGCAACAAATTATTTGCTATAGCTGAAGATACAAGAAAGCGTATTTCACGAAGCTATATAAGACCTATCCGAGACTCGCTTCGTAAGTTTAGGGGAAAACAAGTCAAAAAATAGGTAATTACTAACTAAAAATAAATTTCGTAATTTTAAATAGTTATAGTTAATTTTTTCAAGGAGATAATTATGGGTATCTGTTATGAAGCGATAGATATGCTTGCTTTTTTGAAGCAAAAAGGCATGATGAACCACATTAGTTCAGTATTAGAATTAGGAAACCAACATGTGCGTTACCATAGGATTGATGTCATTGAAAAATTACGAGAATTAAAAATTGATATAAAGCCAAACTACAGTACTTCAACTTTTTATAAGCAATGGGGAATTGAGCATTACACGGCTATTGACTTGAACGGTCTAGAAGGTGCTTTAAAATTTGATTTGAACACACTTTTCACCAAAGATGGATTATTTTCTAAAGAATATGATCTTGTAACAAATTTTGGTACAACTGAACATTGTTTCAATCAGGCTACTGCCTTTGAAAATATACATAACCTCACAAAAAAGGGAGGGTATATACTTCACCTCTTGCCTGCTCACGGTTGGAATAATCATTGTTTTTATCGTTATGATACTAATTTTTTTGAAGATATTGCAGACAAATGTGGATATGAAATATTAAGCTTATATTACTATACTCGTAAACTAACATGGAAAAACTACTGCAAAATATTGAAAAAAAAATCTACCTTTTAGAACGAAATATCGAAAGAGACAAAAATTTGATAGTGCTTTGGCGAGAGATACCTTAATCGGTGTAGTTTATAGAAAAACAAATGGAACATTTTCATTCCCTATTCAAGGAATGTATAAAAACGTCAAAAAATATTAGGTATCAGGCTCAACAATTAGACGAATAATACTTAAAGTTAATATTTATGCTTACAAATGTATTGATAAATCAAGGAGCTGTTAAATGGATTTAACTCCACTGCGTCCATATTTAACTGGTGAAAAATTTGATAATAGCCTTTATATTCAAATGCCACGAGAACCTTATTTAGGCCTAGAACGAACACAGTACTTAAAGTCAATATTTTACGAGAAAAAAATAATTCACATTGGCTATGTAGCACATGGGGAAACTGTTGCAAAAAAAATCGCTAAAGGACAATGGCTTCATGACTCATTGATGAAATGGACAAAAAGGTGTTTTGGAATAGATATTGATTGTGATGGTGTAAATTTTCTCAAAAGCAAGCATGGCATAACAGATGCAGTTTGTGCAGATATCACAACAGAATATATCTCTGAAATAGACAAAGAACATTGGGACTATGCCTTTTGTGGTGAAACTTTGGAGCATATTCCAAATCCAGTACAATTTCTTAAAGCTTTAAATCAATATAGCACTATCGATAAACTTATTATAAGCGTTCCAAATATTCTTTATTACGGCACAGCAAAAAGAGCATATTCTTATACTGAACTTGTAAATTCAGATCATAAATATGCATTTACTCCATATAATCTATGCAAAACAGTAGCAACCGCTGGTTTATATCCTGAAGAAATAACCTATTGTAATTTAATTGACAAACTTCCATTTTATTTTAAATGGAAAAGAAGTTTTTGTAAAAGACTTGGAAGGGAAATGAGGTATCCCTACTACTTGTTTCAAGGTCTTTTGCTAAGTGTTAACTTGAAAAAATAGTGTAGAAAAATCTATTTTTGCATAGCTGCAAAGGTAATCTAAGCTGAGGGCAATCCTTTGAAGCATGGTGCAAACTAAAATTTGGTTGGGATTTTTGGCGGTTGAGTAGAGAAAGGAAAATTGATTATTAAATTTTTAATACTTACGCATAAAATGTCAAAGGAAAAAGAATGTCTCTAAAAGATTATAATGAAGAATTTTATACAAAAAATGATTTAGATAGATTCGATTCAGCAAATGAAATTCTAAGCATTTTTTTTAATTATTATAGACCACAGTCTATAATAGATATAGGATGTGGTTTAGGCCACTGGTTAAAAATAGCTAAAGACAAAGGCGTTGACGATATCATGGGCTATGATGGTCATTATGTAAATACTAAAGCCCTAAAAATACCAAAGGCACATTTTCAACGTCATGATTTTCAATATCCATTACAAACAAAAAAATTTGATCTAGCAATAACGATAGAAGTGGCAGAGCATTTACCTAGAGAGAAAGCAAAAGTTTTTGTAAAATCATTAACGGACGCATCGGATATTATTTTATTTTCAGCTGCTGCTCCATACCAAGGAGGAACAAATCATGTGAATGAAAAAAGTCCAGCCTATTGGGCAAATTTCTTCAAAATGGAAGGGTTTGTTTGTTTTGATTTTTTGCGAGATTTATTGTGGGACAATACAAAAGTAAATTATATATATGCTCAAAATATTCTTGTTTTCGTGCAGAAAGTAAAAAAAAATATTTTTTTACACCAAGGGTTACAAGAAACTCAAAATCCAAAGCTACAATATCACCCTATTTTTGTAGAAAAAAAATTAACCCGCAGGAAAAAACATTTTTTAATGCGAAAAATTGTTCCACTCTTTATTCCAAGTTCTAAGCTAAGAAAAAAAATAAGGGCGGACAAAATAGTTGATCTGCAAAAACAATAAATTAAACAAACAAAACTTAATGTGCAGAGCATGAAAAGGAAACTTTTAAAACGGGAAGATTGTAAATTTACATACTATTAAAAAAGTTATATCGAAAAACGATTAAATGCAGAAAACGCATTTTTATTTTATAAATTAGAGGCGTGGTTAGACAAATGGATGAATTAGCAAAAAATGACTTAAACAAAAATGTAACTGTAATTATCCGCTCAATTGGGGAGCGTACAGAAAAAATATGTTATGAATTAGCAAAACAACAAATTAGTGAAAAAAATATTTTTATAGTGGGAAGGGTGCCTTTTTCAAAAACATTGAAGGAGGTATTCACGCTGGGACTGAAGGAGAACCGAAAATGGACTTTATGTCTAGATGCAGATGTACTCATTCGTTCTGGATTTATTCAAGAAATTATTGGTTATGCTGAAACCTGCGATGATAATGTCTTTGAAATTAACGCTGTTTCAATAGATAAATACATCATTAGCCCTCGGGCAGTTGGACAAAGATTATATAGAACTAATTCTTTTGAACAAGCTCTCAACTTTATTGAAGAATCAAAAAATAAAATTCGTCCTGAAACGTTTATTGTCGATCAAATAAGAAAAAAAGGATTGATTCAAAAACATGTGAGCATTTTAGCTGGGATACATGATTTTGAGCAAGCATATGAAGATATATATCGAAAATGTTTTGTACATGCTCACAAACGTAAAATCGTTGGAATTAAAAGAGATGTATTAATTTGGCAAAAATATCATCAATACGATGATGATTATAAAGTTGCAATTAAAGCTTATCAAGACTCGAAGAAATATAATAGTGATATTTATATTGATAAAAACGCAAATTTTATGAAAGGATTTCAAGAAAAATTAAAAAATATGGGACTAAAAGAAAAGGAGGTGATTACAACAAACAATGCAATAACATATTTTAATACTACTATGTTTTCGTACTTGACAATGGTTAAACAAATAGAACTAAAAAAAGAACAAGCTAAACGACGAAAAGGTAAGCTACGAGATATTAGGAGATGGATATTACAAATTAATTTAAAAAAGGATCGAAAAATTATCCGTATTTTTGGAATTTATTTTGGGGCTGACACCTAATATTTTTCTTTGAGGGTATTTTTAAGGTCTTTTGTAAAGTTCCCTTAAATTAGTACCATTGCCAAGTAGAGACTTCTGCCTCAAACTGGTAGCAGGAGGCTCATATGCGTAAATCGAAATTTACAGAGTATCAGATCGTCAAGATTCTTAAGGACGTTGAGGGGTAATCAGAGCTGGGTTCGGAAAACTAGACCAGTGTTTAAGGTGGATGTAAAGACTCTTAAAGGAGATTTTTTATGTCCCAAACAAGAAGACGATTTAGTGCTGAATTTAAGGCTCGTGCAGCACTGGATGCTTTGTCTGGCGAGCAGACATTGTCTGAGCTTGCAAGCAAGTACGGTGTACATCCCAACCAGATATCACAATGGAAAAAACAGTCCAAAGAAAGTATTGTTGCTTCATTCTCAAAGAAAAACTCACGAAAGCAAAAAAATGAGGCAGCACAAATCAAAGAACTGCACGCCAAAATAGGTCAACTCACCATAGAAAAAGATTTTTTAGAACAAGCCTTTGCAAAAATTTGAGTACACAGCAAAGGCGAAAAATCATTGGGACAAAGCACTCAAAACTTAGCATTAGACAGCAGTGCTTGATTCTCAAATTGCAACGCTCAACATACTATTACCAGTCGCGTGGTGAATCTAAAGACAATGTATTTCTTATGAATTATATTGATAAGTTGTTCTTAAAATTCCCTTTTTTAGGTTCACGGCAGATGCGTAACATTTTACGAGATCAAGGGCATCAGGTTGGCCGTAATCGGGTGCGACGGCTCATGCGTAAAATGGGATTGATGGCAATTTATCAAAAACCAAGGACAAGCCAAATGAATCCACAACATAAGACCTATCCGTATTTGCTGCGAAATTTAGATATAACAAAGCCAAATCAAGTCTGGTGCGCAGACATCACCTATCTCCCTATGGAAAAAGGATTTTTGTATCATGTAGCAATTATGGACTGGCATAGCCGTGCGGTGTTGTCTTGGCGCTTGTCAAACACCATGGACACTGATTTTTGTGTTTGCGCTTTGGAAGAAGCTTTGCATGTATACGGCGAGCCTGAAATATTTAACACGGATCAAGGTTCTCAATTTACAAGTCACGAATTTACAAATGTTCTCAAACAAGCGGGGGTAAAAATATCAATGGATGGCAGGGGGCGTTGGATGGATAATGTTATGATTGAACGGCTTTGGCGTTCTCTAAAATATGAATGCGTTTATTTGAAAGATTTTGCGACAGGCAGTGAGATTAGCAAGGCTTTGAATTGCTGGTATAATTTTTATAACAGCCATCGTCCTCATAGTACGTTTGACGGAAGAAAGCCTATGCAGGTATATAGGCAAAACAATCCAGAGGGGGTACCCCCTCTGGATTGGAATCAAAAGGCGGCTGAAAGTATAAAACTCTCCACCTTAAATTAACCGCTTACTGATACAAAAGAGTGAACCCAGCTCTTTTTTGGGCTGTATTGAATAGTACGGAATTTCTTCTTTGGCGGTGTATTGAACCCCTTTGAGTTCCAATCCTCTACACTTACCATTGTGTTGCAACAAATAATCGCCCTGAAAACAACGAAAAGCAAGTTTTATGTTGCAACACCTTGTGCGGGTTTGATTTCCGCTCTTGGCATGACTTCAATCATAGTGGCGAAAGTACCGTACCAACCGAGCGTTCGAATCCCTGTTTGGGATGTATTGAGCCACTCCCGTGTTCCAATCCTCTACACTCACCGTTGTGTTGCAATAAATAGTCGCCTAAGAAAACAACGAAAAGTAAGTTTTATATTACAACGCCTTGTACAAGTTCGCTTCTCTCTCTTAGCACATGTTTTATACTGCAACCTTAAAAGTATTTTGCTATAAGGCTATGTAAGTAGTCCGCCTTGAAAAACGGCAAAAATCTTTTGAAATCAGAGGTTCCATTTGTGATTGAAGTATAGGAATATGCGGGGAATTGGTTCCTGCAGCTTCATTTTCCAGTGTTTTTTATGCGTCCTTCTCGCCCTTCTTCCGGCCGAAACGATCTTTTCCGCGAACGCCTTGGCGCGATGATCAATATGAGCCATCCGCTCGTGACAGCTTGGGGGCGTCATGGACTGGGGCCGGTTCGATGATGCTTTCGGCGGCTTTTACCGCCCCGTTGGCAGGCCTGCGAAGCCGACCCGGTGATGGTCGGTCTCAATTATCTCAAGCACGTGCACGACCTTTCGGACGAGGAAACGGTGGAGCGCTGGGTTGAGAACCCCTATTGGCAGTTCTTCTGTGGTTTTGAATTCTTCCAGACGGAAATGCCGATTGACGCCAGCACGATGACACGCTGGAGGAAGAGGATCGGGCCGGAAGGGTTGAGCGAGATGCTGAAGGTGAGCGTGGATGCGGCCCTTTCCACCGGCACGGCCAAACCGTCTTCGCTGGAACGCATCACGGTGGATACGACGGTGCAGTAGAAGGCGATCGCTTATCCGACGGACGGACGGCTTTATCTCAAGGCGCTTTTACTTCTGGTGAAGCATGCCAAGCGCCTTGGCATTCCTCTTCGCCAGAGTCACACTCGACTTGCCAAGGCGGCCGCTGTCCGTGTCGGACGATATGCGCATGCGCGCCAGTTCCGCCGTATGCGTCGGGAATTGAAAAAGCTGCGCGTCTATCTGGGGCGTGTTTACCGCGACATCTGCCGCAAGATCGCCGGAAACACCGAATGGGAAGGTCGGCTTGCCCGGCTTCTCGGTCTTGTCGAACGGCTTCTTGCCCAGAAGCCCAAAGACAAGGACAAGCTCTATTCGCTGCATGCGCCGGAGGTGGTTTGCATCTCAAAGGGCAAAGCCCGCACGCCGTATGAGTTCGGCGCAAAGGTTGGCATTGCAACGACCAACCGGGAGGGCCTGGTGTTGGCTTGTGTTGCCTTCCAGAACAACCCCTATGACGGCCACACGCTCGATCAGACCGTCAGCCAGGCCATCGATATCGGCGGCGTCGATCCCGAACGCATCTATGTCGACAAGGGCTATCGTGATCATGATTACGAGGGACCGGCTACCGTCTTCATCTCCGGTCAGAAGCGCGGTCTGACGCCCACCATTCGCCGTGAACTCAAACGACGATCCGCCATCGAAGCCACCATCGGGCATATGAAGACCGATGGACGCCTTGACAGGAACTTTCTTCTCGGACATGATGGCGATGATATCAATGCGCTTCTTGTGGTCGCAGGTCACAATCTGCACCTCATTCTCAAGGCAATCGCCCTTTGGCGTGCCTATATATCTTGGGATGCCACCTACTTTTTCACGCTTTACGCCTTTCTTGGTCATCCGCTTGCCGAATTTCTGTATTGTCCAAGGTCGCTTCATACCCCGTGACTGCTGCCAAAGCATGAAAATGCGATGCAATTCGCCAGCCTGAACAAAGCAGTCTTCGGTTACACCAGCAAGCAGCTCTTGTTCTGGGACAATGACTTGATCAAGAAAATCGCCAAGTTCGTCTTCGGTCTCTTTGTAACTTTCCGTTGCAAGTCTCATTTTTTCAGGAGGATTCAGTCCTCCAAGTGCAAAGAAGCCATCAGGAGCTATCAACGCACGGACGCAGGTTGCCAGTATGCCTGGGAGTTCTTTTTCCAAGGCTTCTATCCGCTTCTTATCCATAAGCATCTCGCCTTTGGATAAGTCTGGCTTTTCTGAAAACCTTTGCTCAAAAGGCAAGACTTCCATACGTCGCCAAAGAGCATCGTCATCGGCCGGTGCTGTGGGCAGGTCGTTCAGTGCCCAGATGATCTTATATTGCCCACGAAAAGTTTGGTCATATTTATCAAAAGGGCTACGGGCAGTAAAAGAATCAGCTCCAGTCAAGAGCTTTAAGCTGCCAAGGCTGACTTTGCGGTCTTCGTCTATTTCAGAAGCAAAGACCATACGCTTGCCTTTGAGAGCTATGGTTGAAGAATCAGCAGCCCCTGCTGTTTTGCTAAAACGCTGAGTTAGTAATTTTTCTGATTCCATCGGACCAGCTAAATTACCAAGCAGCAATTCCATAATACGCATGAGAAGCGATTTGCCGTTTGCCCCACGCCCATGAAAAATGTGTATTTTCTCTTCAGATACTAGACCAGTTAGGCAATAGCCAAAGAAACGCTTTACATAAGCAATTACTTCTTCATCTTTGCCAAATATCTCCTGCAATGTTTGCTCAAAAATCAGAGCGGGGGTATCAATTCCTAAAAACTCGGTATTGCAGTGACCTACCAAGTAGTCTTCTGGCTTACCTGCTTTGAGTTCGCCAGTTTTCAAATCCAGAACGCCATTCAAACAAGCCAAAAGAAGCGGTTTTGCATCAATTTCCTCTCCGTCTATTGATAGAGGGTCTTCCGTATACCTTACGCATTTTAGAACTTTGAGAGGTCTGGACTCGGAGTAGAGCGCGTAAATTCTTTTACGCAGGCTCTCTGCCTTGGCAAAAAAATTATTTGCTTCTGCTTCTTTTTCTGCTTTAATGGCTTCATTTACTTTTGAAAGGCAGTAATTTCGCACTTCCCTATAATATGCGATGACATCCAAAATGCCAGACTTGGCAAGGTCTCCGCCTTTGTCCAGCTCCCAAAAATGCCCTTTCCAAGCAAGCCACTCCTTAGTCGAACGGACGTAAACGTGCTTGCCTCTATGCAAGTGGGTATACAGCATGGCATCGCCGAACTCACTCGCTTTAATACACTCAAAGGCAAAGCGTAGCTTTTCCTCAATTGCCGTTTTTTTAGCTTTTTTTTCAGCATTTTCAGATTGTACACGCTCGGCAACCTGCTGGCGATAATCATCAACAGACGCAACTTTAGCCTTAAGTTTTTGGACTTTTTGACTCATACTGCCACCCTGTAAAATGAAGAAGATTTACACCTTGAGAAGGCAGAAAAATAAGAAGAAAAAAGCAGTGAAAATGCGGTGAAGATAGAAATAGGATAGAAAAACAAAAAGGATTTACAGTATAAACTACTGCAAATCCTTACTTTCATTTGGCGGAGAGGGCGGGATTTGAACCCGCGATACGGGATAAACCGTATACTCGCTTAGCAGGCGAGCGCCTTCAGCCGTACTCGGCCACCTCTCCATAGATCATACATTCCTGTAAAACAGTGCTTCCTCTATCTCTCAAGTTCAAATCTGTCAAGAAACTAAAATTTATTTTGCTCTGAGATATTGCCAAATACAAGCAGTTGGATTGCTCTAATAGCGCGTATTGTACTATGCTCAATATCAGATACAATTCGAGTAAAGGCAAAAATTTTATCGTGAAAAAATTGAAACATGATAAATTCTTCAAAATTGCTTATTGAGAATATGAAATAATCTTAACGCTAAAACTTAAAAATAAGTTTTAGCCCATCGCAACTGGTACTGAATTGGTACTTAAGCTGTTTAGAAAGACAACAAGTCTAAATATTGACCTGCATAACTATTTGATTTTACTGGAGCCAGGAATCAGATTTGAACTGACGGCCTGCTGATTACGAATCAGCTGCTCTACCAACTGAGCTATCCTGGCTTACAAGTGTTCAGTGTTCAAAGTAGTCTACACTGCTTTGAAAGAAAAAATTTTATAGCCATGCCAATCAGAAGCGTCAAGAGAAATGAGGATGCCTTAAAAATAGCCAAGGCCGTGTAAAACTTCAAGCTGTGCCTCTTTGCCTTTGCTACGTCCTGAACGTTCATTGCTCTCACTTCGCCTCGTACAGGGCATACAGCCCAACGAGCGATAGCCATGCTCATATAACTCGCAAAACGGCAAAGCCTGTGAAGTAGTATATGCCCAGACATCCATTTCAGAGAAATCAAGCAGAGCATTAACCTGTGAATACTCCGGATGTGTACGCTGTTCCAAATATTCTCTTTCCGCACGATTTTCATGTTCATCGCGCCTTAATCCGGTAATGAGCGCGGTAATGCCTGCTTGTGCAAGAAACTTCTTTAAGGGTTCTATTTTAAGTTTTTTGCAACACTCAATCTTATTTACCCCCACGGGATACTTATCAATTTCCAGCAAAGGACGGATAATATGAAGATTTACGCCCCAAACAGAAGCTAAGTGATCACGAAACGCAATTATTTCAGGGAATTTAAGCCCGGTATCTATGGAAACGGCCTGTGGAGGGTGGCAAATATCACCTTGTCCTAACACAGAACGCCACAAATCAAGCACAAGCGTAGAATCCTTACCGCCTGTCCAAGCAACAGCGACTTTGTCGGCTCCATGTTTATCAAGGACTTGCTGTAATAGGGAAAGAGCGCGTGCTTTTTTCTTTTCTAAATCCGCCATGGGTTCTTTGATTATTCACTGCAACATTTCTTGTATTTTTTGCCTGAGCCACAAGGACACGGATCATTTCGGCCAACTTTGGGAGCTTTGCGGATGGTTTCTGGCCCCATGATTTGTCCGTCAACATAATACCATTGCCCATCTTGTTTCGTAAAATTTCCACGCTCCCGATGCTCAAAAGCTCCGGCCTTTTGCTTATAGCGCGCAATAAATTCAACTTCACCAAAATCATCCTGCTCACTACCAGCACGGGTGTCACGAATCTCTAAGCCCAACCATTCTGATGATTCAGCCCATTTTTTTGTTTCATCAAAATCAAAATCATCTCGCGTTCCCGGGGCAAGCGTTTCATGTAAATGCTCAATAGAACCTGTAGCAAAAGCCGTATAACGTGAACGCATCAACGCTTCAGCCGTTGGGGCGACATTCTTTTTTGTAATAATAGGTTCACAGCATTCATTATATTTTTTACCCGAACAACAAGGACAAGTGCTCATATATACTCCCATTTTTCCACTGAATTGTCATACTTTCTCCTTATATCATTTAGCGCGTAAGTCACAAAATGACAAGAGAGTGCATACAGGGCAAACGCATATAAATTTCAAAGCGAACACTTAGTTTGAAACAAATTCAGGAGTATCCGATACCCCCCAGTCTTGTTATGCCTTTCTTGCTTGTCATTTTGCACGAAGTCGTGGAAATCCTGTGCGTTACACAGCCTGGCAGTACATCCTCCTCCGTCATTCTGCGCGTAAGTCGCGACAGTCCAGCAGAGCCAAACTCTGATGGTTTGACGCAGTAAGAGAAAAAACAAGGAGGAAGAAGAGAAGAAAAGAAGAAGCAGCGAAGACAGAAGAACTGGATCCTGCGACTTACGCGCAGGATGACAGGAAGGGGGAAACAATAAAATGGGCAGGAAGTATTGAGCCTAAAATTTATATGCGTTTGCCCTGATATACGTTTGCCCTGACTTGCTGTATTTACCCTTTGACCTCATGAAATCATCAGTCTATTCTCAAGATATGATGTTTTGTACTCGCAAAATAGTATCACCATTTTTGCAAATGCTGTGCATTGTATTCATAGCTCTGTGCCTTACTTTGGGAGATAGGTTTTTCAAAGATAAATCGCTTCTTGCCCCAGCAATACAGAGTAAAAGTGCTACAATTCCTTCTTTAAGCATTGAAGAGGCTGCCAGCTTACATGCTCAAGGCTCTGCTGTGTTTCTTGATGTTCGGCACGCTATGGACTATCTGGATAGCCACCTTCCAGGAGCTGGTAATCTCCCTTTTACACAAAGCACACAGCATAATAATCCCATACACATTATTTTGTATTGCTCCGGTGCATCCTGTGGAAAAGCAAGGCTGATGGCACAGTATATACAAGAAAAAGGGCTCAATATCGCAATCATGCCCGAAGGTATCCGTCAATGGCTTGCACAAGATCGCCAATTGGAGATGTCCCAATGAATCCCCTGCTCCAAACGGCAACCAAGATATTAGGATTAGTCTTTCTACTTGCTGCTTATCCGAAACTTCAAGATCAGGAAGCCTTTGCCCTAGCCGTTGCAAATTACCAAATTTTACCGGACTCTCTGGTGCACATTGCTTCTCAAACTTTAATTTATGTAGAATTACTCTGTGGGCTTTGTCTTATTTTTGATATATTAACACGAGGCGCAGCACTGCTCATCAGTCTACTCCTTTGTATTTTTCTCAGCGCAATGCTTTATAACCTAGCTCGCGGTTTAGATGTAAGCTGTGGCTGTTTCAATACTCTTTCTGAAAACCAGCCTGTATTTTGGCTTTCCCTTGCCCGGGATATACTCCTTTTGCTCACTGCTTTCTTTGTTTTCAAGCACAGGGTAAAATGAATTTTAAATCAAAGCCATAGCCACCAGCCCAAAGGAAATTATCAGGCCAATCCCCCAAACTTTAGGCGTACTTTGAAAAACAGGATTCCATGCTTCTGGCCTATCAAGATTTCGAGCTGCCACGCCCAAAGTATGATTCCATGTTTTTTGTCCTAAAACCCGAACACTTGTTCCTGCTATAATTCGCATACGCTGCATAAAGCCAAAACGAACAGTTCTTACACGCAAGGCCAAGCGTACTCTGGCAATAGTCTGCCATATCATTGGCAAAAAATGCAGCATCAGTGCAAGCATAAGAGCAATTTCCCAAGCACGATCCTTAAATATCGGGCGCAAAAACCAAAGCAAAGCCATGCCAAGTTGCCGTGATGAGGTGGACAAAATAAGCAGCAAAGCAAGTAAAAGCAAAACCGCTAAACGTAAACTTAAAAATAGAGCATGTTGCGCTGCCAATAATACAGCCATTCCACTCCAGATATCCAAAATAAATTTGCTCACGCTCCAAAAGCAAAGAAAAAAAATATAGCTTTTCAAAACAAAGCCTTGAGACTGCAGGCCGGAGCGTAAAATGGTGCACAGCCACGCACAAAGCAAAAAATATATGTACACAGCCCAAACATCAGCTGCCCACACACAGAGTCCAAGGCACAGTCCTAAGCAGAGTTTAAGACGCGGGTCTAAAGCAAGCAAAAAAGATTTTATCATACAAATATGCTCAATCCTTATCCCAAGGTAAAATCTTTCGCTCTCGTTGCCATGAGCACGGCGGACGTATACC
Organism: Desulfovibrionaceae bacterium; assembly: GCA_963678135.1. Classification (GTDB taxonomy): domain Bacteria; phylum Desulfobacterota; class Desulfovibrionia; order Desulfovibrionales; family Desulfovibrionaceae; genus JAHJKV01. Next base: position 1,460,857 of record OY782667.1, on the reverse strand, counting down.
CTGAGCTTCCACAAGGTCTAAAGCTGTTTCTGGTGGGGCGACAAAGGCCAAGCGACCTTGAGTGAGTACAGCCACAAAGTCAGCTAAATCAATAAGTGGCTCTAAATCATGCGCTGCGAGCACAATTGTCATGCCACTGTCTTTGCCTTGTTGTAAAAATTTTCGCATCTCTTGAATGCCCGTATAGTCTAAACCACTCAAAGGCTCGTCCAAAAGTAAAAGCTCAGGTGTATCAAGCAATGCTCCGGCAAGACAAAGTTTACGTTTCATCCCCCAAGATAACGTATGTACAGGTTTTTCCCAATATGTATCGAGCATAAAATGTTTTGCCAATTCATATGCTTTGGACTTGTCTGCCTCTTCATGTCCAAGCATCAAGTCTTCCTGAACCGTACTGCCTAAAATCTGTACATCAGCGTCTTGCATCACAATGCGTACTGGAGATTGTGTTGCTCGTTCTATACGCCCTTTTTGAGGTTCAAAAAGGCCAGCTAAAAGGGCTAAAAGAGTGGATTTTCCACTAGCATTTGCTCCGGCTAAAAGCCCCAGAGTACCAGCAGAAACATGCAAATTGATCTTTGACAAAGCAATATTGCCATTTGGATAAGTATAGCTCAAGTCTGTAATATGTAACATTTTGTGATCTTTTCACAGCAAGACAAAAGGATCAAGAAAAGAAAACAGGAAAGGACATACAAGCCCTTTCCTGTTCATGTAGCATAATAGTTTAATTTATATTCTAAAATAGCTGAGTTTGCATTCTAAAAATGATAATTAAAACTCAGCCCCCCAAAAAAGGTGACGCCTTGATCCACTACATTTTGACCGTTTGCAACTCCCGTGACTGCATTGTCAAAGTCATAATCCACGGATTGAATACGAGCAAAAGAAGCATCCACAGACCAGTCTTCTTCCTTAAAACCTACTCCCACGGAAATAATATGCCTGTCATTGGCAGGAAGCATATAATCCGTATATTCCATATTTTGCGGACTCTGGTCATACACATATCCGGCACGCAAGAATATATTTTCCCATGCCTCATATTCAGAACCAAGCTGGATACGCACTGCATCTCTATATTGTTTTTCAGAAACTTTTACAACTGCTCCGCTAAAATCCATGGCCTCAAATTCGCTCCAATAGGTATAAATAATATCTAGTTCAAAACTCAAATCCTGAGTCGGAGTATAGGACAAACCAGAACTTAAAGAAGAGGGAAAATCTGCGGCCACTTTTGTTTTCCCTGCATCAACTCCATTGTATTTAAAATCACCCTCTGCCTTAAAGCGAAAACCATCACGATATACAAAACCCAAAGAAACTGTATCTGTTATATCTATTTGCGTAGCAGCGACCCAAGTCCAAGCGTCACCTTCAGGAAATTGTTGCATATCTAAACCGGTTAGGGGATGTTCTTGACGCAAATCCATATTCCCCATGATATATTCCACCCCAAAAGCAACAGAGACCGAGTCATTCATTTGCCAAGCAAGCGTTGGTTGCACGGAAAATGATTCCACAACAGCCTTATATATATTGCTTGCGCCAAACCAGTCATCATCATAACGAACACCAAGACCAAAACGTGAAAACTCACCAACCCCAAAATAAAAATCATCATTGATCTGGTAAGTAGCAAAAGCATGTGGTGCCAGATATATATCATCCTTGGTGGTAACAGACTCACCGCCAGCATTGACTCTGGAAGACGGGGCAAACACAGTAAATCCAGCCTGAGCCTGTATACCATCGAGTTTGGTAAGACCTGCCGGATTATAGGCTACTGCTGAAGGATTTGGATTTTGTGAGGCAATAACCGCACCACCCATGGCATTTGCACGGTTATCCCATTCGTACAAAGCAAAACCAGCAGCCGAAGCCGTGCCCAAAAAAACACACATGTAAGTAAGTACCCACACTCCGAGAACCGCAAAAATTCTTGTTTTGTTTTTCATTTTTTTGAAACCCTTGTTTTTACATTGCTTAAAATAAAAGCGCAGTGACTCTGCACTGAGTGAGTAGGGAAATTATAAAAATTCCCCAATTGCTCTGAACAACAAAGGCTTTTAGCTCATTTATCTCTGCTTGTAAACAAAGATTTTTTTTGGGTAGGGCAATGACGCATATAAAATTTAGGGGCAATCCTCCTTGCTCATTCTCCCTCCCCTCCCTTCTTGCCACCCTACACCCTCGTGTTGTCCTGCCCCCCTCTTGTCATCCTGCGCGTAATTCGCAGGGTCCAGTCTTCGTTCTTATCTTCTTCTTTTTCTTATCTTTTTTCTTTTTCCTTGCTTCTTCTCCTACAGCATCAAGTCCTCATAGCTCGGTTCTGCTGGATTCTGCGACTTACGCGCAGAATGACAGAGGAGGAAGCACTGCCACGCGGTGTAAAGCATTATCCTGCTATGTAAAATTGGACTTTCGCGACCTTCGCGCTTCAGTGACAGAGGAGGAGGCGCGACCACGCGGTGTAAAGCACTGCACTGTCTCCCCTTCTTGTCATCCTGCGCGTGAGTCGCAGGATCCAGTTCTTTTTCTTTGCTCTCTTTGGCTTCGGCAGGCTCAGCCAGCGTTCCCCTGCTTGCCATCCAGCCTCCCTTCTTGTCGTCCTCCCTTCTTGTCATCTTACGCCTTCGTGCCGTCCTGTCCCCCTCCCCGTCATCCTGCGCGTGAGTCGCAGGATCCAGTTCTTTTTCTTTGCTCTCTTTGGCTTCGGCAGGCTCAGCCAGCGTTCCCCTGCTTGCCATCCAGCCTCCCTTCTTGTCGTCCTCCCTTCTTGTCATCTTACGCCTTCGTGCCGTCCTGTCCCCCTCCCCGTCATCCTGCGCGTGAGTCGCAGGATCCAGTTCTTTTTCTTTGCTCTCTTTGGCTTCGGCAGGCTCAGCCAGCGTTCCCCTGCTTGCCATCCAGCCTCCCTCCTTGTCGTCCTCCCTTCTTGTCATCTTACGCCTTCGTGCCATCCTGCCTCCCCTCCGTCATCCTGCGCGTGAGTCGCAGGATCCAGTTCTTTCTTGAATAAAGAGAAATAACTTGAAAATATCCATGACAGAGCAAAATGACTGAGTAAATAATAATGCCTTTACTGAACAGCTTGCATATCATATTTATTAAAACGGTATACTTTTAGCATGTTAAGGAATAAGAAAAAATTTCCTTTGGTGAGGCAAGGAGTGTGGCATGGATCACTTATCTCGTATCAGACAAAAATATTTTATTAGCAGTATGCTTTTAGGTGGTATTGCCGGTGTTTGCGAATCAAACTGGCAACATCAAGGTATACTTTTGAATTTTTTAAGTGGCCTTTTATCCATTACCCTTGCCGGATTTCTCGGCAGTTTTTTAGGATTTTTTATCCGAAATATTGTCAAACAATTACGAGGCAATAGAAATTTTTCAGGGGAATATCACGAAGGCATTCTCATTGGCACTCTTTTTGGCGGAGTGATAGGTATCTTGATCCAAATCCTTACTAGCTCTGAACTCCATACGATTTTTGGCGGTTCTATTGGCGCAACTATTGGTGGTTTTCTTGGTGCACTCCCTGATGAAAATATTCTCGCCTACCTTTTAACAGCCATGCAAGTAGAAAATGAAGAACCAGAACACATAGCAAAAGAATGCCCTTCTGAATGAAAAACTGAAACGCTTCGCAAATTATTATCCTTCTGAATAAAAACTGGAACATGTAGCAAAATATTGCCTCTCTGAATGAAGAATCGGAACATGTAGCAAAAGAATGCCTCTCTGAGATTTTATAAAAGGGGCTGTACCAGATAACTATTTTTAGTTATGGGTACAGCCCCTTTTTTTTAATAACTTTTGATTTGACTTTTCTATTACATTAAAGTTTAACTCCCCATTATCAGAAATGGCTTTAGGCGTAATATCCATCCGTGCCTGAATCCACGCCAAAGCTTCAGGGACGTTAAGCGTTCCTGCATAAATTGCCCTACCTGAAATAACTCCTTGCAGGCCTTCTTTGCTCAAAGGATAAAGTTTCTTTATATCTTCTAAGTTATTAACTCCACCAGCAGCCAAGATTGGTATAGAAGTTTTTTCACAAAGCTCGCGCAAAGCATCTATATTAGCACCGGTCTGCATTCCATCTCGGCTGATGTCCGTATGCACGATAAACGCAGTACCTACCTCTTCTAAACGAGGCAAAACTTCAACTAAATCCTGTTCAGCGTCTGCCACCCAGCCTCTGGTTTTAAGCTTTCCATTCTCTGTATCCAAAGAAACGCCAATCTGCCCCGGGCAGGCTTCACAAAGCTCAGCATAAAGGCTTGGATTTTCCAAGGCCATTGTTCCAATAATTAAACGGCTCACACCGGCTTCAAGATACGCCTTTGCGGTCGCGATATCCCGAATCCCTCCCCCAAGCTGTACCGGGCAGTCTACAGCAGAGCAGATACTTTTAATAAGTTCAAAATTTTTAGGGCGTCCTGAGAATGCTCCATCAAGATCCACTAAATGCAGATACTGGCAACCCATTTCAGCCCATTGACGAGCCATTTCCACTGGATCAGCTGAAAATACAGTGACCTGATCCGCCTTACCTTGACTCAAACGAACACATTGCCCATTTTTTATGTCCACAGCGGGAAAAAGAATCACAAGCCCATCTCCCGAAGTTTATACTCCATTCCTTCCTGAGCCAAACGTAAAGCTGTTACCCAAGTACCGCCACGTTGAAAATATTTTCCTGCATTTCGCAAATCATCAGACAAGGCCAGCTGTACTTCTTCAAAATGCTTACGAACAGCAATTTCGCCAGCTTGCACATCAATATAATAAAAATCCAAAACAACTGAAGCCGGTTCAGCAATACCCCACTCTTCGCCCTTGCGTTCTTTCCATGCCAGCACTTGAGGAACCAAAAGCCAATCCACTTGAGCACAGCGACCTACCTGAAGCCAATATTCCAAAGCAGAGCTCCGCTCTCCTTCACAATGCGCTGCCACAATTTCTTGACAACGACGCGTTTGCACCGGCTGCATATAGCCCACAACTCGATGCCCTGTTAAAATATCCACCAAAGCCTTATCAAGCAGCTGGATATCCTTTGCTGTTATTTCATTTTCAGCAGGATCCACATAACCGGCAAGAAACTGCCACGTCTGTGTAGGGTGCGTAAACCCTGCAATGGCAAGTGAACCCTGAGGTCTCTCCATGGCCGGAGCAACATGCTCAGCACAAGCACTCAAAAAAAAGAAACACAAAAACACAGTACAATAAGTAATAGATAGGTATCGCATCAATCCAAACTCCCCTTACTGCTAGAAACATCATCGCGCACAATTTGCACAGCTTCTTTTATTGCTTTTCCAAGAGCCTTAAACGCAGCTTCCAAAAGATGATGTCCATTTAAGCCGTATTTATAGGAAATATGTAAATTCAAACCCGCTTTATAGGCAAAAGACTTAAAAAATTCTCGCCACACATCGCTTTCATCCCCTGCAATCCCAGACGGTAAAAGTTCAGCACCATGATACACAAAATATGAGCGCCCTGAAATATCTACCACAACCTCGCTCAAGGCTTCATCCATTGGCACCTGTACCGCGGCCATACGACAAATACCATGCTTGTCTCCCAAGGCTTGTGCCAAGGCTTCACCCAGAACCAAGCCAATATCTTCTAGGCTGTGATGTGTATCAATATGCAAATCGCCTTTGCAAGATAAGCGAATATCCAGCCCTCCCCAAAAAGCCATAAGGCTCAGCATATGATCAGCAAAGCCAATACCAGTATGAATTTCAGCTTGCCCTGAGCCGTCCACATTAAGAGAAAGAGTAATGTCGGTTTCTTGAGTTTTACGAACGATTTCAGCTTTTCTCATAAAATACTCTCCGCATTTTTAGCTGTATGCCATACATTTCAACTATCCGATTTTCATGCAAAAGAAAAGCCTCTCACGTTTGGCATGTATACTATCGCCGGCACATCCAAAGGCTTAACTTTCCGTTTTATTGAGTGTTTTCTTTTTTTTGCCAAACAAAAATGCGACTGCCACGCCAAGAGCGTAGAGCAAAATCAAAGGGCCGGCCATAAGCGATTGGCTTACAGGATCTGGCGGAGTAAGTATCGCGCCGATAATAAAGGCCACCAAAACAAAATATTTCCCCTTACGCAGCAAGCCTTGGCCGGTCACAATGCCCATCCGTGCCAAAAAGAACAAAAAAACAGGCAATTCAAAAGCCACCCCAAAAGCTATCAATAATTTTAAGGCAAAGCCAAGATACTCGGATAATTTTGGCATAAACGAAATGCTCTCTGTGCTGAATTGAGCAAAAAACTCAAAGCCCACAGGAAACACCACAAAATAGCCAAAACACGCTCCGGTGACAAAGAAAAGAGCTGAAAGAAAAGCAATAGGCCATATCCAGCGACGCTCATGGGCATAAAGACCCGGTGCTACAAATTTCCAAAGCTGAAAAAACAAATACGGACTGACCAAAAAAAAGCCTGCCACAAACGCGACTTTCACTTCTGCAAAAAAGGCCTCAGGTGGATAGGTATATATGAACCGACTCTGCCCTAAGCCTGTATTTTGCAACACAGACTGCAAACTAGCCACAAATAAAGCAGTCTGTTCAGCGTACTGCTCGCCTTTTTCCAGCAAAATATTTGCAATGGCACTTTCCAAAACCTTAAAAAAATCAGGAGTCAAGGCAATCGAAGCCTGAGCAGACACTTTGCTCATAGCATCATTCATCGGCTGCATAAGTATAGTAAAAAGTTTTGCAGCAACCGCATAACAGGGCAAGAATCCTAAAACAACAGCCAGAACCATACGAGTTAAGCACTTACGAAATTCCTGCAAGTGCTCTAAAACACCCATACGCCCTTCACGCTCGTTTGTTTCATGCTCCTCTGTTGCATTGTCCTCTGCTACATCTTCCCCTGCTACATTCTTCTTCTCAGTATCGTTTTCGGAAAAGTCATGTCCTGATTGAGTCTCAAGTGCTTCAGAAGCATTTGCTACTCCTGAAGAGTTTTCATGACTTTTTTGCTGCTTATGATTGGAAGCAGTTTCCAAATCATTTGCTTTTGCTTCATCATTTTCAGCACCGGGGACAGCAACTTTTTTGAGCCAAGGAAATTCATCACTCATGCTTTATCCTTCTTTTGCACAAGGAGTTTCAGGATTGCTCTTTTCTTTCTCTGGCATCGCTGCTGGAGTAGACTGCGCCTCCATGCTTTGCGATAGAGTCTCCTCTGGTGAAACTTCAGGCTTTTCAGTAGCATTTTCTTTTTCCGCCAATACAGCCTCGGCTTTTTCTCGCGCTGCTTTTTCCTTGGCTAAGCGTTCTTTAAGTTCCTGTTCCTTCAGTCCTTTTTCTGCATCTTTAATTTCCTTATCAAGAGTTTCGGTCACGCTTGAAGACATACGCTTGAACTCAGCCATGCCTTTCCCCAATGAACGCATCATTTGAGGTAATTTTTGCGGCCCGATAACAATCAAAGCAACAACAACAATAATTAAAAGTTCTGTGGAGCCAATACCGAACATGGCGGTTCCTTTTGTTTCCGGTTGTATTGAATTGTATATACTTAGAGTCTATAACGACACCTGATTATTTAAGCTCTGTTCACTATCTTTTCGACAGTATTATCTATTGCTTTGAGTTCTTTTGCAATATGTTCTCGTATTTCATTTCTAAATCTTCCAAGCTCATAAGATGTCATATTACCACCATGTTCATCATAGTTTTTACTGGCAACATATTGTGATGACTTCTGGGCTGCTCGCTCTGAAAGTTTGGCAAGAGCTATGTGCTCAGGGTTTGATTTATCAAATTGAGGTAATGGAAGTTCCAAAATTTTGGTATGAATATGCCGTTCTCCCTGTAAACCTCTTGCCTGAAAAAGCTTAATTAATTTATTGGGGATAGCTGAATTCAAAAATCCACAAAGGTAATAAGCTTCTTTTCGATTATTAGAGAAATACATATACGCGATCGTCTCATTGATAAAAGGAAATTGAAACAATGCTTTCTTTCTATCTATGACTACTGAAACAGCGTTTGCCCCTGATGCAGTATAAAGTACAATATACCGAATATTTAGAGCTTGAACTCCAAGTTTATTCATCCAATTCAGATAATCAATGATGTTGGTTGTTTTATTCCGTTCGGTTTTTCTTTTCTCCCAAATACGCTCCACCTTTGAAAACCAAGAAGCACTTTCAATTTCACCTGTTTCTGCCATCAGCTCATCAGGCGCTAATAATTTTATTTTATTTTTTTTAATAATGCCCGGGAGTGCAACGATATGCGTTCCATTTAAGCTAAAAGGAACGATATTGTTCGCCAGAGCTGTTTCAAACATAAACCGAGAGTGCATACCGCCTGTTAAGTGAATGTCTTTCCATGGCTTTTTAGCTTCACGCAAGACAGCCTTTGACGAACAAACACGCAAACTCCTGTTTTGCAAATTACCGTCATGCTCTTGGGTAATGTCCACAAAAAAAAGTCTGCGTGGAACGATAGTTGCCCCTTGCTTAAATAAACTTCGATATGGATTAACTCCACCTGAACGTATTTTTTTACCAAAGCTCCAAGCCGTCAAATCGTTCATACGAGATAAATACATTTTCCCTTGTTCAAAAGAGAGTTTTTTTTGGGCTATTGTCTTATCCGCATTATTATTTGGGAGTTTACCCTTATATACTCTGCCTAAAAATTCTTCTGAGGCTACAGTTCCATTGTTACTATGCTGAGCAAAAAGAGCACAGGCAGGAACGTTGAACAAAGGACTGACATCTTTTAAGTCCCATGCTTCTGTTATTTTGACTTTTTCAGCTTGCCCTTCTCTTGTATTGCTATGCTGCCCTGCGCTAAAAAAACTGCGAGGCATTACAAAAGCGAGTTGCCCATCCTTTTTCATAAAATAGTTAATGCAATGCGCTAAAAAAAGAGCTGCCAGCTCAAGCTGGGTTCTCAGGTTTTGCTTTGGTGGATCAATTCTATATTGCTCAGCGATTCGTTCGATTTCTTCTTGATATGTGCTATTTTCAATATCTCGAAATGTTAGCCACGGAGGATTACCCACGATAAAATCAAAACCTTCTCGCAGGAAAAATGGGCTATAGCTATTATTGATTATATATGCCCAGATACCATCACGTCCTTCAATCTTTGCTTTTGAAAAGGCTTTATACAAAGCATAAGCACCATTGAGAAAATTTTCATCGCGTGTTTTGAACCTACTCATAAAGGTAGGCGAAATCTGCATTCTCTCTCTTGTAATTCCTGTAGGCACATCTGCTTGCGCCAAGACATCGCAATTAAAAATAATATCATAAAACTGCCGTCTATCTGAAAAAATGCATTCATCAACCTGTATTGCCTTATTATCAATACTGAGTTTGTAATTACCATCCAAATGTCCTTGTATACCTTTTTTAGGCAGCAGTAAGGTGTTTGCTAAAAAAACATTAAGCACAAGTGGCTGGGCTTCTGCCTGAATTTTTTTGCCCAAGGTAATAAGCAAGGTTGCTTTTGCAATTTGTACAGAAAGTGGATGAACATCAATACCGTATAAGCTATCATTCAGCTGCGAAGCCGTTATCTCTGGATAGGATTCAACAAGATAATTTGCAGTAGCTTTGAGAAAAGACCCACTACCACAAGAAGGATCAAGAACTTTTTGTCCCAATCTCGGTTGCAATTTTTCTACTATATATGCACACAACCAATCAGGGGTATAATGTTCACCAAGCGCATGGCGAGTATCTTCATCCACAAGTTCTTGATACACGCCTTTTAGAATATCTTCTGTAACCTTTGAAAAATCAAAACGGCTAAAGCCTTTTGTAATTGCTCTAAAAACAGGCTTTAAGGCGTGGAAATTAGCATCTTGGGCTGTCCAGCGAAAAAAATCTTCATCCGTAAAATTCTCTATACCTTTTTTCTTAAATGCCTCACCATTTAAGATTTCTTTCATCTCATTGTCATCAATAAAATCGTCGCCGGTAATAATTTCGTATGCCAGCATTTTAGCCAGAATACTCAAATAAGATTGAGTAAGAAAAATTTGCTCTGAGGCATCAAAACGTCCATAAGCAATACTTAAAAACCTATGCCACTGCTCGTAGGCAGTCTGCATATCTGAATTATTGTGAAGTGTAATATACTGCTCATGCATTTTTTGCATGGCTGTTTGAAAAATATCAGAACCATGGCCAAAAACATTCCTAACCTCTTGCAAAGTAGCTGGCAGAGGCTGACTAAAAAAAAGAAAACGGTCTAAAAAATAATAAAACTCATCTGCGTTCTTAGAGTTCACCTCAAATTTATGAACACACTCAAGTTTTATTTCTTCTGCTTGTAATTTACCCAGCCCAATGAGGCTTTCATAGTCAGGAGCGTATACTTTCCATGTAAGACAATCAGATGCAATTAAAGTGAAATTAATTTGAAGCCCACTATTCCAGTTGCCACAGAGATAATCTTTTAGCTGATCTTCTGCATGAGAACCTGTCTTTTTTAAGTCATGTTCAAACTCTATAATCACTGAACCGTACTGGGTATCGGCTCTCCCTCTTTCTGATTTTTTCCCTTCTCGCTTGATTTCCGTTAAAGACTTCTCAGCACCGCTTGTAAATTGCTTTATGATTTCAAATTCATCATGCTCAGCAAAAAATTGCGTAAGCAAGGTAATAAGCTTTTCTTTTTTTACTTGTTCATTTGCTGCGCGCTTTACTCCTTGGCAGTATTCTTTGATCAATTCTTTTCTATTCATATTTGACATACTTTCCTCAGCTGAAGAAGAAAACAATTTATTATCAAAGTATACACCACTTCAAAGCACTTCTTTTTCTAGCTCAAGCATACTATAGTGCCACCAAATACTAAGTCCAATCCCTATTCCCACTCAATCGTACTTGGCGGTTTGGAGGAAATGTCTAAGACTACTCTATTCACGCCTTTGACTTCATTGATGATACGCCCTGAAATTGTAGACAATACATCAGCAGGCAAATGTGACCAATCCGCAGTCATGGCATCTACAGAATCCACTATACGCAAGGCAATAACATGCTCATAGGTACGATCATCTCCCATAACTCCCACGGTTTTTAGCGGAAGAAGCACGGCAAATCCCTGCCACACTTTTTGATACCAACCAGAGCTTCGTAATTCTTCTTGCACAATTTTATCTGCCAAACGCAAAATATTTAAGCGTTCTTCCCTTATCTCACCAATAATGCGAATAGCAAGTCCTGGCCCAGGGAAAGGATGCCGCCAGATGATATGCTCTGGCATTCCAAGTTCTTTTGCTGCACGGCGCACCTCATCCTTAAACAATTCACGCAAGGGTTCTACTAATTTTAGGTTCATGGTTTCTGGCAATCCACCAACATTATGGTGGCTTTTAATCACGGCTGAAGGACCTTTGAACGACTCAGATTCGATAACGTCAGGGTAGAGCGTACCCTGCCCCAAAAACCGAACATCTTTGATAGCTTTTGCCTCACGATCAAAAATATCAATAAAAGTATGCCCGATAATTTTACGTTTTTCTTCAGGATCAGTGACCTCTTTCAGCTTATCTAAAAATTCACGGGAAGCGTCCACTGTTTTTACGTTCAGTTCAAAATGTTCTTCTAAAAAATCTATTACTTCTTCCCTTTCTCCCATACGCAGCAAGCCATTATCCACAAAAATACAGTGAAGATTACGGCCTATTGCTCTATGGAGTAATACAGCAGCGACTGTAGAATCTATGCCCCCAGAAAGCCCTAAAACGACTTTAGAATCCCCGACTTGCGCTTGCAAATCCTTAATCACCGAGTCCACAAAACCAGCCATTGACCAGGAAGGAGTAAGCCCAACAACCTTAAATAAAAAATTCTGTAAAATACGAGTTCCATCTGTGGTATGTGCCACTTCAGGATGGAATTGTAAGGCATAAATTTTCTTTTGCGCATTGCCCATGGCTGCAAAAGGAATGGAAGTGGTTTTACCCATCAGTTCAAAACCTTGTGGAAGAGCTTGCACACGATCACCATGCGACATCCAAACCGTAAGATTATCTCGCTCTTGCACGCCATCAAACAAAGGACATTCGCCCACAGCACAAAACTGTGCACGGCCATACTCACGCTCTGAACTAGCAACTACCCTGCCCCCTAAATCATGGCTGAGGAGCTGCATACCATAACAAATTCCAAGTATAGGCACATTCATTTCAAGAAATTCTGGAGCAAGTTTTGGGGAATCACTTTCCAGTACAGAAGATGGACCCCCTGAAAGAATCAATGCTTTTGGCTCTAAGTCCTGTATTTTTTGAGGCTCTACAGTACAAGGATGGATTTCTGAATATACCCCTGCCTCGCGAACACGCCGAGCAATAAGCTGCGTAAACTGGGAGCCAAAATCTAAAATAATAACCGTATCCATAGTGTTCCTCCACACGCTTCACTCTTGCCTCGCAGCAAAAAAAACAGTGTTTATTCAAAAAATTATTTTAGGCTAATTATTGTCAATACGATAGTTTGGCGACTCTTTGGTAATCGTCACATCATGGACATGAGATTCCCTGAGCCCTGCGACTGAAATTTGGGTGAACTGTGATTTTTCCTGTAACTCAGCAATCGTAGAACAACCCGTATAACCCATACCAGAACGTAAGCCACCAATAAGCTGATGTATGGATTCCTCTACCGGCCCACGGTACGGCACTTTACCTACAATGCCTTCCGGCACTAATTTTTTGGACTTTTCTTGAAAATAACGATCACTGCTTCCTTTTTTCATGGCATCAATAGAACCCATGCCCCGATACGTTTTATATGTCCGGCCTTGATACAAAATTGTTTCTCCAGGACTTTCTTCAGTACCGGCTAAAAGAGAACCCATCATAACGGAATCTGCACCTGCGGCAAGAGCCTTAACAACATCCCCTGAAAACTTAATACCACCATCAGCAACAATACATTTATCCATTTCAGCAGCAGCCTTAGCACACTCCATTATGGCTGTTATTTGTGGTACACCAACGCCAGCAACAATACGAGTAGTGCATATGGAACCTGGACCAATACCCACTTTAACCGTATCCGCCCCGGCTTCAAACAAAGCTTTAGCCCCTGCATAGCTTGCCACATTGCCAGCAATAACTTGTGCTTGGGAAAATTGCTTTTTAATCATTTGCACGGCATCAAGAATATTTTGTGAATGCCCATGAGCTGAGTCCACAACAAGGAAATCTGCGCCTGCATCAAGTAGGGCTTGGCTACGAGCTTCGCAGTCTGCGCCAATACCTACAGCAGCACCTACCCTCAAACGCCCACGGTCATCCTTACAGGCATGAGGATATTTCTTTACTTTTTCTATATCTTTAATGGTTATAAGACCTTTGAGCTTATTCTGATCATCAACAACCAAGAGCTTTTCAATACGATGTTGATGTAATTTTCGTTTTGCATCTTCTGGTTCGATCCCAACCGGAACCGTCACTAAATTACGACTAGTCATAAGCTCAGAAACTAGAACCTCCAAATCTGAAACAAAACGAATATCTCTATTGGTAATAATGCCAACCAAATGATCACCCTTGACCACAGGGAGACCAGAAATACGGTATGTGGACATAATATCTAAGACTTTTCCGAGTGAATCATCAGGATGGACTGTAATCGGATCGCCAATCATACCAGATTCAGACTTTTTGACTTTATCTACTTCTTGAGCTTGCTCACGCACAGAAAGATTTTTATGAATAACGCCAACTCCCCCCTGCCGAGCCATAGAAATAGCCATCCATGATTCCGTAACCGTATCCATTGCTGCCGAAAGAAGTGGAATGCTCAAAAAAATCTCAGGAGTTAAATGCGTTGAAACATTCACCTGATCAGGGAGAACTTTTGAATACGCAGGGAGTAATAATACATCATCAAAGGTAAGGGACTTGCCGGTAATCTTTTCCATGCTTCACTCCTGCTTTTATTAAATACTCTTCTCTTACAATCCTAAATATGCTTTTTTAACACTTTCATCAGCAAGCAATTGTCCACATTCAGCGTGCATGGTAATACGTCCAGTTTCCATAACATAACCACGATGCGCCACCTTAAGAGCCAAATTTGCATTTTGCTCCACTAAAAAAACAGTCGTACCTTCTTCTTCATTGATCCTTTTGACAATATCAAATATCTGGCGAGTAATCATGGGCGCAAGCCCCATAGAAGGTTCATCCAAAAACAACAAACGTGGTCGAGCCATGAGCGCACGAGCAATCGCCAGCATTTGTTGCTCGCCGCCAGAAAGCGTGCCTCCAGCTTGCCGCCTACGCTCTGCTAAAATAGGAAAGAGATCAAAAACATACTCCATATCTTTGCGAATGCCTTCTGGATCGCTTCGCAAAAACGCACCCATGTCCAAGTTTTCCACAACAGTAAGCCCTGGAAAAATGAGCCTGCCTTCTGGCACTTGGCAAATGCCCATGGTCACTATTTCATCAGGGGGCATACCAGTGATATCTTGCCCTTGATAGATAATTTTACCATCCTGAGGTGGGGTCAAGCCACAAATGGACATAAGAGTGGTTGATTTTCCAGCACCATTGGCTCCAATAAGGGTAATAATTTCACCTTGAGCAATCTCAATAGAAATATCGTGCAAGGCTTGGATATTACCATAGAAAGTATTAATATTTTGCAGTTCAAGCATGATATTTTTGGCCTGTGGCTCAGACATCTTCATCTTCTCCAAGATAGGCTTTAATAACATCAGGATTTTGGCTCACTTCACTCGGTGTTCCCGTGGCAATACGCTGCCCATATTCCATGACAAAAACACGATCTGAAACAGACATGACCATTTTCATATCATGTTCAATAAGCAAAATCGCAATGCCCTTTTTTTGACGGATACGATTGATCAAGGCTTCGAGCTGCAAGGTTTCTTGCGGATTCATACCTGCCGCTGGTTCATCTAAAAGCAAAAGAAAAGGTTCAGTTGCCATGGCCCGTGCTATCTCTAAACGACGCTGCTCTCCGTATGACAAATTATCAGCCAATTCATTTGCTGTGTCTGCAAGTCCTACTAATTGTAGCATCTGGTAACTGTATTCAACGACTTGCCGTTCTTGCTCTTTTGTATGACGAGTATGCAATACCGCACCAAGGATAGAAGAGCGATTACGAATATGGCGACCAATCATAACATTTTCCAAGACTGTCATGGAAGGAAAAAGCCGAATATTTTGAAAAGTACGAGCCATGCCCAATTCTGTGACTTTATTGGGTTTATACCCATTGATACGCTTTGCTGCTCTATTGCCAGAAGCAAGGAGAACATCTCCATGCGTTGGAGTATAGATACCAGTGATACAATTAAAAAAAGTAGTTTTCCCTGCCCCGTTCGGGCCAATTAAAGCCACTATTTCACCAGCACAAACATCAAGATTCACTTCATTAAGAGCACGGATTCCGCCAAAGTCCATTGTTAGATTCTGTACATTCAGGACAGGCTTAGACATCAGTCAGCCCCTCCTTTGTGGGTATATATGTATACACTTTACGTTTTGCTCGAATCAAACCTTCAGGCTTGAAAACCATAATAAGCACCATCAGTGCACCAAAAGCCAACATCCTATATTCCTGAACATCGCGTAGCCATTCCGGCAAAAGGACTAAGACTAAAGCACCAAGAATAACACCTGAAATCGAGCCCATCCCCCCTACTACAACAATAGACAGGATGATGATCGATTCCCATAAAGTAAAACTCATTGGATTGATAAAGGTGGTTTTCGCTGCAAAAACAACCCCAACAAGCCCTGCCCAAGTTGCGCCTAGGGCAAAAGCAGTAAGTTTTGTTTTGTGCTTATCTATACCCATGGCCTGACAAGCTACTTCATCCTCTTTGAGCGCGAGCCATGCCCTGCCAATGCGAGAATTTTTCAACCTCGTTACCACAAAAATAGTAAAAAATAACAAAGCAAGCATTATATAATACATATAATCTGTCGCTTGCATAATACTGAGATCAGTAAAAAATGCTGGTCTGTCAATTTGAGAAATTCCAGAAGGCCCCATGGTAACCGAGCCCCAATTCTCAAGAACCAAACGAATAATTTCACCAAAGCCGAGGGTAACAATAGCAAGATAATCTCCACGAAGGCGCAATACCGGGTAGCCGAGAATCATGCCACATAAAGCCCCAAGCCCCATTCCAATAGGTAAAACTAACCAAAAACTAATAGCAAAATAATGGTTCAACAGACCATAAGAATACGCTCCAACTGCATAAAAAGCCACAAAGCCAAGATCAAGCAAACCAGCCAAGCCTATGACAATGTTCAGCCCTAAACCAAGCACAATCCAAATCATAAAATTGACTAAAATATTTGTTTGATAAAATGAAAAGAATTGGGGAGCTGCAAGAATTGCAATCAGCAAACCCGCGCCACACAAAACAACAAGACGCTTGTTCTGAGTAAAACGAGTGAAACACTCAAAAGACGATGTACCGCTAGGACGGCCAGCACGCTTTGCTCGTTGCGCCAAAAAATATTTCCAAACAAAAGACAGGACAAAAGCTCCCACTCCAATATACAAGAGGTTCATCCACCTCCAATGAATTGTATTTTCTATTGTATTCACCTTAATGACCAAAAGCGGAAAGGTCAAAAACATGAACCATAAACTAACAAGGAGTGAACGAAATATACTTTTCATAATTTAAGCCATAGATTAAAGTGGTTACACCTTTTGCGCTGCATCTTTTCCCAATATTCCTGAAGGTCGAAAGATCAAAATCAGCACTAAAAGTAAAAAAGCAAAAACGTCTTCATAATCCGAAGACACATACCCTGTGCAAAAGGCTTCAGTCCACCCAAGAACAAGCCCCCCAAGCATTGCACCAGGAATAGAGCCAATGCCCCCAAGCACGGCTGCGGTAAACGCTTTTATGCCTGCAATAAAACCGATAAAATAATTAATTTGCCCCATATGCGAAGCAATCAGCACGCCTCCGACAGCTGCCAAGGCTGAGCCAATAACAAAGGTAGCAGAAATCACACGGTCAACCTTAATGCCTACCAACATCGCCATTTTACGATTTTGAGCCGTCGCACGCATGGCTTTTCCCAAGCGAGTGTATTTAATGAAAAAAGTCAGCCCTAAACATAAAATCGCAGTCGCTCCAATAATAAATATTTCAGGAGTCGTTATAATACCAGCATAGGGCTTTAAGGATTCAATTTCAGGTGTTAGCTGAGGGAATGGCATATAATCCGGAGTTTGAGCCAAAAGGACATAGTTTTGTAAAAAAATAGACATACCTATTGCTGAAATGAGAGGGGAAAGACGCTGCGCCCCTCGCAAAGGTTTATATGCTATTTTTTCAACTGTATAGCCATAAGCCGAAGACCAAATTACCGCACAAAGAGTGGCAATGCACAAAACAGCCAAAACAGGAAATCCAAGCATACCAAAAATTCCGGCAGCAATAAGACCGGTAAAAGCACCGATCATATAAATTTCCCCATGTGCAAAGTTAATCAATTCAACAATGCCATAAACCATAGTATAGCCAAGCGCGATAAGTGCATAAATAGCACCTCTGGTCAGCCCACCAAAAAATAATTCAAAAAAATATTCCATGTATTCTTCCCCACTCCACCGCACCTTGCCAATAGAGCGAGGGGATAGGCGTATAGCCCATCCCCTTTTTTATAGTGCATCACGCGTAAAAACGCATACCAGCATTATTTTACTTCTTTATATTTACCATTTTGAACTTGATACATGGTAAAGCCAATGCCTTCGGCATCTCCCTTGGCATCAAATTTAATTTTACCAACAGCAGTTTCCACATACTCAGACCGGAGCGTGTTCACGATGTCATCGTACTGAGTGGAACCGGATTGTTCAATGGCATTAAGCAAGGCTTGCGCAGCAGAATAGGCTTCAAAGAAAAAAGCTCCGGGCTCTGTTCCATACTTGGCTTTATGTTCATCAAGTGCGATTTGATAATATTTATTTGCAGAAAAATCCTGCGGGCCAGAAGCATAAACGCCTTCAGCATACTCACCAGCAACCTTAATAAAGGTATCGTCCTTAACTCCATCATCAGAAATAAACGGAAGCTCTAGACCTTTTTTACGCATCTGGGTTACGATCTTGGACGCTTCAGGATGATAACCTCCAAAAATAACACCCTCAGCACCAGAATTTTTAATTTTCTGGACAACCGCAGAATAGTCTACTGCCCCAGGAGTCACGCCTTCAAACAAAACAACTTCAAGGCCAGTTGCAGCTTCAGCAAATTGCTTGGCAAAAGTGGCAAAACCTTTACCATAATCACCTTTATCATGAATCACTGCAATTTTTTGTAGGCCTAAACCCTGAGCAAAATCAACGCCGAGTTTGGCCTGTGCATCATCAGAAGCAATAGTACGGAAAAAATTAGGGTAATCACCAGATTGAGTCAGTGGTGGATTAGTCGCAGAGGGAGACATACAAACAAGCTGAGATTCTTTATAAATTTGCAAAGCAGCCTTTGTAGCCCCAGAACAAATATGTCCTAAAACAACAGTGCTTTTGTCATCAATGAGCTTGGTTGCTGCGTTTACTGCAAGCTCTGGCTTGCATTGATCATCTTGAGCAATAACGATGATTTTTTTACCCAGCACACCGCCTTTAGCATTATATGCAGCAGCGACCAATTGTGCTGCATTCACACTTGGCAAGCCATAGGAGGCCAAATCGCCAGAATGCGCTCCTGCGACGCCTAAAATAATTTCTTCCTCAGTCTGTTCATTGCCTCCGCAGCCAATGCTTACAGCAGCGACTACAAGCAAGGTAAGTGCAATAGCAGTCCATTTCATTTTCATTAAAAATCCCTCCTCAATAGCATGGATAATTTTTTCAACATCTTAGACAAAAAAATCAAGCAAGATAGAACAAATCAAGCAAGACAAAACAAGCCAAAATTGTCCTCACAACATATACTCTTCACGCATTCCATCTGTACTAAAATTATATAAATAATAATAGGTATTGCTGTTTGTCAATGTTTATCAATGTTTGTCAGCAAACTTCAGCGCGGTGAACATGCAAGGCAAATCTTATTCAAGCTCTTTTTGAGCTTCAGCACGCAACTGCTCCGTAGCATGTTCGGCTTGTACAATAAAACGAAATTGTTCCTTGGCTTTTTGGCTTTGAGCCAAATGGTACTTCAAAACAATTCCGAGATTATAATGAGCGATCATATTTTCCGGTTCTTGCTGCAAAATCCGCTCAAGGCATTCACGGGCATCTTCAAATTGTTCAAGCTCAAAAAAGTTCTGTGCCAGTTGCATCAAAAACATAAGATTATTTCCGGCTACATGTTTTGCTTTGTGCAAATAGCCCAGAGCCGAATCTAAATCTCTTCGCATAAGATAAATATTTGCCACCTGTAATAATGCTTCAACATCCTGAGGATTTTTCGCAATGCGTGCTTCTAAAGCCTCAAGCATTTGCCGTACAGCGTCCATGTCCATGCCACTGGACGGCATAGCTCCGGTTTTTTCCTGTACGCCATGATTTTGATGATTCAAAAATTGCTGCATGTTTGGATTATATAAACGAAACAGTACGGCAGACAAAAAAATACTCACCAAACTTAAAGTAATCGCTATTAAAATAATTTTCCGTCGTATAACAGCTTTATTTTTTCGCTCTTCAATCATGCTTGAGAAGCTCCCTTTGCTTTGCTCTGCGAACAAGACGCGAGCGATTCACAAACAGCCAAGCCAAATACCCACCAAGTCCAGTAAAAACAATACAATATGCCAAAATAATATAGCCGGTCGCAGTCATTATCGCAAGCCTCCTTCCATTACAGAAGAATCAAGTATTTGTGCTTGCCTGCGCTGCTTCCAACGCAGGTATAAAAAAAATCCCCAAAGTAACCCCATAGCACACAAGCCAACAACAATCGTATGCCACATCGTAAGCGTCATACCACTTGATTTACGCGCAGTATCTACAGGATGCACGCCTCCCCAAAGAGTAGTAGCAAAAAAGACCAAAGGCACATCTAAAAAAGCAATCACACCCAAAACAGCACAAACGACTTCTTTACGCCCACCTGATGTAAGAGAAGCGCGTAACACCAAATATCCTGCATAAATATACCACATAATCAACGTGGTCGAAAGTTTGGGATCCCAAATCCACCAATGTCCCCATTCAGCGCGCGCCCAAATTGAACCACTTATAAGTGCTAAACCACAAAAAAGTACTCCCAATTCAGCAGCTGCAGCAGCCAAAGCGTCTGAGGCAGGATTTCGTTTGTACAAATAAGCACAACTTGCAATAAAAACAATAAAAAAACTGATTAAACCCCACCAAGCCAAGGGTAAATGCAAATAAAAAATCTTCTGCACCAGACCAGACTGTGCCTGAGGAGCATAAAACCAGATAAAGCACTGCTGCACACATAAAGCCACTGCAATCACAAAAAAAATCAGGCTATACATAAAAATTTTTCGCATTATTCTTCACCATCATAGACAAAAGGAAAAAGGAGCAATCCAGCACCGCAAAACAAAGCATCAAAAGCAATAACAAGCCCAATCCAAGAAAAAACTTCGCCTGTTTCTTGCCCTGAAAAAAAAAGCCCAAAAAGAGTAATAGCTCCGAGTAAAACAGGCACAAGAAGCGGAAAAATTATAAGCGAAAGCAAAGATTCCTTAGCACCTTGTCCCTGAGAAATTGCACCAAGTAAAGCTCCGACAATAATCAAACCTAAATCAGCACTCCCAAGGCTAAGCAATAAAAGCCACAAAGAGCCTGATGCTTCTTGCCCCAAAAAAACCAATGTTGCAGGGAAAAAAGCACATTGGGAAATAAGAAGCAACACAAAGCCTGCCACAGCTTTACCCAGCCAAACCGAAAGAAGAGGAGCCGGAGAGGTTATAATACCCAAACGAGCCAGATTGACTTCTTCAATACTAAACAATTCATTAAAAATAAGCACCAAGGCAAAAGCTGAAGCCAACCAAAAAATTGCTGCTGCAGCCCGAGCTGGCACTGCTTCTCCTTCCATATATGCTAAAGAAAAAAGAAAAATAAGCAAAAGCCCCAAAAGAAGGGCTTGAATAAATCCCTGCCCACCTAAAAATGCAAGTCGCAAATCTTTGTTTGTCACAAGGGCAGTACGCTTCAACATACAATTTTCCTTGCTGTGCCGTCCTGAACTTGGCATGTGGCACGGCCATGTTCCAAGAATAAAATCTTATCTGCCAGTGGGCTATCTTGCTCCACTTGATGACTTACCCAAACGACGGTAGCACCATTTTTTTGAAGTGCTAAAATATCTTCATGTAATGCTGCTTGCGATTCTTTATCCAAACCAGTTCCCGGCTCATCTAAAAAAACAAGCTGCGGTGCAATAAGAAAGATTCGAGCTAAGTTTAAGCGTTGTGCCATACCGCGAGAAAATCGTCCTGCCTTTTCTTCACTGTACTGACTCAAACGCACTTGCGCGATCGCAGCGTCAATATGCTCACGCTTTATTTTTAGGCCATACATGCCAGCCCAAAACACTAAATTTTCACGAGCGGTTAAACCTGAATAAAGAAACGTCGAATGCCCTAAATAGGCTACCTGCTCAGGCAACACAAAGACATTGACTTCACCGGTCGTAGGACGAAGCAAGCCTGCCATTATTCCAAGTAAAGTAGATTTTCCAGCACCATTAGAACCGGTAATCAGCAAAATTTCCCGGGCATGTACTTCACAACAAATGTTTTTGAAGATCAGTGATGTACCATACAACTTGGAAACACTCTGAACCGTCAAAACCTGCATTAGAACGTGTGCCTCCGGCGCAAGGCAAAGAAAGGAGCAAGGCACATTATACTGCCTCCTATCCATAACCAATTTACTAAGGGATTAACAGAAATTTTTACTGTTACCGTTTCACGGACAGCATCGTAGCCCAGCAAAGTAGAATATAATTCATCGCCTAGCGAAGGTAATACCGACACCTCAGCAAAAGAATCTTGAGAGTTAGGATACCATCGACGATCCGGAGTCATAATTCCTTGGAAACCATCAGTACTTGTCACTTCAAGATTGACGACAAAAGCTCTTACCGCTCCAATTTGCCGTTGTACCATCCCCCTATTGTAGATGGTATATTCAGCAAGCTGTACAGATTCACCTTTATGCAGTCGCACTTGTGTTTCTTGCTTATATGGACCGGAAAAGGAAACACCGAGCACAAACAAAGCCAAACCAAAGTGTATAGCATATACTCCCCAGATATAGCGCATTCTTCGCATCGGCGCGACAAAGAGAAAAAGTAAAATTGTAGAGACAAGTCCGGTCAGTGCTGCAGCAGCAGAAAAAAGAGCAAGCCAATTGCTTATGCCATACAACTTAAAGAGCAGAAAAAGAAAAGCAAGGAAAGCACAAATTGTCAGAGCAAGCCCGATAAAATTTCGCGTACCGAACTTCCAGCCGAGCCAAGGACAAAAACAATACAAAAACATAATCAAAGCAAAAAGCGGCAAGCAGACACGATTATAAAAAATTTGATCAAGCGCAACAGGAACAGTTGTCCAAAGTTTGGATATCACCGGCCATAAGGTACCAAAAATAATCACAATCCCCAGGGCAGCCATAAGCCAGCTCACCATAACCAGCATACCTTGTCTGGTGGCAAAACCAGAAAGTGTCCGATATACTGGACGCTCAGAAACAAGCGGTACTGCAAGGGCAAAACTCAGCCCTACAAGTAAAAAAATAGTCAAAGGCGTAGCAACTCCTCCTGCCCCAAAGGTATGCAAGGATTGCACATCAATCCCAGAGCGCACAAGGTAGGTTGCAAAAATGCACGCAAGAAAGACCAAGGCCATAAGAAAAACATTCGTTCGCTGTAAAGCACCTCGCCTACGTTCAATCACCGCTGTATGCAGTAAAGCAGTCAAGGCAAACCATGGGATAAGCGAAGCATTTTCCACTGGATCCCATGCCCAATAACCGCCCCAACCAAGTTCCATATAAGACCACCACGCGCCAAGGATGATCCCTGCAGTCAGGCTTGACCAAGCCACAAGATTCCAATTACGGCAAATTTTAATCCAAGGACGAGGCTCATCCATGAGCATGGCAGCCAGTGCCACTGAGGCCGGAATTGCCAATACTGCATATCCAATAAAAAGCAGTGGTGGATGAAAGGCCATACCCAAATTTTGTAAAAGTGGATTAAGCCCTAAACCATTCATAGGTACAGGCACGGCAGCCATGAACGGATTACTCCAGCTTGTAAGTAGCAGTAAGAAAAACGATTCAATGGTGAGAAAAAAAGCCCAAAATGCCATGCTGGTTCGTGGCTTAAATTCACGGTATCCTGAACTAAAAATAAACAAAACACCGCTTATGGACATGACAAGATGCCAAAAAAGAAGAGAACCGGTACGCCCTGCCCAAAACGCAGTGATCCGATACAAAAATGGGAGAGTATTATCCACATTTTCATAAACATATACAAATGAATAGTCACGACCGACCAGTGCGATAAGCATGAGGATCGATGAGATGCACACTAAAATAGTGGAGGCAATTTGCCCTTTTTCTACAAATGGTAAAGGCCAGTCATCCCCTCGCCTTGTTGCGCGACAGGCTATGACGGCAAAAGCCAAAGTAAGCAAAAGAGAAAAAAGCAGTCCAATATAGGCTGCCAGCTGCATACAAAACCTCCCACTACTCTACAAAAAATGATGAATGAGCAACGAGTTAGTATTTTTTATCAAAAAAGGACTTGTTGTATATACCGAGTATATATGAAAAACAAGCCCGAAAAATCTTTCAAACAATGAGCTTAAAGCGTATACATTCTTTCTTAACTAACAATCCGTTTTTCTTCATATTTTGAAGGACATTTTGTACTCATTTGATGCGCGCGAAAAACTTGAATAGAAGGGTCATAGCTCCCTTTTAAGATAACTTCAGCTCCTCCCTTAAAGGTATCCGGGATAGCACCGTGAAAATCCACGCGCATACGCTGATTCTGTACACCCTCATCTTGCACCAAAAAAACAACTCCTCTACCGTCTTCGTATGGTTCAATATTTGTCATACACACGGTACCATACAAGCGTATATTCACAAGCTGTTTTACGTCTAGCTTCAAAGCTTGCGCAACTTTCAATGTTGGCAATGCTCCTTGCGAAAGTCCGGTTATAACAAGATATGCCAAGCCAGACAAAAGAAGTATAAACGCTGTGATATAAACCCCTTTAGAACTTTTTTTAACCATTCTTTTTCCCTGATTTTTTAGGCAAGCTGTTTGCATTTTATTGTTCAGTAAAGGCTGTTTTTTTGGTCAACTGGCTTCGCCTAATCCGTGCCAATTCTCGCATGTCAACAACCTTATCAGTTTCATCCACTATCTCCGAACCAAGAATTTCTTCCAGTACATCTTCCAATGAAACAACTCCGGCTATACCTCCGTATTCATCCAAGACAACAAACAAATGAACACGGCAAGCCAAAAATTGTCGCAATAATTTATCTAAAGTGATATGTTCTAAAACAAAACGTACAGGGCGCATAATTTCCAGCAACGAAAGATCGTGCTTGTCATCAGCTAAGGCTTCCAACATTTGACGGCGATATACCACGCCTACTATTTCTTCAGGATCATCGTTTTCATACACGGGAAATCTCGCATGGGGTAAATCAGGATATTTTTCGCGAGCTTGAGAAACCGTCAAATTTGCTGGCAAAGAAAACACAACTGTACGCGGAGTTAAAACATCATTAACCGTCCGCACATCCAAACTTAAAATATTACTAATAGATTTTTCTTCATATGGCTTAATTATACCAGCCCTGCGCGTCATGGTTACTAAAGCTCGGATATCTTCTTCATCTCTTTCAGGAGCATCCTTACGCCCGCCCATCATAATACTGCTTAAACGGCTCACGACCAACACTGCCGGTCGAAACAAAAAAACCAAGATGGTCAAACATCTCGCAAGTACAGGAGCAAGCTCTCGCGCATACACAACCCCCATAGTTTTTGGGATAATCTCGGAAAAAATAAGAATTATAAGCGTAAAAATGCTCGCAAACCAAGCAAGCTGTGTTTCCCCAAACATACCTGCCCACGCTGCACCTGCAAGTGCTGCTCCGGCTGTATGTGCTACTGTGTTAAGCGTTAAAATAGCAGTAATAGGTTCTTCAACATTCTTGCGAAGTTTTTCAAGAAGTAGCCCGGAAGGTCGAGCATTTTTTTTTAGCCGTTCCACTATACTCCATGGAAAAGAATAGAGCACGGCTTCGGAGACCGAACAAA
Organism: Desulfovibrionaceae bacterium; assembly: GCA_963678135.1. Lineage (GTDB taxonomy): Bacteria > Desulfobacterota > Desulfovibrionia > Desulfovibrionales > Desulfovibrionaceae > JAHJKV01. Next base: position 1,435,541 of record OY782667.1, on the reverse strand, counting down.
ACGCAGAAACAACAACCGCTAGTGAGACGGCAAGAATAAGTTCGAGCATCTGTTCCTTATTGACGATGTTTTATCTGTTTGAAACCATTGCTCATTCAATGATAGCAAAAGAGACAACAGGAGGCAACCGTTCACTTTGCACTTGCCAATTCACATAAATCGCTCCCTGCCACTTGACGCAGTGCCCCTGACAAGGGATACACAAAATATGCACACGCAAAAAACTGCCGTTATCTTCCGTGTATCCGCCCTTGGGGATATTGTTCTGACCACAGGAGTTCTTGATTATTGGCATAAAAAACACAAGCTGAATTTTATATATATCACTCGCTTCGGACTTGATGCCGTATTGGAAAAGCATCCAGCCATAGTAAAAATAATTTGCATAGCTGGACCAGAGCTACATGGCAAAGCATGGTTTACAAAAGCAGGACAATTAGCGCATGATTTTCAAAATCTTTCGCTGATTGATTTACACTCGAGCTTACGCTCCAGAATTCTTTCTTTACGTTGGAAAGGACCGGTATATCGTTATTCTAAATTGGGTCTGCAACGCAGATTATTTCGTCTATTCCACTCTAAAAAATTACAAAAACAGCTGGAACAAAGCACGGTTCCCCAGCGCTATAGCCTTGCTTTAGAAGCCTCGCCTCCTGCAGCGGTTCAACTTATTCCAAAAATACATCTTTCTACTTCTGAAGCAGCTTTAGGCGCGATTACTCTTGCTGCCTCCTGCTTTAGACATGGCAAACATTATGACAATTTTGTTGTTTTACATCCTTATGCCACGCATCCGAACAAAGCATGGCCTCGAAAATTTTGGGGGAAGCTGGCAAATCAACTGACAATGGCACAAATTGCTTGGATTGTTATCGGGCAGAATGAACATCCTTTATTTCCAGAAGATCCTCGTGACTTAACAAATAAAAGCTCTTTGCGAGAAACATGTGCCATACTCAAAGCCGGAGATGTTTTAGTCACTAATGACTCTGGCCCAATGCACTTAGCTGCCGGAGTGGGCACACCGATTGTAGCTTTATTCGGACCTACAGCCAAAGCGTGGGGCTTTTACCCTCAAGGTGAAAAAGATATAGTTATAGAGCAAGAAATGGCTTGTCGCCCTTGTTCTTTGCACGGAAAACATCAATGCCGTAAAGAGCAAATCTGCTTGGCAAATATTCAGCCAGGCACGGTTTTGGAAGCAATTTTACGAATTCTTTTGGAGGGGAAAAATGAACGATCTCTATTTTGACTATAATGGAACTACCCCTGTTTTCCCTGAAGTCTTCCGCTCCATGCGCCCATTTTTTGAAAATAATTTTGGAAATCCTTCCTCCAAACATACTTGGGGGCTTAAAGCAAAATCCGCGATACAAGACGCCAGAAAATATATTGCAACACTCATTGGAGCGTCTCCTGAAGAGATTTATTTTACGTCTTGCGCCACAGAAGCCAATAATATGGTCATCTTAGGCAGCATGATTGATGGTGGACAACTTGCAATCTCAGCCATTGAACACCCTTCGGTGAGTGAGCCTGCAAAAATCTGTACGCAACGCTCGTGTACGCTCACTGTATTGCCTGTCAATAAAGAAGGATACCTGAAAACCAAAACTGCTTTAGAACGTATTACACCAAACACAAAACTTGTTTCAGTTATGCTTGCAAATAATGAAACAGGCACTATTCAGCCAGTATGGGAACTGGTAAAACATTGCGCTGCTCAAGGTATCTTGCTGCATACAGATGCTTCGCAAGCTGTGGGAAAAGTTCCGGTTAATGTAAAAAATCTTGGTGTAGATATGCTCACTTTAAGTGGGCATAAAATATACGCGCCAAAAGGCATAGGTGTATTATATCTACGCAAGGGAGTACAGCTCCCAGCACTCACCTTTGGCGGTACTCAAGAAAAAGGTTTGAGACCCGGTACAGAGAATGTGCCTTATATCGTTGGTTTGGGAGAGGCGTGCACAATTCTTTCACGCGACCTTGAATCAGAAATGGCAAGGCAACGCCTTTTGGGTGACCTTTTACTAGAAGGACTTGAACGGCTTGGCATTCCGCTAACTCTTCATGCTGCAAATACAAGACGCTTACCCAATACTTTGTTTTTAAATTTTTGGAATACCACGGCTCAACGTTTAGTTGAAGTCATGGCTTTGCATGGTATTGCTGTTTCAAGCGGAGCTTCCTGTGCCTGCCAAGGTAAAGCTAGTATTTCTCCAGTACTACACGCGATGGGTATTTTACCTGAACATGCACAAGGCAGCGTGCGCTTCTCTTGGGGCAAAATGACCACGGAAGAGGATATGCTTGATCTCCTTGCTCGTTTACCCATGGTTTTGAAGCAAGCTATGTCTTAGCTCATGCACAAACACGCACTTAAAATACAGGGTATGTATCATGGCTGGCGCATTCCCCAAGCTTGTTCATAACTTGCTCCGCCTTGTTCTAAAATGTTTTCAACGCTTGCTGGTACAAGCAAAGAAATATTTTCTCGTTTCCGCCATTTTTGGCGAATATCCTTGCCTTTTATATCAAGTCTTGGGATGTCTAAATAGTATAATTTGTTGCCGTTTTCATAGAGCCACACAGGCTCTTTGCCTTCCTGCTCCATAACTGCGCTTGCCCAATATTTTTCAACATAGCCATGAATTTTTTCAATAGCCGAAGTCCAGCGACTGACGCATACAAGATTTGAGCAAAGCATGAGTTCTAGTCCGTTTTGCCACTCATGCAGTTCCATAAAAGTTCCTGCGCCCATAATGAAAAATAAAGAGGCATCAGGAAAAATTGACTGATAATATTTTAGGGTATCAAATGTATAGGAAGGACCTAAGCGTTCTCCTTCAACAGTGCTTACGCTCAATCTGGCTAAGCCCTGCACGGCCAATTCAAGAAGGCAGACGCGATCGGCAAACGGCAATATTGTGTTTTCAGATTTATGCGGAGGCTGTGCAGCCGGGACAAAAATCACCTTATCCAAATGCAGTCGATCCAAAACTTCCAAAGCCAGACGAATATGTCCTGTATGCACAGGATTAAAGCTGCCACCCAATAAGCCTATATTCATACACGCTCCACACAATTTCAAACCGAATTAAATCAACAAATATTGCTTCTCAAGTCGCTGACAATTATACACAACTCAGCATGAACAATTCAGTATAACAACTCAGTATAAACAATTTAGCATCAACAATTTAGCATAAACAGCTCGGCGCAACTCTATACACAATATCCTCTTAATCTGCTTGATCGAAGCCTGTCACCTAAAAAAAGTCAACACAAAAATCTTTGGGCTGTACCAAACAGGGCAAAGGCATAGTAGCTCTTTTTTATCATTTAGACATTCCTATCCATTATTTACCACACCTCCCCGTAATTGAAACGTGTAAGTCGCGACAGTCCAGTTCTTTTCTTCGCTCTCACTGGCTTCGGCAAGCTCAGCCAGCTTAGACAAGCTAAGCCAACGAGTTTTGTCCTGCCTATTATTCAATCTCCCCCTCTTGTCATCCTGCGCGTAAGTCGCAGGATCCAGTTCTTTTTTCTTATCTTCTTCTTTTGCTTCTTCCCCTACAGTGTTAAGGGCTCACCGTCCGGCTCTGCTGGATTCCGCGACTTACGCGCGGAATGACGGAAGGGGGAGTACTACTACACAGTGTAACGCACTGGATTTTCACGACTTCGCGCGGAATGACGGAAAAGGGAGTACTACTACACAGTGTAAAGCACTGGACTTTCACGCCTTCGCGCGGAATGAAGGAAAGGAGAGGACTTTCACGCAGTGCAAGACTGAACTTCGCGACTTACGCACAAAATTATGGCCAAAAAAACTGAACTATCGCAGCTTCGCACGAAATGACAAAAAAAAGGAAGCAATAGAATAAGCAAGGAGTATCTACTCTCAAAGGAATATTTACCCTAAAATGTAAATATGTTTACCCTTTGTACAAAATAATTTTCTGGTCAATTGAACTACTTTTTCATAAAATTAAAAGCAGTCATCAGCCTTTGACCTTTTTGACAATTTTGCTTAATAAATTTTTTTCAATTCACTTTGTATTTTTGGGAGGCAACAAAACATACCATGTCTACACACGAAAGCAAAAAAAATACAGGCCAAAGTCAAGGTCTGAATACAGAAAATCCCCATGAACCCAGTAGTCAAGCTCCAGAAAAAGCCTTAGATTTTCTCATAAAAAACGCAAAAACAATCCTTATTGTGGTTGTTGCTCTCATTCTGGTTGCTGCCACTTGGGGTGGAATACAAGTTTGGTCTGATTGGTCACAGCAAAAAGATGCCGAAGAATTTTCACAAATCCTTAATCTTCCACAAGTCGAGCGTTTACAAAAATTAACAGAATATGCCCCTATAGCACCGAAAACAATACAGGGAGCAGCCCTTTTGGAATTGGCAGGAATGCTCATGGAAAAGGAAGCATTTCAAGAAGCTGCTACGATCTGGAGCCAATTAGCAGAGAACAGCTCCGGTGCTGTACAATGGCTGGCAAAACTCAGCAAAGCACGTTGTCTACTCTTGGCAGGTGAACATGATGCTGCGTATACAGAAATGACAAATTGTATAAACAATGCACCAAAAACAATGCTGGTTCCAAGCAATAGACTCTTGGCAAGTTGTGCTGAAGCTGTCGGGGATAAAAGTACAGCAGTTAAGGCTCTACAAGCCATACTTGACAGTAAACAAGCTGTAGATGCTCAGCTTATCAGCTATCGTATCAAACAATTGCAAGAACAATAAAACAAGCTATTCAACCAGACAGGGAGAACAGCATGGCACACCCTTTGATTAACGGTTCTCAAGGAGATATTCACTTACTCTTGGGAAATGAGGCTATTGTACGAGGTGCAATAGAGGCTGGTATTCAGTTCGTGAGCTGTTATCCGGGCACTCCCTCCTCCGAGGTTCCGGACACTTTTTTCAAGCTTTCAGATCAAGCCGATTATTATTTTGAATATTCCAGCAATGAAAAAGTCGCTTTAGAAGTTGCTGCTGGTGCTGCGCTTGGCGGAGCCAAAGCATTATGCACCATGAAGCATGTTGGGGTAAATGTAGCTGCTGATCCTTTAATAACCTTAAGTTATACAGGTATTTCCGGTGCTCTTGTACTACTCAGCGCAGATGATCCCGGTTGTCATTCTTCTCAAAACGAACAGGACAATCGCTACTATGCAAGGCTTGGAGGGTTACCTGTTTTAGAACCTGCTTCTGCCCAAGAAGCTAAAGACATGACGCATGATGCTTTGCTTATGTCCCATGAGCTGCAAGCCCCTGTTCTTTTACGAACCACCACTCGGGTGAACCATTTGCGTGGTTCTGTACAATTTAATGAAGCACAGCCCTGTACAAAAGCCAGTGGATTTCAAAAAAATCCTGCTCACTATGTACCTATTCCTGCTTTTGCTCGCCCCATGCACCAAAGGCTTTTAGAACGTCTAGAAAAAGCAGCAGCATTTGCTGAAAATTCAAAATACAATACTGTTTCTGGAAATAAGTCTGCAAAAGTGGGTATCGTAGCTTCAGGCATAGCACGGGCTTATCTTGCAGACGCATTGCTACTTGGAGAACTCAGCGATAAAGTCAAAGTACTTGAGCTTGGTTTGAGCTATCCATTGCCAGAAAAAATGCTCCTCTCGTTTTTACAAGATGTGGATACCTTACTGGTATTGGAAGAACTCGAACCAATCTTGGAAAATGAACTCAGGGTTCTGGCTCAAGCAAATTCACTCAATATAAAAATTTACGGCAAAAATATTTTGCCAAGATATGGTGAATTTACAGTTTCGATGATTGAAGATGCAGTACGCTCAAGCCTCAAACTTCCTACAAAACAGCGTTCTTTACTCTCGCCAGAACAAGGTTTACCTCAAAGACCGCCAAACCTTTGTGCCGGATGCCCACACAGAGCCTCTTATGTTGCCATAAGGAACATCTTTGGAGATGACGCGATATATTCTTCAGATATTGGCTGTTATACTTTAGGTATTTTACCTCCGCTACAATGCGCGGATCTTTTGGTCTGCATGGGTAGTTCTATTTCCGCAGGTTCTGGGCTTTCTCAAAGTACAGGGCAAACAGTCATTGCCTTCCTTGGTGATTCTACCTTTTTCCATTCCGGCATAACCGGACTGGTCAATGCTGTGTATAATCAACATGAGCTACTGGTCGTTATCTTGGATAATAAAACCACGGCCATGACAGGCCACCAACCACATCCTGGAGTGGAACAATCCATAATGGGTGAGAATGAATCACGGGTAGTCATTGAAGATATTGTGCGCGGAATTGGGGTAGAGCATATCCGTAAAGTCAACCCACTGAATCAACAAAAACTTACTGAAGCAATATTAGAGCTTCGAGGCAAAACCGGTGTTCGGGTTCTCATTGCTGAAGAACCTTGTCCACTTTTTGCTCGCAGAATTTATGGTAAAAAAGCACAAATAACAGCCTATATCACAGACGAATATGATGTTCAGGAAGGCGTTATTGAACGCATTGCCTGTCCGGCCTTTTACCAAGACAAGACAGGACGTCCGGCCATCAACGAACAGCTTTGCACAGGCTGTATGCTTTGCGTGCAGCATTCACCAAATATTAAAACAAAAAAAATAGGGGACAAATAAATGGCAATCTCTCCTATAAAAATTTTCATGGTCGGAGTTGGGGGCCAAGGCACGCTGACTGCTACTACCATATTAGCAAAAGCCTGTTTACTCCGTGGATTACCTGTTACTTCAGGAGAAATTCATGGCATGGCACAACGCGGAGGTGTTGTAGAATCAACACTCCTCATAGGGCTCAAAAGTCCAAAAATAGGATCAGGGGAAGCAGATATACTTTTAGGCTTTGATCCCTTGGAAACACTCCGTGCTTTGCCCTATCTGAAATCAGGCGGTGCTGTGTTTTCCTCTACTGAAGAACTCCCTCCGCTGTCTGTCTCCATGGGCCAAGCAAGTTCTCCTATTCTTGAAAACACACAAGCCAAAGTGCGAAGCGTCACCAGCCAAGACGTCTGGTTGCCATGCCAAAGCCTTGGCCTACAAGCAGGAGCACTCCAAGCAGGCAATATTGCCTTGCTCGGTGCCGTGCTTGCCTCAGGAATCTTACCGATTGGCGTAGAAGCTCTTGAGCAAGCTATTGCTGTAAATATGCCTCCCAAAATTCAGGCTATTAACCTCAAGGCCTTAGCCTTGGGTGCAAAAGTACTGACACAAGAATAAATCATTTTGTACTCTTTGCACACAAAGAAAGAGACAAAAACAGGCCGGAGATTGCCGAAGCGTTGCAAATACAATATAAAGCTCCTGCTTTTGTGTACAAGGAGAAGGCATGAATCTGCCTAATCATCAATATTTGCTCACCCTCAAACGAATTACAGATGAGTTGACAGCACAAGCTCCTTTGGACGCACGGCTTCAGTGTCTTTTGGAAACAATGTCTCAAGACATTGGATATGTACGGATTTTTTTGGTCATAATGGATCAAGAAACAGGCAATCTGAAACTTTCTTTATCGTTCCCCTCAAAAGCGGACTCCGTAAGCTATGTGCCTGGAAAAGGCGTTGTTGGACAAGTCTATGAATCCGGTCAAGCTGTGGTGATTGAGTGTATGGCGGATAATCCTGACTTTCTCAACCTTGCCTTTGGACGTTCAGATGCAGAGCTAAAAAAACATTCATTTATCTGTATTCCGATAAACAATCATATCAAAGGAAAATCCGAAACTTTGGGGGTTTTATCCGTAGATTTACCACTTCTTTCCATGGAAAAGCTGAATACACATAAACTATTTTTAGAAGTTACAGGCGCAAGCATTGCCCGGCAAGTAGCTGAACTGCAGGAAGAAATAGCTCTGCATAAACATCTGCACACCCAATCAATTCATGGAGGCCTTGATGCACCTCCGCCCAAAAATTTTGTAGCAGCATCAAAAAATATGCGTTTGGTTTTACGTCAGGCAAGACAAGTTGCCCCTTCGCGTGCAACTGCTCTTTTGCGCGGAGAATCCGGTACAGGCAAAGAGCTTTTGGCTGATGCAATTCATCGCGATAGCCCAAGAGCAGACAAAGCTCTTATTAAATTAAATTGTGCTGCCCTTCCGGCAGATCTTGTGGAATCAGAACTGTTTGGCTATCAAAAAGGTGCGTTTACAGGAGCGTATCAAAATAAACGTGGCCTGTTTGAAATAGCCAATGCAGGAACGCTTTTTTTGGATGAAATAGGTGAACTGTCTTTAGATGCCCAAGCAAAAGTTCTGAGGGCAATACAGGAAAAAGAAATCACCAGAGTCGGCGGTGAACAATCCATTACCGTGGATGTACGACTGATCACAGCGACTCATCAGCCACTTGAAACCCTGCTTGAGCAAGGAAAATTTAGAGAAGATTTGTACTATCGTATCAATGTTTTTCCCTTGTTCATTCCACCTCTCAGGGAACGCAAAGAGGATATTTTACCCTTAGCTGAACATTTTCTGCAAGAATTTGCCAAAGAATACGGTAAGTCCATCAAACGTATCTCCACACCAGCCATTGAACTACTCATCATGTACCATTGGCCGGGAAATGTACGCGAATTGAGAAACTGTATCGAGCGTGCGGTTCTTATTTGTGAAGAAGCAGTAATACGCACCTACCACCTGCCCCCAACCCTACAAACAGCAGACTCTTCATCGACCGGTATCAATCTTTCGTTTGGCGAGGCTGTAGCGAATTTCGAGCAAGAACTGCTTGTCGATGCCTTAAAAAAATCACGCGGAAATATGCTACAGGCTGCGCGAGATTTGCGAGTGTCCTATCGCATAGTCAATTATAAAGTTAAAAAATATGACATTGATATTAAGCGATATTCTGCTAAAAATACACAAAACAAGTAATTTCCAAGATTGATATACTGATTTTTAAGGAGCAATTTGACAAAAGCCACAAAAAACATCACTCCAAAGATATAAATCGCTTCGCAAACACCTCATTCGGGGAGATGCACACAATGAATGCCCTACAAAAAAACCTCACAGCCTTATTTTACCCTAAAACAGTGGCAGTAGTCGGAGCTTCTGAAAAACCTGGAAAAATTGGTAACGCAGTTGTGCTTAATATGCTGCAAGCAGGATTTCCACATGCTCTCTTTCCGGTTAATCCAAAGGCGCAAAAAATCGAAGGCCTTGATGTTGTACACAGCATATCCGAACTGCCGAGCGATTTAGATTTAGCTGTACTTACGGTTCCAAGAGTAGCGGTTATTCCTTCACTCCAAGAACTTGCTGCTATCAGAACCCGTTCAGTGATCATTATTACCGCCGGCTTCAAAGAGGTGGATAAAGAGGGCTATGAATTAGAGCAGCAAATAATCACGCTTTGTGCTAAACATGATATTGCTCTTGTTGGCCCAAACTGTCTTGGCATGATTAACACTGACAGCGCAGTTAATGCTTCTTTTGCTTCCGGGCGTCCGCAAAAAGGAAAAATTGCTTTTTTTTCTCAATCCGGCGCACTGTGTACAGCCATCTTAGATTGGGCCTTAGGTGAAAATATCGGGTTTTCAAAATTTATAAGCCTTGGCAATAAAGCCGTACTGTCCGAAGCGCATATGCTTGAGTATCTAGCACAGGACGAGGAATCAAAAGTTGTACTCGGGTATATTGAAAATGTAGAGCAAGGTGAGCTATTTTTAGAACAAGCTGCAAAAACCAGCCGTAAAAAACCCGTAATCATGGTCAAGTCTGGCACAACAGCAGCAGGTGCTAAAGCAGCCAGTTCTCACACAGGAGCTATTGCCGGTTCTGACGCAGCCTATGACGCTGCGTTTCGTAAAACAGGTATCATTCGCGTGGAAGACGTTGGTTCACTGTTTGATTTTGCACAAGCCTTTTCCTCTCAAGCCCTGCCCAAAGGGCCAAATCTCGCGATTGTTACCAATTCAGGTGGGCCGGGCATTATGGCTGCAGATGCAACAGAAAAATCCAAGCTGAACATGGCCAGACTTGAAGTCGGCACCATTGAAAAATTGCGTTCGGTTTTACCGCCATTTGCGGCTCTGTATAACCCCATTGACCTTATTGGGGATGCTCCGGCTATCCGCTATAAAGATGCACTGGATATTATACTCAAAGACAATATGGTACATTCTATTTTAGTTCTGTTAACTCCTACTGCTGCAGCTGAAATTGAAGAAACTGCCCAAGCTATTATACACGCTACACGCAAAACAACAAAACCTGTTTTCGCATGTTTTATGGGAAAAATGCGTGTGGATCACGGGCGCAAGTTATTACAAGCAGCCGGAATCCCTTGCTATGCATTTCCTGAATCTGCAATTAACAGCATTGAAGCAATGTTTCTTTATGCACATTGGAAAAACAAAGGACTACCGGAATTTACAAAAATTACAGGTGATACCCAAGGAGTGCGAAAACTTTTCAATACCGTTCGCGCTACAGGAACCACCGAGGTGGTAGAATTTCAAGCGCAAGAAGTGCTTCGTGCTTATAATCTTCCTACTCCGAACACAATTTTAGCACGTTCAAGCGAGGAAGCTGTGGCTGCTGCAAAAAAAATCGGCTACCCGGTAGTTCTCAAGATAGCTTCTGCACAAATCTCTCATAAATCAGACGTAGGTGGAGTTAAGGTCAACTTGCAAAATCAAGAAGATGTACAAAGCAATTTTTGGGATATTACAAATCGCGCGTTACGCCTACGCCCTGATGCCCATATTGCAGGTTGCCTTGTACAAGAAATGGCACCCAAAGGAGTCAAAGAAATTATTGTTGGCTTTAAGAGAGATGAACAATTTGGTCCACTTCTGATGTTTGGGCTTGGTGGTATTTATGTAGAAATCTTAAAAGATATTTCTTTTAGACTTGCACCGCTCTCTCGTGAAGATGCCCGTGAGATGATCAGGGAAATCAAAACCTATATGCTACTCAAGGGAGTACGGGGAGAAGCAGCTGTCAATTTCAATGCGCTGGAACATATTCTTCTTGCTATGTCACAACTTGCCATAGATTTTCCGGAAATATATGAGGCTGAATTTAACCCAGTCCTTGTCAATGATAAACAGGCCATTGTGGCAGATGTGCGTATGACTCTTTCTTCTTAAAACAAATGAGATAGTAAACAATAACTTTTGCGCGATAAACCCACGGAGGATAACAATGCTTGGTTTATACATAGGTTCTACAACTCAATTTGCAGGCAAAAATCTTGTAGCCATGACTTTAGGGCTTAAATTCCAACAAATGGGTCTTGAAGTTGGCTATATGAAACCCGTAGGTGCCATGCCCGGAATGCACGAAAATACAATGGGTGATGAAGATGCTTTTTTTCTGCAAGAAATATTTGGGCTCAATGATGATCCAGCTTTAGTCACTCCGGTTTTGGTCACTCGCGACTTTAAGGTAGACGCTTTGCGCGCCCCAAGAAAAAATAAATTTTTGAACTCCATCAGTACTGCTTATGAAAAACTTTCCAAAGGCAAAGATGTTATGCTTATTAGTGGCTCCGGAAGTTTTCTGCATTCAGGCAAATACTGCTCTGTGGATGGAGTCTCTGTGAGCACTGCACTGCAAGCCAAAACAATATTGATTGATCGTTTTCGCAATGAACTGAACTATGATTATATTCTTTCAGCAAAAGATATTTTGGAAGCGCATGGTAGTGAGTTTTTAGGCACAATTTTTAATGATGTGAGTCACAGCTATTTGGAAGAAGCAAATGAACTGATTATCCCTTCATTAACAAATAGAGGGGTAGAAGTCTTTGGCACAATTCCGCACGATCCGTTTATGAACGGTTTTAAGGTTTCAAAACTTGCAGAACGGCTTGGAGGACGCATAATCACTGCTGCCAATCAAGCGGATAGGCTGGTGGATACTTTCCTTATTGGCACTATGCAGGTAGAAAATTTCCTGACTTATTTTCAGCGTCAGAAAAACGCAGCTATTATTGTTGGCGGAGACCGCGCAGACTTACAGCTTGTGGCAATTGAAGGAAACTGCCCATGCTTGGTACTTACTGGTAATCTTTATCCAAATGATATTATCATGAGCAGAGCCGAACTGCTTGGTATTCCTATGATTGTTGTGCGTGGCGATACATTTGCCACAGCCAAACTTATGGAAACAGTCCAAACCACGCAAAAACTACGCGATGAAATCAAAATCAATCACGGCACACAACTTGTGCAAGGGAATATTGATATGCCAAGATTGCTGGAGAAATTGGGGATATAAAACTTAGGGTAGTTATGAAAAACTAAAAACTTTGCTTACAATGCTTTTCTTCACTATGTAAAATCCCCTGTTTATATCTTTGGACAAGTTTGGCCTATGCATTATTGTTTGTGCATCATTTGTTTCAGGCGGGAGGCTTCTTCCTCTGAAGCATATGCTTGATCGCTATTATTGGGCTCTACAGCAGCGTATAAATTACGACAGGATCCGTCTCTACGTCCTAAACCACGTCCCTGTCCAAGCCCCTGTCCACGTCCCAAGCCACTTCCCAAAACGCGCCCTAAACCACGTCCATTTTGACTTGCTTGACCATAAGCCCGTCCCGGTAATCCCCCTAAGCTCTGCTCATTTTCTGTCTTTTCTTGTCCATCATACATATTGACAGTACGAGCGCGTCCTTGACCTTGCCCACAACGAAATATCCTCTTGCCGAGTCCAAAATTCATGGTGTACCTCCTTTGTTCATATCTTGTATGTAAAGCACGGAATGTACCAAAAATAAAAAAACTTTATTCTTAGCAAGTTACGATATAGATATATTTTTAAGGGGCAGAAAAATCGCCCAACACAGAATATAAGGGCATTTTATCATCCCTGCTTTATACAAAGTACCCAAAAAAAATAACTGGACAAGTACAGGAAGACCTTGCTCTAATTTATATTTATGATCAAAGAATAATATTTTTGCATTGCAAGCGAGCTTTACAAAAAAGGATGTACTATTGATGGCAATCCCCGGTTTCTCAAACAAAAATTTAAATCTTGGGAAACGTATTTTAAGATTCTGTTGGTTTTTTGCAGGTCTATTTTTACTTATTGTACTTGCCGGAATTTTCACCCTCAACTCATATCTCAATTCAGCAAAAATTAAACAACAAGTTGAAACTTTACTTATTGAACGCACAGGGCTTGAGGTGAGCTTTGAAGGCAATTTTAGTGTGAGCATCCTCCCGTGGTTAGGCGTGGAAACAGGGGCAGTCTTGATCAAAAATCCCAAAGAGTTTGGCTCTGGGAAAATGGCCAGTGCCTCTTCGGTATTGCTGAAACTCTCTCTTCCAAAGCTTTTGCAGCATAAAATTGATTTTGACGTTCTTGCGTTTAATGACCTTGATTTGCATATTATACGGTCTATGGCAGGTGAACTCAATGTTCATGCCTTAAATTTTTTAAGCAAGCCAAACTCTCAAATCAGCCTTGAAGCCTTACAATGGAAAGGTTTTGAATTCTCTGATTTTTCTTTACAAGCTATACGTCTTGATGATGCAAGCATTCTTTTTATTGACCACCTCAGATCTGAAGAAATACAGGCAAAGAATGTTCGCCTACGCACTGGGAAATTACAACCTAATGAGCCGACTGATTTTATTGTGAGCGGTGAGGTTGCATGTGGCATGCGTGCAGTGACAGTGGATTTACAATGCATGGGGGAGGTTGTTAGCCCGATCGATTTTTCATGTATCAATATTCAAGATGGACAAATTCAGCTCACTGTAGACGCACCCTTATTCACAACAGAATACGGCAAGAGCCAACTCACAAGTGATTTTTCACTGGATACGCAACAAGAAAAATTGGAATTTACAAATTTTAAGTTAGGCATTCCCCAGCTTTTGCTTTCCGGTAATATACAGCTCGTAAATTTTATACATTCTCCACAAATTTCAGGACATATTGCAACGGATTTATTTGTTGTTGAAGATGCTTTGAACCATTATTTCAATGAATTAATTCCTGCGAAAGACTCAGAATGTTTCAAGCAAGGAACATGTAGCTTTGATTTTCTTCTTACTCGCGATAATTTGCATCTCAATAATGTACACATTTTGTGTGATAGTACTCGCTTGCATGGTTCTTTTGCCGTAAATAACTATCAATCTCCTATGTACACTTTTGACATGAGTGGGGACACTCTTGATTTTGACCGGTATTATAAAATTTTTATTGTTGATGAACCTTTTATTCTTGAGGATTTTGGCCCTGATTTTTTAGGCAGTGTCCATTCAGAGGGGCGATTACAGTTAGAGCAAGTGACTCTTGCCGGAGAAAATTTTCAAGACTTTGATCTTTCCCTCAAAACTCAAGATGGTCATTCTGATTTTCGTCTCACCCGTGCTTTATTATGGAATGGAAAAGCCAGCGGTGGAGTCACAATAGATATTTGTGATAAAGACAAGCAAAAGCATCCCTTGGCTTTATCCTGCGCCTTGCATGTTACTGCTGCTGATAATTCTTTTTTACCTTTTGTAAATGGAAAAGAGCAACATGTTTCAGGGCAAGGTGATGCTACTTTTATTTTTGATATGCCTGAAACAGTATTCTCTAAAAATACAAATATTGACGAAGTGTTACGATATACTTCATGTCATATACAATACGAGCTTAAAAAAGGTACTTTGTCTCGCGGAATAGAAACACCAGCCCCTGCGACTACGGATTTTTCTTCAGCAACAATGGATATGTCGATGCAAGCCACAGCAAAGACATATCCCGGAGGAGGTTATGGCTATAGGCTTAGAACTGCTTTTGGAGCAAAATCTGCGAGTAAAGCTTCTGCCTTGAACCTTATTCTCAATGGTTCCGCTTTGCTTTCTGAAGACTTAAGCTCAGTGAATCTTAATGGAGTAAAAACCATGCTTGTTGTATCCGGCGATATATTACCCCCCGGCGAAACCCAGATGACACTGAGGGCAAACATAGATATTAACGGAGAAGAACAGCTTTTGACTGCTTCTGAAATAACTCTTGCAGCTAATACTGGTACTGTCGTTGGCGAGGCAACAGGACATCGTATTTTTGAGGATAATTCTATTTTTTTTGGCTCACTTTCCTTTGATGCTGATCCTCGTTTAGTTTTTGGACTTTTTGATACTGAAATTGATGCTACTCGTGATTCTCATGTTTTAGAAAAACTGAGTGGCTCTTTGCAATTTTCTTGTACTTCTGATTTTGCTTTATTTTCGGACATAGATACATATTTTGATGATACGCACCTGAAAGGCAAAGTACGAGTAGAAAATTTTGATACCGGCTATGCTACCTTCATGCTTGATGCGGATACATTGGACTTAAATCGCTATCGCCCTCCCAAAAAAATACGCATTCCCGGTAAATGTGGAGAGCCAAAAGTTCCGGCCATCCCTTTACCTTTGAAAACACTCAGCCAAGCCAATGTTGACGGACGCTTGCATGTCAATGAATTTCGTATTTTTGATATGGCATTTAAGCAATTGGACAGCCGTATTATCATGAAAAACGGAGAATTGGTTTTACCTGATTTACGCAGTGAGTTTTATCAGGGCAAAATGACTGGCAGCCTGAGCGCAGTAGCGTCTTCAGAAATGCTGGAGTGTGACATATTTTTGCGTGGTGAAAATTTTAATGGGGGACTGTTCATGCGTGATGTGGCAGGCAAGCCCTATGTTGACGGAAAAAGTATTATTTTTTTTGATATTCATACGCAGGGAGCCACAGATGATGCATTTATTGCCAATATGTCAGGAAAAGCTGGTCTGAATATCAAGGAAGGCTCGTATTGTTTTAGCAATCAACAAAATTCTCAGAAAGAAGATTCAAACTCAGAAGTTTTAGGAGCGGAGCGCACTCATTTTGACTTTGCTTCAGCTTTTTTCAATGTTGATCATTCTGTTTTTTCTACTGATAATTTTCAAATGAACGCCCCCTATATCAAGGCACAAGGTGGCGGTAATTTTAACCTTGATGCTGATACAATCAATTTACAGATTGATTTTAATCATTCTGTGCTACCGACTATTATCCCTATTTATATAAGAGCATGTTTGCATGATCCAATAGTACATATTCCAGGGATAGAACTTTTAGGCAATACCGTAAAAGAAGTGCTCGGTTTACCACTTAAGCCTTTACAATATCTACGCGATTTACTTTTTTAATCAAACAAACTACTGATTTGAAATCTATCAAGAGACAAGAAAAAAATTATACTTATCTGGTACAAGAGGAAGGTAAAGCTAACAAATCCTAGGTAACTGCTCGCCCTCAAGCATATTGAGTAACCTTCTGCCACCCAAGGGAGTAACTAAAATAACTTTACCCGGATTTGCTTCCGTCACTGTGCCTATTTGTGTAGCATCACGCCCCAGTTCATCTGCACGCATCAAACTCAAGGCTTTTTCTGCATCCTTTGCAGGGACAATACAAATAAATTTCCCTTCGTTCGCAAGGTATAAGGGGTCAAGCCCAAGAATTTGGCAGCCACCAAATACCGCTGGTTTTATCGGAATATCCTGTTCAATCAAATCCATACCAACATGAGAAGAAAAAGCTATCTCATTAAGTGTGGTGGCTAAACCACCACGAGTAGGATCGCGTAGCACATGCACATCTGGTAAATTCTTAATCAATTGAATCAATAAATGATTCAGAGCCGCGGAATCTGATTCAAGCTCAGCATTAAAACCCAAACCTTCTCTGGTTCCAAGGATAGTCAAGCCATGGTCTCCCATGGTACCTGAAATAAGTATAGCATCACCCGGCTTGGCACGATCCCCTGCTGGGATAGGATCAGCTATAATTTCTCCAATCCCTGTGGTATTGATAAAAATTTTATCAACCATTCCCTTGGGCACCACTTTGGTATCTCCGGTCACAACATTCACTTGAGCATGTCTTGCTGCTTTGCCCATGCTTGCAACCACACGCTGTAAGTCCTCCATGGGCAAGCCTTCTTCCAAAATATAGCCACAGGTCAGCCAACGGGGTATAGCTCCTAACATCGCGACATCATTCACTGTTCCGTGTACGGCCAAAGAGCCAATGTCCCCACCCGGGAAGAAAATAGGATCTACGGTAAAAGAATCTGTGGATACAGAAATTTTACCAGATACGTCTAACACCGCAGCATCATTGAGTTTTTCAAGCTCAGGATTGCCAAGATGGGAAACAAACAATTCAGAAATAAGCCGTTGTGAAGCACGTCCACCAGAGCCATAATCAAGAAGTACTTTTTCACTCATAGTATTAGTCCATAGAATATTTAAAGTATGCAGCGCATGATCCTTCGGTGGAAACCATACATGGCCCCACCGGTGCAGCAGGGGTGCAAACTTTTTTGAATAAAGGGCAGGCACTAGGCTGTATTTTCCCTCGCAACACGTCTCCGCATTTACAGCCGGGCAAGGGAGCATGTTCCATTATTTCAATGCCAAAATTCTTTTTCGCATCCATTGCTTCATACTCAGCTCGAAATTCCAAGCCTGAATGAGGGATTAAGCCCAAACCACGCCAAAGAGCATCCGCAGGTTCAAAAACAGCATCCAGCACTTGGCGCGCTTTTACATTCCCTTCATCCTTTACAATGCGTTTATATAAATTCACACTCCTTGGATTACCATTTTTACGGCACTGCAAAAGAAAGAGTAAAGAACGAAGAATATCCACAGGTTCAAAGCCTGTAACTGCAGACGATTTGCCGTAGATTTCAGGAACCACACGATAGGGCTCTATGCCAATAATTGCCGATACATGCCCGGGCATAATAAAGCCATCAATATTTGTTTCAGGATCTTCAAGCAAGGCAGCCAAAGCCGGAGGCACAACTTTATGAAAAGCAAGAACCTGAAAATTATCAATTCCTTGCTGCCTCGCCATCATACAGGTTGCTGCAATGGTTGGCGCAGTGGTCTCAAAACCAACTCCCAAAAAAACAATCGTATCATTGGGATTATCACGAGCAAGAATCAAAGCATCCTGCGGAGAATAAACCACCTTTACTCGCGCACCTTCAGCCTGTGCTTTTTTCAAACTTGTTCCGCCATGCCCGGGAACACGCATCAAATCGCCAAATGTAGCAATAATAACCCGATTTTTTTCCGCAAGCCGAATAAAAGCATTAACCTCGGACTCATGCGTTACGCAGACAGGACAACCCGGTCCGGAAAGATGTATAATGGTTTGTGGCAAAAGAGAGCGTAATCCGGACTGAAAAATAGCCACCGTATGTGTGCCACACACTTCCATAAAACGATATTCATCACTTGCAAGTTCCTGAATATTTTCCAAAAGTCCCTTACACAAGGCAGGATCACGAAATTGTTGTAGCAGTTCAAAGCTCACTATGTATACTCCTCACTGGATTGCCGGGGCTAAATTTCTGACTAGATTTCAAAGTTTATATTTTTCACTGGATCGCAGGGTTTATATTTCTTACTGAATTGCCAAGTTTATATTCTCATCAGGTTGATGTGTCTATATTTCTTACTGAATTGTCGAGCATTCATTGATTGCTTCCCCTCTCTTACCCCTTTGCCCGAAAAGTAGCAAATCTTCTAAGCTCTCAAAGTTTGATAGCCTGAGAAAAAAAAGGAAGAAGTAAAAACTGGACTTTCGCGACTCACGCGCAGAATGACGGAGGAGGAGCGCAATAAAACACGAGGGGAACCGAAATGCAGTAGCTCTATATAGTATGATAAAAAGTAAGACTGGACTTTCGCGACTTTGCGCAGAATGACAGGAAGGGAAAAAGAAAAAAAGAGGGAAAAAGAAAAAAAAGAGGGGAAAAAGAAGGAAAAAATTTGTTCTGGTGGTCTTGGAGGAAAAAGAAGAACAGAAGAGAAAGGAAGAATTTGTAATATTTTTTGGAGATGGTGCATACGCTGAGAGAGAAGATTTTATCTCAAGAAGATTTTATCTCAAATAATAGACAGCGGAGAAGACATTTTATCTCAAAAAAAAGTTTCATTACAAAAAAAAAGTTCTGGCAGTGACCTACTTTCCCACAGGCTCCCCTGCAGTATCATCGGCGATGGAGTGCTTAACTACCGAGTTCGGAAAGGGATCGGGTGTACCCACTCCTCCAAGACCACCAGAACAAATTTTGTTTGTTTCATGCTAAGGGGGCTGGCATTGCTAATTCAGTTTTGCTTTTGGCATTTCTAAAGTCAGCTTCACTTTCGGCGTTTCTAAATTAGATTCGCTTTTGGCGTGCATATCTTCAGGCTTGCTTTTGGCATTTCTAAATTTCAGCTTTGCTTTTTCTAAGTCAGTATTTTTCCTGTCTTAGTTTTGCTTTTTTAGCATGGTCAAAATTTATAGTTAATAGGGTAAGAGAAGAGAAATTAAGCCTCACGACCTATTAGTACTGGTCAGCTGAGTACATTACTGCACTTACACCTCCAGCCTATCAACGTTGTAGTCTTCAACGGGTCTTCAGGTCAAATGACAGGGAGAACTTATCTTGGAGCTGGCTTCCCGCTTAGATGCTTTCAGCGGTTATCCTGACCGAACATAGCTACCCTGCGATGCCACTGGCGTGACAACAGGAACACCAGAGGTTCGTCCATCCCGGTCCTCTCGTACTAGGGACAGACCTCCTTCAATTCTCCAACGCCCACAGAGGATAGGGACCAAACTGTCTCACGACGTTTTAAACCCAGCTCGCGTACCACTTTAAACGGCGAACAGCCGTACCCTTGGGACCTGCTTCAGCCCCAGGATGTGATGAGCCGACATCGAGGTGCCAAACCGCATCGTCGATGTGAACTCTTGGATGCGATCAGCCTGTTATCCCCGGCGTACCTTTTATCCTATGAGCGATGGCCCTTCCATGCGGAACCACCGGATCACTAAGACCAACTTTCGTTCCTGCTCGACATGTCTGTCTCACAGTCAAGCTCCCTTATGCCTTTGCACTCGACGGCTGGTTTCCAATCAGCCTGAGGGAACCTTTGCAAGCCTCCGTTACAATTTGGGAGGCGACCGCCCCAGTCAAACTACCCACCAGACACTGTCTTGGCGCCGGATAACGGCTACCAATTAGAATCCTAGACTATCAAGGGTGGTATTTCAAGGTTGGCTCCACCGATACTAGCGTACCGGTTTCAAAGCCTCCCACCTATCCTACACATGATAGCCCAAAACCCAATGTCAAGCTGCAGTAAAGGTGCACAGGGTCTTTCCGTCCTTCTGCGGGTACCCAGCATTTTCACTGGGAATTCAATTTCACTGAGTCTCTGGTTGAGACAGTGGGGAGATCGTTACGCCATTCGTGCAGGTCGGAACTTACCCGACAAGGAATTTCGCTACCTTAGGACCGTTATAGTTACGGCCGCCGTTTACCGGGGCTTCGGTTTAGAGCTTTGCTTGCGCTAACTCCACCCCTTAACCTTCCGGCACCGGGCAGGCGTCAGTCCCTATACTTCGTCTTACGACTTGGCAGAGACCTATGTTTTTAGTAAACAGTCGCCCCCCCCGATTCTCTGCGGCTCCCAAAGGCTCATCAAGTTAATCGAATCACCTTCAGAAGCACCCCTTCT
>OY782667.1:1362500-1410000 GCA_963678135.1 Desulfovibrionaceae bacterium | reverse complement strand
ACGACAAGAGATTGAGCATGTGTTCTTAAATCTTGATACCAAAGAAATGGGGCTACAAGATTTTGTGCATACACTACTAGGAGTCATCAGCTCTTTGCAGCCTGACTTTGTGCTTACTGTCAACCATCTTGGTGTGGATCACGAAGGTGTTCTGCTTGAAATTTTGGGAAATTTGGACATCCCCCTTGCCTCCTGGTTTGTGGATAATCCTTTTCTCAGCCTGCCACTTTACCCTGTAGTGCATACAGAGCGTACTGTGATTTTTTCTTGGGATATAGATAATCTTAAACCCTTACAACAAATGGGATATGAGCATGTTTCCTACCTTCCCTTGGCAACAGATATAGAACACTTCAAACTCGAAAAAGGTGCAGGGAACACAGACTGGAACTCGGATATAAGTTTTGTTGGGAATTCTATGCTCTCCCATGTACAAGACAGGCTTCAAGCCAGTAATCCCAATGCAAATCTTTTAGCAAAGTATAAAGAAATAGCATCTGGCTTTGGAGCGTCCACAATGCACAGTGCTGCAGAATATCTTTTAACAAAGTATCCTGAACTCAGCGAAGATTTCCGTGCGCTGGGCAGCCCTTTTCGTATGTTAGCTTTTGAAACCCTACTTACTTGGCAATCAACACTGGAGTATCGTTTAGGCTGTATAAAAAAGATACTTGAATTTTCGCCACTTATCGTAGGGGATGAGGGCTGGTTTGAGCTTCTTCAGGGGCATCAAAATTGGAAATATCATCCAAAACTACGCTACTATGACGAACTGCCGAATTTTTATCCTTTAAGTTCTATAAATTTTAATTGCACAAGCCTACAAATGAAGGGAGCTGTTAACCAAAGGATTTTTGATGTTCCTGCGTCCGGCGCATTTCTCATCACAGATCACCGCATCCAGATGGAAAATCTCTTTATTCCAAATGAAGAAATTATTTCCTATACCACCATAGAAGAAATTCCAGAACTTATAAAAAAATATATCAAGGATAAAAACGCTCGAAAACGCATCAGCAAAGCTGCGCGCAAACGTATCCTTGCAGAACATACTTACGATCACCGAATACACAGTATCATACAAAAAATGCATCAACTCTTTGGCTAAAAAAAATACAAGTTTAATCCGCCTCAATAACCGGCTACTGGGCAAAATACTCCCTATTCAACGATGTGCTTTTTTCTTTAAGTAGTTGCAATATAAAACATATCACTTTGGCACATCCTTTGAAGAAAGAAGGCAAAGGAGTGTGATATGCAAGAAATTCCTGCCACTATTCTGGCCGCGACAAATCAAGTAAAGGTACAAGCCATTACTTCTCATGAAGACTTTTTAAGCTCATCAACTTGTTTTTCGGATATTCTCAATCAGGAAACATATAACGCGGATGATTTTTTATCCGCTGAAAATTTTACAGGCGTACCTTCTCACTCTCATGAATACATTGCGCCCAGCCCACAAGCTTCTACAGAAGAATCAACATACGCAGAAATGTCTTTTGCTGCTCCAGAGCCCCCAATGAGGGAAACCACAAGCTCTTCTGAAACATCAGAATACATCTCCACGACAGAGCAAGAGAATATTCAGGTCAATAATACCGAAGAATATACAGCTCCCCCTGCTACATCTGAACAAAACGCACCCAATGCTTCTACTTCAGAGCAAAATTCCGGCTCCAGAGAGGAAATACACGGCGAAAAAGAAACGCAAAATACAGTGACCAGTGATAAAGAAGACGAAAATCATAGCACAGAAAAAAATATTGCTGCTCAAGAATCTGAAAACCCGGTTAAACAACTCAATCAAGCAAAAGAAGAGCTTGATGAACAGGGCTCTGAAAAGAGTAGCGAAAAAACCAAAGCACAGCTTACGCAGCATCTTGATGACAAAAACAAGATAAAGCATGACAAACAGACAAAAAATGACGAAATAATAGAAGCTGAAATTGATGCAATCGCAACTGAAATTGAGTCAAAAGAAATAGACAATACGGACAAAACCGAAGCAGCGCAGGGAAAAAATACGGAAAAAATAGCTGACGATATGGAACTTTCAGCAATGAAAGAAATAACAATTGACTTAGAAAGTTTTTTAAGCATGCGAGAAAAACTTTTAGAAAGTGGCTTGGCTCAAGAAGAAATAAATAGTTTGCAGGAAAAAATATCAAGCAGCAAAGGGTTTACTTGGGAAGAATTAGTTACCACTTTAGCTGATAAAATAGACGATTTTTCACAAAATATTGAGCTTGACAGCAGGCAACAACAAAAAATTACAACACTTTTCCAAAAGCTTGGCTTATCTCAAGAAAAAGCAAGCTCTCTTGCTGAAGCCCTTTCAGGACTGAGCGCAAAGGATATTGATGTTGCCCTTGATGAATTTGTCAAAGCTCTTCCTGCGGACAAACAAGCTGAATTTTTAGCTTCTATCAAAGAAGTTTACAATACTTCCAAGCAAACAGCAGAAGACGCTCCGTCTTTAATTCGCGTTATTGGCGAAGCCATGGAAAATGCTCAAGATAAAGCCAAAAGAATGCAGCATGAAACAGCAGATAGTACGCAAGGCAAAAAAAATATTCAACAAGATAAAAAACTTGCAATACACAGTACAAAACAAGAAGCTACAGCTGAAACTGAAAAAACAGCTCGTACTCAAGTAATTGAAATAGAAGATTCCGAAGCAAGTATTGCAGATAATAGTAAAGAAATATCCAAAGAAATCCCTGTAAAAACTTCGGAGCTGAATGCAGCAGATATGCAAAAAAAATCCGCAACACCGGCAAAAATTTTAGAAAATAGCACAGCATCTGTTTCTAACATGGAAGAAACAGAGCAAAAAACAGAGTTTGCTACTCAGCAAGAAACGCATGTTCAAAAAACAAACACAGAAGAACAAATCAAAAATACTGTGGAAAAATCTACAGATGAAACGCTGAAGAATGCAGTCACCGGCAAACAGCAAAACACTGAATCGTCCTTGAGCCAAAATGAGCAACATAACAATCATGCTGGTCAAGACAAACAAGCAGCACAGAAAGAAACAGCGTGGCAAGATTTCATAAAAAGTCTTGCTCTTGAGGATGCTCAGGCAACAGAGACAAAACATGCTGAAACTAATAAACTTTTTGCAGAAGCTGCTAATCAACTGAAAAACGCAGCCACAAGCTCTGTTGGCTCCAGCAAAACAGATATACGAACCGAAGCTCCTAAAATTATTCGGCAAGTAGAGGATGCTGTACTCAAAAATCTCAATAATGGTGCTAAACGTCTTACTTTACAACTCACACCGGAAAATCTCGGCACTGTCAATTTAGCAATTACAGTAAGAAAGTCAGAGGTTTCCGCAACTCTTCGCGCGGACAATCTCGAAACAGGGAAAGTTCTTGCTGAACAGCTGGAAAGCATTCGTCAATCACTTGAAGACCAAGGGCTTAAAGTTTCAAAGCTAGAAGTGCAAACCCAGCTTGCAGGGGGCGATAATGGAGCTTGGGAAGGTCAAGCAGGACAAGGTAAAGAGTTCCAGCAAGGGATGTGGCAACGACTGCGCCAAAGCATGCAAAGCAATGCTCAAGGTGAATATGTCATGGACGACATAGAAAATATAGAGAATCCTGCAACTCTTTCGCAGCAAGGAGACAGGTTACATCTTGTGGCTTAGATGGCCTAGGAGTTACTAGCAAGCATATTTTCTAACATGCTCATGGCATTAGAAAAACTTGTTACATCAGCTTTGCCAGTACCAACTAAGTCATAGCCTGTACCATGATCAGGAGAAGTACGTGGGTATGGCAGACCAAGGGTAACATTCACTGCCTCAGAAAAATGAAGTAGTTTCAGCGGTGCCAAGCCTTGGTCGTGATACATGGCCAGTACAGCAGCATACCGTCCTTGCGCTGCCAAATAAAAAAGCGTGTCCGCAGGAAGTGGCCCTTCACACTTTATACCTTTATGCTGAGCTGTCTGTATCGCAGGAGCAATAATCTCTGCATCCTCATGTCCAATTTTCCCAGATTCTCCAGCGTGAGGATTCAAACCGCAAACCCCTATGGTTCCTGCAATACCCAATGAAGCCAAATGCTTTGCAGTCAAATCAAGGCAATGCACTATACGCTGTTCATGTATTAAACTGGGGACTTTGGAAAGTGGTGGATGGGTGGTCACAAGGCTAACACGCAATTGAGAGCCAGCTAAGTGCATACACACTGATTCCCGACTTTGCCCAAATTTTTCAGCCAAAAACTCTGTATGCCCAGGAAAATCAAAGCCTGCCTCTGCCAGCATGGCTTTATTCAACGGGCAAGTACACAAACCATGCGCTATACCCTCCTTAAGCAGACGCACAGCCCAATCAAGGCTTACCCCAGCAGCCTGACCCCCACGGGGATCAGCCCTGCCTATGGAAAAACCCAGTTCTGCAAGTTCAGGAGGTTCAAATAAAAAAATTTTATCTTTGGAAGAATGCAAGGTAGGAGACAATTCCTGCACGCTGTGCAGTCTCGTCCAAAAAGGGTTGCCCAGATGCAAAAGCGAAGACTCCAAACCAATAATTAAAATCCTGCATTTTCTTCGTGCAGACATAGCAAAATAACGGGTTACAAGCTCCGGCCCAAGCCCCCCAGAATCGCCAAGCGTTATCAAAATTGTTTTCATAATGCGATACTTGCCCTTTGATTATTCATAACAGCGCGATAATCAGAAAGAATATGTGTATGATCAAAAACCAAAGCAGGTAAATTATCTAAAGTAAAAAAACAAGCCTTTGCCGCATCATCTCCAGCCTGTATTTGTTCTGGTTTGGCAGTTTGAGCCATATAAACTACGCTTAAGGTATGCTGGCGAGGATCACGCCTTGGGTCTGAATATACTCCAAGCAGTCCAGTAAGCTCCACCACAAGCCCAGTTTCTTCATAGGCTTCACGCCGTGCAGCAGTTTCACAGCTTTCTCCATAATCAACAAAACCGCCAGGTAAAGCCCAACCAAAAGGTTCTTTCGAACGCTCAACCAAAACCACGCCCCTGCCCTCAACATAAATAATAATATCTACTGTGGGTAATGGATTGCGCCAAACTTCAAATTCCTGATGACAACACGGACAACAAATACTTTTTTTCACCCTATTTCTCCATCTATTTCTCCATTTATTACCCTATCTATTTCGCCATCTATTGCGCCATACACGGCTCTTTTGCCTTCTTCCAGATCAAAGGCGCACAAATCCTTTGGCTTGTAATTCTTTTTCAGAAACAGCACCTGAACGCAAAATTTCTATTGTATTTTTTTCCAAAAGCCTAACTAGTGTAGATGGCTTTCCGCCACTAGGGTGTGGGATATCCAAAAAAGTTTCATCTACCAGACTTATCAACTTAGGATCAAGTAATTTTGGTTTTGCCACAGCTTTTTTGCCGCAAAAATTAGCACTGGTTGCCACCAAAGGTTTGCCGACTTTACGGCAAAGTTTTGTAGCTAAGGGGTGGGGAGTGAAGCGTACTGAAACAAAACCTGTAGAATCAGAGACTTCAGGAGCGAGAGTTTCCCTAGCACGCACCAATATTGAAAGTGAACCGGGCCAAAATTTTTGACACAAAGAACCTAAAGCAGAGAAACAATCAGCAGTAACCTGCTCAAGCATTTCCATAGAGCCAATAATAAGAGGCAAAGGCTTATGCAAAGGACGACGCTTAATTTTCGCGATACGGCGCACAGCTTGCTGGTTTGTGGCATCACAGCCCAGAGCATACAAGGTTTCCGTGGGGTAAATAACCACGCCTCCCTCAAGTATCAATTCAACTGTCTTTTGCATATACTGCCTTAAAAAAGAAATTATTTACACTAACATGTAACCTACAAATCTAATTTACTACATGCTTACTTAAGGCACCATGCTTCATAAAGCCTATTAAATTCCTGAGGGTCAAGTTTTGAAGAAGCATACATACCTTTGGCTTCACGCTGGGAAAAGCACTCATACAAAATAAGTGCTGCAGCCACGGAAACATTTAAGCTCTGCACCATACCCTGCATAGGAATATACAGTTCATCAGAAACAAGTTCAGCAAGTTCAGGAGAAGTTCCTCTATGTTCATTGGACAAAATCACTGCCGTAGGTAAGCTCAAATCAAAAGAGGCAAGAGGCTTTGCAGTTTTAGAAAAACCAGTTCGTACAAGCTGATAGCCTTTTTGATAAAAATCGCCAATCATACTCTGTCCGTCATCATGTTTTGTCAGCTGAATCCATTTTTTAGCTGAACCTGAAGATTTTTTTCCCAAATCCGGCCATTGAGCCGTTGTATAATATAAATGGACGCCAAGTATGCCAAAGGCATCACAACTACGCAAAACAGCCGAAACATTATGCGGATCCCAAATATTATCCATAATTAAGGTAAAATCTTTTTGACGGCGAGCCAAAACATCCTTAATACGATTTTTTCTCTGCTCAGTAATCTCGTGTGACATGAATTGGGCTGTACACGAAGCTACCATCTTGGGCAAGGCTCAAAAAAAATCATGCCTTCATGCCTTTGTATTTTATCTTCTTTCTGCTAATATCAAAACATTAAAACACAACACTTAGGATATCTCTTGTGCGTACTGCAATTATTCTTGCCACTCATGGTTCCCGCAGACCAGAATTTCAACGCTCGCTGCAAACTATACTGGCACGGGTACAGCAGCTATGGTCAGATTCAGCCTGTACCATAGCCTTTACCTCCGAACATATTTTGCACAATCTGCAAAAGCATGAACAAATTTATAGCGTATCCCAAACATTAGATATGCTTCATGCTCAAGGATACCGCCATATTGTACTACAATCTCTGCATATTATCCCCGGCAAAGAATTTAGCAATTTACTGACTCTTGCCAAGCGTCTTATGCTCAAGGACAAACGCTTTGAACATATTGAAGTAGGAATGCCTCTTTTAGCCAGCAATGCTGATGTTGAAAAGGTTGCAGATACACTGGTAAAGCTTTTGCCTTTAGGTATAAATACAACAAAGACAGAGCAAAACGAAGCCACAATTTTTTTAGGGCATGGCACTCCCCATGCAGGCAATAAATATTACGCAAAATTAAATCAGTGCTTGCAAAAGAGAAATCCACTTGTTTTTTTAGGGGTCATGGGCAGTGCTCAAAACTCTCCTGCACGAGAGCCATCTGTAGCAAGTATTCACCAAAAACTTATCAAAACACAGGTGACAAAAACGCTTTTGCTTCCTTTTCTCTTCGGTGCTGGCTACCATGCAGCCAATGACATAATGAGCGATGCGCCTCACAGCTGGAAAAGCCAACTCACTGCTCTTGGATTTTCTTGCAGAGGTTTGAGCAAACCCTTTGGTGAATATGAAGAACTTGCTGATATTTGGCTCGCTCACCTTGAAGATGCCATGAAAAAATTAGCTAAAACTTAAATTCGCATTTACTCTCTTTACGCCATACTCTAACATGTATTTTTTATTAGCCGTTTCCTAGCAAAGAGAAGAAAATGATCATTGTCCATACCAACACCGAAACATGCCAAAAAATTGCGCTCACAGAGAAAAATGCAGGGCATACTCTAGCTCAAGTACTTTTTCTGGCTGGCTATTGGTCAAATGTTCCGCTCTGTGCTGGCATGGGAAAATGTGGGCTGTGCAAGGTTCGTTTTCATAGTCCTGCTCCGCAGCCAAAAGCAGAGGAAATAAAACGCTTTTCTTTACAAGAATTAGAGCAAGGCTGGCGTTTGGCTTGTCTGCACCCTCCCCAATCCTGTGAAATTGACATCCCTGCTGCCCCTCAATTTATCAAAAAGCACAAAAATTTTTTAGAATCGAAAGAACCTCTTGCTTTAGCCATTGACCTTGGCACCACCTCTATTCACTGGCAAGCAACAGCTCAAGGTGTAATTGTAGCGGAGGGTAATGCTCTCAATCCTCAAATAGGTCTTGGCAGTGAAATTATGGCTCGACTTGCCTTTGCTGCTACTCAAAATGGAGCCGAAATACTACATTCACTTATTCTAACGCATATAAAAAAAATCATTACAAGCCTGAATGCGCCAGTTGAATCATTGGCTATTTCAGGCAACCCGACCGTGATAGCCCTGCTCCTTAAGCTACCGACCAAAACACTGGCTGCTGCTCCCTATGCTTTGCCGCACAAATGCGGAAAAATTTTTCAATTGGATAAAACACTTCCGCCTGCGTATATCCCCCCCCTTTTTGCTCCTTTTGTAGGTTCAGATATTTCAGCAGGTCTTTGCGCCTTGCACTTTGCTCCTACAAAGCCAAAACTTCCGTTTATTCTTGCTGACTTAGGCACAAATGGAGAATTTATATTAGAAACAAAAGAGCAGCGTTTTATGACCTCAGTGCCTATGGGACCAGCTTTAGAAGGTGCAGGTCTTTCTTCTGGTCTTGTTGCAGCTCCTAGGGTCATCACTGGCTTTAGTTTAAGCCAGACAAAACTGCTGCCGATCTTTGGTGCAGGTTCACCGCAGGCTGGACAAATGCCTCTGGGAATGACAGGCACAGCAGCCCTTTCGCTTTGTGCGCTCTTATGCAGCCTAGGGCTTTTAGAAGCTAAGGGGCAATTCACATCAGGAAAAACCCCTCTTGCCCAAAAAATTGCTCAAAATTTTACAAACCATAAAGGTGAACCTGCTTTTGCAGTGGACTTAGAAGCTAAAATTTTACTCACTGCCTCGGACGTAGAAGAAGTTCTTAAACTAAAAGCTGCCTTCAATTTTGCTCTAAGTACATTATGCAAAGCATCTAAGATTTCGTTAAACGATATTTCTATTTATCTTGCTGGCTCTCTGGGCAAGCATGTAGAGCATGATGATTTAGAACGCTTAGGATTTATTCCCAGTAGCATTGGAACAGGCATCAAAAGCATTGGCAATACTTCACTCAATGGCACATCACTTCTGCTTACTTCGCCTAAGGCTAAAAAATGGCTAGAAGAGCAGCCAGTTCCCAAGCTGCTAGATATGACTGCCTATCCCAATTTCACTTCACAATATCTTCAAAGGATGGTCTTTAGCTATGTCGCATAATATAGGGCTTTTTCCAGAACTAGATGCTCAGGCAATCAGCCTGTTTGAAAAATTAGGGTCAATAATTAACGATATTGTGCCTCTTAAAAAAAAATTCAGGAAGGGACTGCCCTACGCTATTCGTGATCTTTCACGCTTGCTTACTGATGAGCGGGAAAACCTGAGCAATGATTATATGGGGCAAGTGCGTTTTTCCTCAGCCTATATACATTATTTTTTGCCTTGGAATATTTACCGCCTTTCAAGGCTGCTGCAAGGTTTACATTTTAATATTCCTGAAAACGGCACTGTCATTGATCTTGGTGCTGGGCCTTTAACCGCACTTTTAGCTATCTGGATAGCTCGTCCGCATCTGAGGGATAAAAAACTGCACTTTGTTTGCCTTGATAAAACTCCGTACCCAATGAAGACTGGTGGTGATATATTCCGTGCGCTTGCCCCTAATTCTCCGTGGAAAATTTCACTGGTCAAAGGCGGTATTCATACCAAACTGCGGGAAAAAGCTGACCTTTTGCTTTCAATAAATACGCTCAATGAGCTGGAATGGAAGGGAGGAGAAGCTGTGTATGGACAAGTAGAAGAAATCTGCCAGTCCTTGCAGCACCGCCTGCTCCCAGAGGGCAGGATGCTTCTGGTTGAACCAGGGGTAAGAGATGCGGCACGAAGACTCTCAATAATACGTTCCCAATGTATAAGTGACGGCTATACCCCTATAGCCCCCTGCCCGCATTCTTTAGACTGCTCCATGCCGGGAGAAAAACACGGTGCTTGGTGCCACTTTCGTTTCAAAGCCTCGAACATCCCTAAATGGCTCAAAGAAATCACCACAGAAGCAAGACTCAGCAAGGAAACGGCTGCTTTAAGTTTTCTTTACTTAAAGCCAGCGCAGGAAATTCAAGAAGCTCAAGAGCAGGAAGAACTGCCAAAAGAAACAACAGTAGTTCGAGCAATATCTGAGGCATTTACAATACCAGAAGGACAAGGACAATATGCCTGTTCTGACAGGGGCTTAACCCTACTCAGCTACACCTTAAAACAAACGCCCCTGCAAGCTGGCGCAGTGTTATACCCACGCTGGCCTAGTAAAGAAAAGAGAGACGAGAAATCACAGGCAATAATCCTGCCCGTGGCAGCGCGAAATACGCTACAGGCTGAAGAGGCTCAAGCTCCTGAACAAGTGCACAGCAAAACAGTCAAAAGATTTAAGGCTAGGAACTAAAGGGCAAGGCAAGCGTATATTAACTCAGAGCAAACGCATATTAACTCAGAACCAACACATATTAACTTTTCTGTCATTCAGAAATTCCTTTCCGTTATTTAGCGCACCTCCCCCGTCATCCTGCGCAAAGTCGCAGTATCCAGTCTTGCACCACCCTAGGTATTTCGTACCGCATGGCAGTATTCAGCACCATATGTTAGCACCCTCCCTCTTGTCATCCTGCGCGAAGTCGCAGGATCCAGTTCTTCTGTCTTTTATTCTTTTCTTCCTCTTTTCCTTTCCTTTGCCTTTTCCTCTTTTTCCCTTTCCCCTTTGCTTCCTCCCCCTACTACGTTAAAGCCTCTCAATTCGGCTCTGCTGGATTCCGCGACTTACGCGCGGAATGACGGAGGAGGAGAACTGACGAATGGACGAGCGCAGAATGACGGAAAGGGAGGCACTGAAAAATATTGCCCCTAGCAGTCAATCGTACTACACTTGTCATACATTGAAAAACTAAGCTGAAACATAAAAAACTAAGCTGGAACATAAAAACTAAGCTGAAACATAAAAAAGCTAAGTTGAAACATAAAGGTAAAATTATGCAAAAAACAGCAGTGAGTACACGCTTTGATGCTGAAACTTTGGCTCGCTTAGATGAAATAGTCAAAGGGCTTAATACCTCCCGTACTGCCATTATTCAAAAAGCCGTAAGCAATTATCTGGACTATGATTTCTGGTTCAAAAAGCAGGTAGCCAAGGGTTTAAGCGAGCTTAAGCAAGGCAAGGCAGCCTCGCATGAGCAGGTAAAAAACAGCATTCGGGAAATGGGGTATGATGCCTATTAAATGGGCAGACAGCGCCCATCAAGATATTCTCGCCATTCTTGAGTATTTTGCTGAAAAGCAGGAAAAAGATATAGGGCAAAAGATTCTTGACCGTCTTTTTGAGGCGCTTGAGCTTCTTGCCAAATTTCCTAAAGCAGGACGCCTTGGGAGGGTAGAGGGAACACGGGAGCTACTTATCCCTAAAAGCCCGTATATTTTGGTCTATACCGTGACAGAGCAGGTGGAAATTGTTAGGCTGCTTTATACTAGGCAGGGGAGAGAGTAAGGCAGGGGGGGATATGTTGAACTCTATTGATAAATGGTTTGAAAATATAAGTGGGCAGGACTCCACGCTTGATACAATAATAAAGCAATCAAAAGACGTTGCATCGCAAGCTACTGATTTATTTGCTAGCCTTATAGACTTCTGCTCAAAAAACAGCACACTGTGTTCTGTGCTTGGAATTATAGCCTTTGGCTGGTTACTATTGTTCATACAAAGCAAGAAAAAATCTCAAAATATGACATGGCGTGATATTGGCATCGCAATACTTTCTTTTATACTTGCTCCTTTTGGCGCTTTGTTAGAAAAATGGCTACAGCCAGCACCTGCAACAGAGAAAACAGTGAAAAGTATTGAAGACGGCGTTGAAAGCCTAAAAACAGATACAAAAAAAATTACGGAGAAGATGGAAGAATTAAATATCGATGCACGAGATGTAGCCAAGCATCTTGATAAAGTTCCTTATAATCAAGACCAAAAAGCTACTGAACAAAAAATACAGGAATTATATGTAGCCAGAGAAATTGACGCAAATATGAAAGAGTTACTTTTGGTGGTAACGGATAAAATATTTAGAGAAAAAGAAGCATTAAACAAAGAAATAAAAGAATTAAAAGAAGCAGGAAATACATATTTAGCAGAAATATTGGAGCAAATTACATCTGCTCTTGAAAAGAAAAGCCCTGATGATCTTGTAGAGGTTCATAAAAAATACATTGCAAAGAAAAAAGAGGAAGAAATTTATGTATTGCAAACCTTAATATCAACATCAACCAGCATGTTTGCGTATGAAGAAGCAAAATATTTTTATTCTAAACTCATTGCCCTAGACCCTTCTGCTGAAAACCATTTTAATTTTGCTTACTTTTTACAAAAATTTAATTTTCTCGAAGATGCAACAAGAGAATATGAAATAGCCTTAGGGCTGTGTCGCAAACTTGCTAAAGACAATTCTCAGACCTATGAGCCTTATGTAGCTAAAATTTTGAACAATTTTGGAGCGATATATAGGCAACAAAACAATTTTACCCCAGCCTTGGAGGTCTATGAAGAAGCCTTGAGACTGTACAGAAAATTTGCCAAAGACAACCCTCAAACTTATGAGCCTGATGTTGCCATGATTTTGAACAATTTTGGAATACTACATTCCGCTCAAGGCGACTTTGCTCAGGCTCAGGCAGAATATGAGGAAGCCTTGGAGATAAGAAAACGGCTTGCTGCTGCCAACCCTCAAGCCTATGAACCTGATGTAGCTACAACTTTGCACAATTTGGCAAATTTACATTCTGTTAAATACGAGTTTACTCAGGCTTTGCCAGAATACGACGAAGCATTGGAGATAAGAAGACGGCTTGCTTATGCCAACCCTCAAGCCTATGATCCTAATGTTGCCATGACTTTGAACAATTTGGCAATCTTACATAAAAATCAAGGCGACTTTGCTCAGGCTTTGGAAAAATATGAGGAAGCACTAGGCTTGTATCGCAAACTTGCCAAAGACAACCCTCAAGCCTATGAGCCTAATGTTGCCATGACTTTGAACAATTTGGCAAACTTACATCAAAATCAAGGCGACTTTGCTCAGGCTTTAGAAGAATATGAAATAGCCTTAGGGCTGTATCGCAAACTTGCTGCTGCCAACCCTCAAGCCTATGAACCTTATGTTGCTGGAACTTTGAACAATTTGGCAATATCATATGCTGAGCAAAATAATGTGGCTCTCGCGCTACAACCATATACAGAAGCCTTGGAACTGTATCGCAAACTTGCCAAGACCAACCCTAAAGCCTATGAGATCAATTATGCAAAAATATTGGGCATGGGTGTTGATTTGCTTGGGCAGGATAAGGGGAATCTTAAAATAGCCAAAGAGATTTTGACTAAGTATCCTGATGTGTATAGGGCGCAGAGTTTGTTGGAGATTATTGCAGAGCTGGAAGCACGCTAGGGCTGGTTACTTTTTAGCTTGCTAGCACCAGACTACCCCGTCAGGCTTCGCCTGGCACCCCTGCACGGGGAGGGGAATTTTCGGGAGGGAGAGCGCCCCACAAGTGTAGTCTTTCCACGCACCCCCTCTTGTCATCCTGCGCGAAGTCGCAGGATCCAGTTCTTCTGTCTTTTATTCTTTTCTTCCTCTTTTCCTTTCCTTTGCCTTTTCCTCTTTTTCCCTTTCCCCTTTGCTTCCTCCCCCTACTACGTTAAAGCCTCTCAATTCGGCTCTGCTGGATTCCGCGACTTACGCGCGGAATGACGGAGGGGGGGGTACTGCCTGCTGTGTAAAGCACTGGCATACTGTGTAAAGTGCTGCCATACTGTGCCTCATTTTCACCCCAGACCACCCCGTCAGGCTTCGCCTGCCCCCCTGCACGGGGTAGGGGAATTTTCGGGAGGCTGTATCCCCACAAGTATAGTCCTACACAAGGATAATCCTACCTTATAAACTACGTTGTTCACGAACAGAGGGGGAATTTTCGGGAGGCAGTATCTTAAATTATGTAATCGAGAAAGATTACCCCTGCCAGTCTTTGATATGCAGCTCAATAGTTGGAGTGCCGCGAAAGGTATTTACTTTAGGAACAAAAGCAAAACGGGTGATCTGCCCCACAAGCTCACGAGGTAAAACATCAGCCATGCGCCACGCTTTGGCAGGGATAAGGGCAGAAGAATTTTCTTGCTCCAGCAAAAGCTCTACATGGTTTTGCCCAAAAGTGCGATACTCTTTGACCAGAACTTCTGGGGTAAAAAAGACAGGTTCAGGATTGCCCATGCCGTAGGGTTGTAACAATTCTAATTCTTGCAGCAGCTTAAAATTTATTTCACTTAACGCAAGTTCTGATTCCAGTTTTAGCGTGGCAGAAAAAGCTTCTGAACCAATTTGGGCTACTACAGCCTCATGAAAGGCAGTACGCAAGGCTACAAGGTTTTCAAAGGGCAAAGAAAGTCCTGCTGCTTGGCGATGACCTCCAAATTTTGAAAGCAAGGCAGCACACTTTTCCAGCCCAGTGTATAAATCAAATTCACTGATTGAGCGTGCAGACCCCTTAAGAATCCCTTCACCTTCAGCACATAAAAGAATAGCTGGACGATAAAACGCTTCCACAATACGGGAAGCCACAATACCGATAACTCCGCCGTGCCAGTCTTCGGCATACAGCACCAGCCCCATGCTCTTTGGATTTTCTGCAAGCAGAGCTTTGGCTTGTTCCATGGCTTGCTCTAATATTTCATTTTCCGTGCTGCGCCTCTCGCTATTCATGGCATCTAA
This sequence comes from Desulfovibrionaceae bacterium, assembly GCA_963678135.1. Classification (GTDB taxonomy): domain Bacteria; phylum Desulfobacterota; class Desulfovibrionia; order Desulfovibrionales; family Desulfovibrionaceae; genus JAHJKV01. Next base: position 1,395,392 of record OY782667.1, on the reverse strand, counting down.
TTTTTTGGCCAAAGGGCGTGCCGTGGCAAGATCAGCTGCCAAAAGAAGGTCTAAAGCCAAGCGTGGATCACCTAGCCTGCCAGCAGCATTGATACGAGGAGCAAGCCCAAAGCCAATCTGCCCAGCTCCAAGGACAGCCAAACGGTCATAGCCAGAGACTTCTTTAAGTGCGCCAATGCCTGAACGGGCAGCCTCTTTAATAAGCAGCAGACCGTTTTTAACCAAAATCCTGTTTACTCCACTCAAGGGAACAAGGTCTGCTACTGTACCCAAGGCTACAAAATCCAGCAAAGAACGCATATCCATATGTGGCTCAGGCAAAAGCCTGTTTAAGGCTGCCATAAGCATCCAAGCAACCCCTACGCCAGCAAGATTTGCACAAGGATTATTTTCGCTTGGGTCAAGGCGTGGATTACAAATAGCCTGTGCTTCAGGTAATATATCAGCAGGCAAATGATGGTCAGAAACAATAACAGTCATGCCCAATTTTCTGGCATACGCAACTGCTTCAATATCTGAAATACCGCAGTCTACGGTTAAAAGCAGCTTAACGCCTTCTTGCTGTAATTTATCAATTCCTTCGCTGCTGAGTCCATAGCCATGCTTTTCACGATTAGGCAAAAAACACTTCAGAGGGAAACCATGCGCTGTAAAAAATTCTTTGACCACCGCAGCAGATGTCACTCCGTCCACATCATAATCTCCCCATACCGCACATAAATCACCACGTTTTAAGGCAGTTGCCAAAAGACTTGCAGCTTTCTCAAGGCCGGGGATACAGTCAGGAGAAGGAAGATGTTTTAAGCTGGGAGAAAGAAAGCAGTCCATTTCTTCTCGCGTTTCCAGCCCACGCGAGGCAAGAATCTCCACAATATTTTGTGAAATTCCCAGTTCAGAAGCTAACTTTTCAGCTTCTGGCAAATTTATTGATTCTTTAATGCTCCAACGCTTCGGCACAGGTTCACCCTATTAACAATATAAGCTAAGAATTTTCTTGAGTACCGTGTTCAGTTTCATTCAAAAAAACAGTATCATCAGCAAAAGTATCTGTATCCATTGCTACCTTGCCCTGATTTGAAGTATCCTTTGTATCAAAAGCAGCAGGAATATCTTCAAACATGGGGACTTTTCCAGAGCTTGTAATAAAATCCATAAACTGACGGCTTTCCTGCATGGTGGGACAAAATTCTAAGGAACGTTTGAGGTATTCGACACATTTTTTCACGTTCCCCATATCATAATACACACGCGCAATATTATGATAAAGATTTTCATCGGTTTTATCTAAACTCTCAGCTCGCATATAATATTCCAAGGCCTGCGAAAACATTTTATTTTGTCGTAAATTCATTCCAAATTCATTGAACAAATGTTTATGTTGCGGAGAAAAAGCAGCGTCCAATTTGACCAAACGCTTAAAAATATCCTCGGATTTAGCGAAATTGCCACGTTCCAAATATGTCAAACCTAAGCCAAAATTAGCTCGTACATTCTCTTTATCAACTTTCATTACCTGATCAAATTCAAACTCCGCAGAATATGAATTCCCATCTTTCCTATGCTGCTCCCCACGCATAATCGCTCTCTGCATGGCTTGCATTTTTGGAAAAACAGTAGAGACATAAAACTCAAGCTCCGGACTATATGTATCCAAAAATTCATCTTTAGGAATTCTTTGTTTATCTCCGGCAGGAATGCAATTCACGTTCAGTGCTTGCACCTCGACAAGCCCTTCATCGGGTAATTCTTCAGCAAACCAATATACTTCTTGAATTGTTTTGCGTGAGGTTGTTCCAGTGCCCACTGTTTGCACAAACTGTGAGGAAAAAACACCATATATCTTACAATTGGTCAGGCCGACTATTGTAGAAGTATGCTCGTTTCTTTGCGCCTCAATCATTCAACTCGCTGCCTCGTATATCCTAACGCAATATATACACTTTTACATTTGAGTTAATATTTTTTTTGCCATAAGCAAAGGGTCAAGAGCTTGTGTGATCGGTCTGCCCACAACTAAAAAATTTGAACCTTTCCTCACAGCATACTGCGGAGTAACAATTCGCCGTTGATCATCACTTTGTGCATCGCTGTCCAAGCGTATCCCCGGGGTAAGGCAAAAAAAATCCGCACCGCAGGCAATTTTTACGCTTGCAACTTCTAAGCCGGAACAAACAATACCATCCAAATAATATGATTTTGCAGCGTGGGCAAGTTTGAGAACCAAAGCATTGAGCATCTCATCCTCACTTCCTGTCGGCAATATATCGAAAGATTCCAGTTCAGAAAAATTCATAGAGGTCAGTACCGTGACCCCCAAAAGCAATGGTTTTGCTCCTTGCCTCGCTCCTTGCTCCCTGCCTTCTAAGGCTGCCTCTGCCATGCGCTGCCCTCCTAAGATATGGAGAGTAAGCATATCCGCTCCGGCAAGAGTTGCGCTTTGTACAGCACCACGAACAGTATTCGGAATATCAAAAAACTTGAGATCCACAAAAACCTTATAGCCTAGCTCCTTGAGCTCACAGATAAGTTCAGGGCCAGCAGCGCAAAAAAGCTCCAAACCAACTTTTACCCAACTAACAGTACCTGCTACTTTTTGGGCAAAAGTCAGCGCTTGTTTTTTATTTTGAAAATCAAGAGCAACAACAAGTTCACTCATTATACCGTCTCCAAGATAGATTGCACTAAAAAAGGTCTGAACTCTGGCTTTAAGCTCCAAGCAAGAAATGCACTACGCAATCTATCGTATGCACAATCAAGTGTATCATTCACCACCCAATAATCAAAATCCTTACTCGCAAGTAATTCCTTACGAGCATTGTGCAAACGTTGCACAATAGACTCCTCGCTGTCCGTTGCCCGATCGCGAAGACGTCGCTCTAATTCCTGAATATTCGGTGGCAATAAAAAAACAAATAAGCCATTTGGAAAACTCTGGCGTAATTGCTTTGCCCCTTGCACATCCACATCAAACAGAACATCTTTACCAGCCTCCAGCAATGCACGCACCGGTGCATACGGTGTTCCATACAGCTGTCCATGGACTTCAGCCCATTCCGCGAACTTTCCGGCTTCTTTTTGACGCAAAAAATCTTCTTTACTTAAAAAATGATAATCAATTCCATCGTGTTCGCCTACTCGAGGCGCGCGTGTCGTGCAGGAAACAGAAAAATTAAAACGTGGAAACTCTTGAAGCAAGCGATGAACCAAAGTTGATTTCCCCGTGCCTGACGGAGCGCAAAGCACAAAAATAAAACCTAAACGCTTCTCTTCCTGATAGATCATATCTTGAGGCATTATTCCTCCACATTCTCGGCAGCAATTCTGGCCTGTATTGTTTCAGTCTGAATGCCAGAAAGAATGACATGATTAGAATCTGTGACTATCAATGATCTGGTTTTTCGCCCCTGTGTCGCATCAATAAGTCTGCCTTGATCCTTTGCATCATCACGCAATCTACGCATGGGAGAAGATTTAGGATTCGAGACCAGCACCACACGGTCAACGAGCACATAGCTACCAAAACCAATGGATATAATTTGCTGTTTTCTCATGCTTACTCCACGTTTTGAATCTGCTCACGGCATTTTTCCAGCTCAGCCTTAAATTCCACTATTAAGGCACTTATTTCCGCGCTTTGGACCTTATTCCCACAGGTATTGATTTCCCTAAAGGTTTCTTGGCATAAAAAATCTAAACGCTTCCCTATATCTCCATCTCGCCCTAACACTTCTCTCATACGTTTCAAATGTTCTTCAAGTCTGATCAATTCTTCAGAAACATCGAGTTTATCTACAAGTACTGCAATTTCTTGCAACACACGCTCTTCTACAAGTTGTGCCTCGGCATTTGCTAAAAGTTCAGTGAAACGCTGGCTTAAAACTGCTTTTTTTTCTTCTACAATAGAGGGTAATTCTTGTGCAATCTGCCCTGCAAGTGTTTCCAAACAAGTAATTCGCCCTAATAAATCACGGTTTAAGGCTTCCCCTTCTGCCTGCCGGCTTAGGTTCCAATCATGGCAGGCCTGTTCAAGCCCTTTTCTTAAAACATCTTTGAGCATCGGTGCTGGTTCACTTTCCTGTTCATGCCATAAGTAAGAAGTTCCGATGACCCTGCTAAAATCCGGCACAAACTCTTGCCCAAATTCTTTTGCTAGTGTTTCTATTTGTGCAAACATGGCTTTGGCTCGTGGCATATCCAGCTGAATACCAAGCAGGGCAGAATCTGCTGTCTCCAAATTCAAGCTAATATCCACTCGCCCTCTGGCTGCGTACATACGAAGTATCTTCTCAAATTCTTGCTCTAAACAACGTATAAAGCTCGGAATTTTCCATTTTACATCCAAATAGCGTCCATTAACGGATTTAATTTCCCAAAGCACAGACCACGCACTATCCTTAAGTTCTGCTCTTCCGTATCCGGTCATGCTCGTTGGCATCTTTTCCCCTCTATTGTTTTTCGTCCATTCCTGAGATTATACAATTTTCTGAACCAAAACAGTTCCGTTTTCTATGCCCACAACTTGAGCTGTAATTAAGGCCTGTACTGGCTTTGTATTCTCCACAAAATCCACAAATTGACAAGGTACATAATATTCACTCATCCCATACCCTGTATTTCCTTGTAAAGCCACAGTAACACGAGAAGTTGTAGCCAATTTCTCCAAAAACATCTTCTTTTTTTCCCGTACCAATTCTCGCACCATAGCAGCACGCTTTTTTCTGTCTTCCATGCTAACTTGCTTTGGCATAAGCACAGCCTTGGTATTGGGTCTGGGCGAATATGGAAAAACATGTGCATAGGAAAGAGGTAAGGCATGTAAAAAATCAAGTGTACGTTCAAAACATTCTGCTGTCTCGCCGGGAAAACCCAAAAGTATATCTGCGCCCAGACCAAAAATCGGCCAAATATTTTTTAATTCTTCTAAAAAATCAAGCAATTGACTCGGCTTATAATGCCCTCGCCCCATGAGCTTCAGTACTGTTTCATCCCCACTTTGCAAAGAAATATGCAAATGAGGCGCAAGCATAGTGGAACGAGCCAAGGTATCAAGGGCTTGTGTGCCAAGTTGCCCTGGTTCCAAAGAGCTCATGCGAAAACGAAGTTGCCCTGCAAAAGCAGAAAACTTCTGCTCCAAGCTCTCCACAAGATTCCAAAAATTTATTTTTTCAGGTAAATCACGTCCAAAAGATCGTAGGTTCACTCCGGAAAGTACTATTTCTGAAAATCCATTATTCACTAGGGCAGCAATATCATTTTCTATTGCTCTCACAATACGGCTCACTGAAGGCCCACGAGTCAAAGGAACGATACAATATGTACAGCCATGGGAACAACCATCTTGCACCATAACCACGGCTCTGGAACGTGAATATTGGCTAATACAAAAATCTTTTACCTGTTTTTTTGTGCCATGCAAAAAATTGTTCCAAGGAGCACTCGCACACAATTCTTTTTTTCTTTCTTGAGCTAAAAGCCAACGCACTCCGGGCAAATCTCCCAATTCAGGTGCCAAACCCTGTGCATACAATTGCACTGCACATCCAGTAATACCAATAGAAGCCTGCGGATGAGCCTTATGCAGTTTGCGGACAGCCTGACGCAAATCAGCTATTGCATTAGCGGTTACAGCACAAGAATTAACTACAATATATTGTGCGTCCTCAGGACAGTTGACTTCTTTGCCCCCCAGCTTTGCCCAAGCCTCTGCTATGGCCTGTGTTTCATATTGATTGATCTTACAGCCCAAAGTCAGGGTATAAAAAGAAATCTTAGGGTAAATTGTATCAATAAACCCTCCGGCCAAAAGATAGCCATCCTGAGTATACACGGCTGCCACTTGCCCGGGCGCAGGACATTCAGCAGAGTTCAAAAGTACTATATGTAAATACTCTTTATAAACAAAAACATCTGCTAAAACAGCCTGTTGCCTATAGCGAACCTGTACATACAATTCTTTTGGCCAATCCTTTGGTGAACAGAAAAAATTGAGTTTTCGTACTGTGAAAGAAGGAATTGGCACTTCATTTTTAGGGCCAACAATCAATATATTTTGAGCACAGTCTTTATCCAATACATATAATGGCTCTGACCACGCTATTCCAAGTTTTCGGCGTTGCCCCTGAGTATACTGCCAAACACCGTGATGTTGCCCCAATTCTGTTCCGTCCGTAAGCACGATTGGCCCAGGCTTTGGAAGCCTGCAGCCACAATTTTGTAAATAGGAAGTATAGTCATCATCAGGCACAAAACATATTTCTTGCGATTCTTTGGCTTCAGGAACAGTTAAACCTCGTAGCAAGAGCTCTTGCTTTACATCCGCCTTATACTTATCACTGAGAGGAAAAAATACTTTTGAAAGCACATATTGAGGGACTAAGGCCAAAAAATAAGACTGATCTTTACGCGCATCTTGTCCTCGCCTCAAAAAATATTGCTGTAATTCATTCTTGCGCTCGACTTGGACATAGTGCCCAGTAGCAAAATGCGTTGCTCCCAGTTCTTGAGATCGCTCAAAAAGTAATCCAAATTTTATAGCCATATTACAAAGAGCGCAGGGATTCGGTGTCTCTCCTTTGCAATAGGCTTGCTCAAAAGGCTGAATGACCTTGTTTTGAAATTCATGACGCAAATCAATACAATGCAAAGGTACAGACAAGGCCTCAGCGCATGTTTGCAAGCCTTCTATAGTACGGGTATTTTTTTGAGGTAAAAACAAACCATAAACAGCAAAAATATCAAAACCCTGTTCTACCAAAAGAGCTAAGGCAAGCAAACTATCCATGCCACCGCTTACAGCCACGGCAATTTTCATGGAAGATTCAACAGCCAAAACAGCCCCTCAACACAAGTTTGCTGATCCCAAGGCAGGAAGAGTACGCTCCATAAGATCGGCAACAGAAAGCATACATTCTTCCCCAAAAGCCGGCCCCATAAGTTGTAAACCAACAGGCATTCCAGAGTTTGCACCCAAACCCACAGGCAAACTCATACCCGGCAATCCAGCTAAATTCAAAGAAATAGTAAAAATATCCTGCAAATACATTTGTAAAGGATCTGCAACAGCTCCTAGCTTGAACGCAGTCTGAGGACAAACCGGCCCAGCAATCAAATCGCAGTGTGCAAAGGCTTTATCAAAATCTTGGCGGATCAATCGACGAATTTGAGCAGCTTTACCATAATAGGCATCATAATATCCGGCGGAAAGCACATAGGTTCCTATAAGTATCCTACGCTGTACTTCATCACCAAAACCTTCGGTACGGCTACGAACATACATATCAACAAGTTCTTTTGCTTCCTTGCAGCGATGTCCATAGCGCACACCATCAAAACGAGCTAAATTTGAACTGGCTTCTGCCATTGCAACAATATAGTATGTAGCGACTGCATACTCAGTCATAGACAAAGTCACAGGAACGGTCTTAGCCCCTAGACTTTCCATAGTACTGATAGCCTGCCGGCACACTTCTTCCACTTCAGCATCCAGTCCATGCCCCCAATATTCTTGAGGCAAGCCAATCGTCAAACCAGATAAATCTTCACGCCCTAAACTTGCAAGGTAATCAGGTACCGGCACATTTACTGAAGTTGAATCGCGTTCATCATGTCCTGCAATCACGGTAAGAACGCGTGCCACATCCTCGACACTACGCCCCATAGGCCCGATTTGATCCAAAGAAGAACCAAAGGCAACCATGCCGTACCGCGACACGCGACCATAAGTAGGCTTCAAGCCAACAACACCACAAAATGAAGCAGGAAGACGAATAGAACCGCCAGTATCTGAACCCAAAGCAGCAAAACATTGCATCGCAGCTACTGCTGCAGCTGAACCACCAGAAGAACCTCCAGCCACACACTCGACATTCCAAGGGTTGCAGCTCGTTTGAAATGCAGAATTTTCCGTAGAAGAACCCATGGCAAATTCATCCATATTGGCTTTCGCCAAAATAATAGCACCAGCATTTTTAAGTCGCTCCACAACTGTTGCATCATAACAGGGAACAAAATCTTTGAGTATTTTAGAAGCACATGTCGTTGGTGTACCTTTGCAGGCAAATAAATCTTTAAGAATGACAGGGACGCCCCATAAAGGTTTTTCTGCTACAGGGCCAGTAGCATCTAATTCTTTGGCTTGAGCATAGGCGGACTCTGCCATCACATGAAGCAGTGCTTTTACCTGTGATTCCGTAGAATCAATGCGTTGCAAACAGGACTGCACAGCTTTTGTGGCTGTAATTTTACCTGTTTGCAGTGCAGTACACAATGTACTAAGAGTCAATTCATATACTGGGCTGGAATCAAGCATATTCAACATCTCTATACTATTTCTGTAAATTTTTTGAACTGAAACCACACATATTCATTGTTGCTCAACGCTTTCTATATAATTCTCGGGACTATAAAATATGTGCCATTGTGTTCAGGAGCATTGGCAAGGATTTCTTTTCGTTCATATTTTTTTTGAACAACATCTGGCCGCGTCACAGTGACATGCTCTACCGGAGAAAACATGGGGGGTACTCCCCGGGTATCCACTTCCGAAAGTTTATCCATATATCCTAAAATATCAGCAAGCTGCTCAGCAAAAAGATTCAACTTGTCCTGCGCTGGGGCAAGTCTTGCCAGCTGTGCAACTTGCAATACATCTTTCGGGCTAATTGCCATTAGTTAATCTCCTGTGATTGGATCAATTCATCCTCTTGTTCTTGCTCTGCCTTTTCTTTTTGTTTTTCTTCCCAAAGTTCCATGCGCTGTGTACGCTTTGCTTGTGCACGCGCAATACCGCGCTCAAGCATTGTTATATCCGTTAAAACACGTCCGTTTTTACTCGGAGAAAAAAGGTACAACTGTTGGCTGGCCTGCCCAGCTTCATCCCAAAACATTGGAGCTAAAGCAAACTGCATTTGCTGAGAAACAGACAAACGAGAATTAACATCTGCGACTGTCCAATCAGAAGGCAAGTCCTTCATCTTTGCGATTAGTTGAATATAATCATAGCCAAGGGCTACCCAAAAATCAGCCAGTCCCAATCCATCTTGATCTAAAAATTCTTGTAGGGCATGAGCACCAGCACTGTCCGCTCTCCATGCTCCGGGGCATACTGTTAAATTAAAGTACGATTCCTGAGTTCCCTGTTCATCCAAGGCTCGGCTCCAGAGGTCAGGCCCAAGAAAAATCATATCTGCCTGTTCATAAAAAAAGAAATGAGGGATAATGAGCTGTGCCTGTGACCAGCCATCAGGAAGAAACACTGCGCCAAATTCAGCTGCTGGCAAAGGTTCTTCTTCCTTGTCAAACTCGGGAGGAATTTGCAAAAGTTGCGCTACCGCAGGCCCCCATCTGGGATGATCATCTGGTGGATAGCTTTGCATATTTTCTACCGTAGCACCCAAGGCCACTGCTTCTTGCCGAAAAAGCTTACCCATACTAGTGCCATACGGTTCATCAGGTGCAAGTATTGCCAAACGGTTAATGCCTAAAGCCTCAGTAGCGAGCTGGGCAAGGGTACGAACCTCATCTCTACGGCTCGGAAAAAAACGCCAGGCATATCTGCCTTCCACCCCTTCTGCCAATTCTGGCAAAAAAGTGAAAAAAGCCTTGCCGTTCCAAGCATTACTTGTTTCCAATGCTTTGAACGAGTCGACCCTGAGCGGGCCACCTCCAAACATAAAATACGGTGGTAAACTTGCTATGCGTTCACACCACTGAGGAGCATCCGTATTCACAATTTTAATTTCAAGCTCAAGGCCTTTATTGGCAAGCATCCATTGCGCTGCACTTATGCCGTCTGCTATCTTACGCCCAACAGTTCCGTACTTCCCGGTAAGTGGCAAGGCTACGACAATGCCTACCGTGGGATGCCCATTTTCTTTTTCTAATGCTTTGAGCACATCAGTCATATACGATTTGTCTACAAGCTCAGAATCAAGCACAACTTGTTGCATAAGTTTCCATGCACTGGCCCAAGCATCTTCATCAGTGAGGGCTAAACGGCGAGCGTTTTCAAAAGCAATAATGGCATAGGGAAACATGCTACGGTTCTGTTCAGTAAGCAATTCGACAAAGGAAGGATTCCAAGGCTCATCACGCAAACGGCGTAAAAAAGCATGTTCCATGACAAGCTGTTCGTCTTTTTTCTCTGCCAAAGAATAAAAAGCATTTAATATTTTTAGTGCTTCGGCAAACTCGCCCTCCTCAAAAAGCACAGAGGCCAAAGTATTGCCACTTTTTTCCCGCACTTCCCAATTCAAACTTTTGTCTTTGAGTAATTTATTCAATAACTTGGCCAGTTCACTACGCATACCAAGCTGGTGATACAAAGTAATCCCAAGATCAAAAAATACCGGGCTTTCATCTACCATTGGATCACTTTGTTGCCACTTTGAAAAGGCTACAAAAGCATTATTATAATGCTCAAGCGCAACAGCAGAAGCAGTCAAGCGTTTATAAATCAAGGGCATTGCCTGCGGTTCCAAGTCCTGCCTTTTTGCAAGCCGTGAATAATATAATTCACTTGTAGAATATCGGCCTTGTATATAGGCCAAACCAGCCTCTCGCACGAGATCAGGAGTACTTAAAGATGCAGCAAACTCGCTCTGCTGGTGACTGCTACGAGGCGCAGCGCAGGCATTGCATAAAAGAAGAAGCACTCCAAGAAAGAAAGTAAGTGAACGTAATTTCAGCATCAAGATATCCTAAGTTGAGCCTCAAAATAATATCTCCGTGTGGAGAGATAAAACGGCTTAAATGCAGAAAAACGTAGGCTATACTGCTTAAGCTCACATGGCAAGTACAGAGACTCACATAAAAAAGGGGCATCTACAAATAAGTAAATGACCCTCAAATAAGAACGACAATGACTATTATGTGCTAACTAATCTTTTTTTACTTCCGTATAATCTGCATCAACAACATCATCGTCATTTGCGCCTTCGGTGGAAGCACCGGAATCTGCGCCCATGTTCGCGTCTGCTTCGCCACTTTGCTGCTGCTTAGCATACAATTGCTCTGCGAGTTTATGAGATGCTTGTGCAAGATCATCTGTAGCTTGTTTCAAGGCATCCAAATCTTCGGAATCCAAAATTGATTTCAAACTGTCCATCTTTGCTTCAATATCTGCCTTGAGCTGTGGATCAACATTTTCACCAATATCTTTCAATGTTTTTTCTGTGGTGTACACTAAACTGTCAGCTTGATTGCGAGCCTCAATAAGGCCTTGTTTTTTCTTATCTTCATCCGCATGTGCTTCAGCATCTTTCACCATTTGATCAATATCAGTATCGCTTAAACCAGAAGAAGCTGTAATTTGAATAGACTGCTCGCGCCCTGTTCCCAAATCCTTTGCTGAAACATTAACGATGCCATTGGCATCAATATCAAAAGTAACTTCAATCTGAGGAACTCCGCGTGGTGCTGGTGGCAATCCGGTCAATTCAAATTGCCCTAAAGGCATATTATCAGCACTCATAGGACGCTCACCTTGGAAAACATGAATGGAGACGCTTGGCTGATTATCCGCAGCAGTGGTAAATACTTGCGATTTTTTCGTAGGAATAGTGGTATTGCGGTCAATCAGTTTGGTCATCACTCCGCCCATGGTCTCAATTCCCAAAGACAAAGGAGTAACATCTAAAAGCAAGACATCTTTGACATCACCAGCAAGAATACCGCCTTGAATGGCAGCACCCATAGCCACAACCTCATCAGGATTCACAGAACGGTTGGGCTCTTTTCCAAAAAATGTTTTGACCTTTTCTTGAACCAGAGGCATACGAGTCATGCCCCCAACAAGAATAACCTCGTCAATATCTTTGGCAGAAAGCCCTGCATCTGCTAGTGCTTTTTTACAAGGAGCCTCAGCACGTTGCACAAGGTCTTCGACCAAAGACTCTAGCTTGGCACGGCTTAATTTAAGAGCCAAATGCTTAGGCCCATTTTGATCAGCAGTAATAAAGGGCAAATTAATCTCAGTTTCCACGGAAGAAGAAAGCTCGTGCTTTGCTTTTTCAGCAGACTCTTTCAAACGCTGCAAGGCCATACGATCTTTGGAAAGATCAATGCCATCGCTCTTCTTAAATTCTGAGACAAGATGCTCAATAATACGACGATCAAAATCTTCACCACCAAGGAACGTATCACCATTGGTTGCTCGAACTTCGACAACATTATCGCCTACTTCAAGGATCGATATATCAAAAGTACCACCACCAAGGTCAAAAACAGCGATTTTTTCATTGGCTTTTTTATCAAAACCATAGGCCAAAGAAGCAGCAGTTGGTTCATTGATAATACGTTTCACTTCAAGACCGGCAATTTTACCTGCATCCTTGGTTGCTTGCCTTTGGGAATCGTTAAAATATGCTGGCACAGTAATAACTGCTTCTGAAACAGTTTCGCCAAGATATGTTTCCGCGTCTTTTTTTAATTTTTGCAAAATCATAGCGGAAACTTCAGGCGGTGAATATTTTTTACCATTCACTTCAATCCACGCATCTCCATTTTTCCCTTTAATAATGGAGTATGGACAATGCTCTTGCCAAGCGACAACTTCAGCTGCAGAGGCCTCGCGTCCCATAAGGCGTTTAATGGCAAACACTGTTTTTTCAGGATTTGTTACGGATTGCCGTTTAGCAATATCACCCACGAGGCGTTCTTTATCCGTAAAAGCGACAATAGAAGGTGTTGTACGTCCGCCCTCAGGGTTAGTAATACATTTTGGATCCTTTCCTTCCATAACATAAACACAGGAATTGGTCGTTCCTAAATCTATCCCAATAATCTTAGCCATTATACTTCCTCCTTGGCATGAAAACACAAAATTTTTATTTTTACTCTTTCAAGCAGTTAAGACTTACTGCGCCTTTGTAAATATCGTTCAATCCGAAAGTTTGTTTACCAAAACCTTAGCCGGTCGCAATAAACGCCCTTTAAGTACATAGCCTTTTTGCATCAATTGAAGCACTGCATTGTCTTCAAAATCCTCTTCTTGCCCCATTCCCACGGCTTCATGTGTATTTGGATCAAATTGTTCTCCCACAATGCCTACAGGCTCTAAGCCATGACGAGACAGGGTCTCTAAAAATATTTTGCGTGTCATGTCGACACCTGTAACAAAATCCTTACACATATCTAATCCATCAGAATGGGCAAGCGCTAAATCTAAATTATCAAGAATAGGTAAGAGATCAGCCAAAATCGTCTCACCTGCATACTTGCGTAACTCTTCGGTTTCACGCATAAGCCTTTTTTTGACATTTTCAGATTCAGCCAACGCTCTTAAGCGTATATCCTCAGCTTCTTTACCTATGTCGCAAGCAGGACAAAGCTGCTCACGACACAAAGCCTTTAATTCTTCAAAAGTAAATTCGCGAGGCTTCTCAGTTTCGTCCGCAACAACACTCTCTGTTTCTGCTGTCATTTTTTCAGCAGCTTTGCGGGCTTCTTCAGAAATATGTTTTTTATCACTCATTGGATTTCCTTAAAAAAATCAGTATACGCCACTGCTCTTTCTGATAAGCATGGAGAAAAACTTGTCAACTAGCTACGCACGAAAAATCTACAGCTTATAGTATAAAACCTCATATGCTAGGACAAACGCATATAACTTTTAGAGTAGATACTCTCAGCTCATCGTATTACTCCTTCCTCTGTCATCCTACGCGTAAGTCGCGACAGTCCAGCAGAGCCAGATTATAGAGACTTGCCTCTGTACGAGAAGCAGCAAAGAAGAAGAAAAAAGAAGACAAGAAAAAGAAAAAGATAAGAAAGAAGAACTGGATCCTGTGACTTACGCGCAGGATGACAGGAAGGGAGAAACAATAGAATGGGTAGGAAATATTGAGCCTAAAATTTATATGCGTTTGCCCTGGATCCAAACTGCAAAGGCTTTACACGGTATGACAGTAGAGCTAAAAAAAACATATGCTTGATAAGTTAAGAATAAACAAGGCGTCCCTTATTTATTCAAGAGACGCCCTGCTTTGTTCAGTACTTAGGCTGTAATAGTATTAAGGCTGGAATCTTTCGAGTATCTTAACTTTTTTTGCCCGGCAAAACTAAGTTCAAAATAACTCCAGCAATAGCTCCAAGGCCGATGCCTTTAAGGTCAGTCACTCCAACATTCAGCACCATACCACCCAAGCCGGTAACAAGAATAATCGCCACAATAACCATATTGCGTGGCTGCATAAGATCAACTTGCTCCCTCACTAATGTAGAAAGGCCAATAACGGTAATAGCCCCAAAAAGCAGGAGCATAATACCACCCATAACAGGCATAGGTATACTGGATAAAAGTGCGCCTAATTTTCCAACAAAAGCCAGTAAAATAGCAGCAATAGCTGCCCAAGTCATAATAGCAGGATTAAATGCACGGGTCAGTGCTACGGCACCGGAAACTTCGGAATATGTTGTATTAGGAGGCCCCCCAAGCATTGCTGCAACTGAAGTAGCAATGCCATCACCAAGCATGGTATTTTGAATGCCGGGATCCTTGACGTAATCCTTACCAGTAATAGAACCAATAGCCAAAACATCCCCAAAATGCTCAATGGCCGGTGCAATGGCAATAGGGATGACAAAAAGAACAGCGTCCAAGTTCCATTCAGGAAAGCTAAAGTTTGGAAACGCAAACCACGGAGCAGATTGTACCGCTCCTAAGCTAATTAAACTGCCATCCATCCAATCTGCCATTCCCATGCCAGCGACCATGCCATCTTGAGCAGAAGCGCGAAAAGCCTCATACATTGAAGCAGTCAATCCTGTGAAATCAAGAATAAGACAGCAAGCATAACCAGCAGCAATGCCGCACAAAATAGGAATAAGCTTAAACCAATTTTTCCCAAGTAAAGAAACCAAGATGGTTGTGAGCAAAGAAACTCCGGCAACGATCATGGCTGGTGTTTTGGGTTCAAGCCACATAGCTCCATTATGTCCCATCGCCATATTCACAGCAACCGGAGCAAGTATCAAACCAATCAACATAATCACAGGGCCGGTTACTATCGGTGGTAGCAATTTATGCAAAAATTCAGCACTATAGATACGCACAAGAATTGAAAAAATAATATACAGTCCACCTGCAGCCATCAGTCCACACATAATTGCAGGATACGAAAATTGCCCTTGCTGGGCAGCGAACAGTGGAGGTAAAAAAGCAAAGGACGAAGCAAGAAAAACCGGAACCTTGCCTTTGGTTATGAGTTGAAAAATTAAAGTGCCCACTCCTGCGGTAAAAAGAGCCACATTAGAATCTATACCGGTTAAAATTGGTACAAGTACCAAAGCACCAAAAGCCACGAACAGCATCTGTGCGCCCAGCAGGCTGTCTTTCAATTGAAATTTATACTTAGCGCAATGAACATCACTCATACTTTTTCCCCTTCATGTTAAAAGTCAAAAAATTATGTCTATTTTGTTCCAAATATCTTGTCTCCTGCATCTCCTAAACCGGGGAGTATATACCCTATATCATTAAGTCGTTCATCTATGGACGCGACATAGACATCAACATCTGGGTGTTCCTCTTGTAGCCGAGCAAGTCCTTCAGGTGCTGCAACCAAAAACAAGCCTCTAATAGAAGGGCAGCCTGCCTCCTTCAGTAAACGAATAGTAGCCATGAGCGTACCGCCTGTGGCTAGCATGGGATCAAGGATAATTGCCATGCGCTGCTCTATATTTTTGGCGAGCTTCACATAATATTGTACAGGCTGGAGGGTTTCCTCGTTACGATAAAAGCCAACGACTGAAACTTTGGCTCCCGGGATCATATCAAAAACACCATCCATCATGCCCATACCTGCGCGCAGAATAGGAACCACGGTAATCATTTTCCCTTGAATGCAATCCACCTCCACAGAACCTGCCCAGCCTTGAATTGATATGCGCTCGGTTTCCAAGTCCTTGGTTGCTTCATAGGTCAACAAGCGGGAAATTTCCGTAGCAAGAGCACGAAAACGGCTTGTAGAAATATCATCTTTTCTTAACAAACCTATTTTATGCCGAATCAATGGGTGATTTACACAATGTACAGCCAATTTATCCCCCTCTCTTAAGTGTTTATTCTCTTCTATGACGATTGAAACATATATATACTACTGAGCAATATAAGTTTTGGTCAACCTCTTTCACACCCCATCTCCCCTCAAATCCTCACTCATCTTTAGAAAAATACTTTCATTTTCAAACATTTGTAAGTATATATACTTTATGAACAACACAGCTACGACCAGCAACACATACTGCCGAAAGTACACAGTTTCACCACAAGAAAATGGTTTAAGACTTGATGCTTTTTGGGCAAAAAAATTCGCTCAAGAAGGAATCTCTCGTAGCAAAATTCAAAATTGGATAAAATCTGGATATGCCACGGTTGACGGACACATTGAAACAAAACAAAGATATATCATCGGCACTGGCTCTCTTTTGAAAATCAGCGGACAAACTGTTATGCACACAATACAAGACGATAACGCTCCGCTCGACATTCTGTATAAAGACAAAAACTTACTCATCATCAATAAACCGTCAGGACTCATAACACATCCTGCCCCAAGTTGCCCCTCTGCAACACTGGTCAACAGGCTTGTTGCTCACTATCCTGAACTCAAAGAGCTTGATCCTGCGCGCCCGGGCATAGTGCATCGCTTAGACAAAGACACATCTGGGCTTATGGTCATAGCTAGAAACGAAAAAACACGGCTCAAACTCAGTGCCTCCTTTGCACAGCGCACAGTGGATAAAATCTATCTTGCTCTATGCCATGGCCTCGTACCTTTAGAAAATACAGAAATAAATCTGCCTATAGGAAGAGACCCTCGGCTCAAAACGCGCATGGCTGTGGCAAAAAAAGGTGGAAAACCTGCAAAAAGTTTAGTCAAAGCACTTTGGCATGATCCTGTAAACAACATGAGTTTAGTGGCAGTAAAAATATTTACAGGCCGAACGCATCAAGTCAGAGTTCATTTAGCAACTTTTGGGCATCCGCTTTTAGGAGATACTGTTTACGGCTCTGGGGAAAATGCGCTCTGGAAACAGCAGGCAAGCTCTGCTGCCAAACTTTGTACTCGTCAAATGCTTCATGCTTTTTATCTTGGCTTTACCCACCCTGAAACAGATAAAAAACTTTGTTTTACCTGCCCTCCGCCTGAAGATTTTATGCAAGTATTACAAGCCTGCCAAAAATCTTGTTTGCGTGTAGGAGTTACTGGCACTGCTGGCAGCGGAAAATCTGCCCTTCTTGCTGCCTTAGCCAAACTAGATGCTCCAACTTTTAGTGCTGATGCCTGCGTGAATGAACTTTATAAGCATGGTCAAGACGGGGCAGTATTATTGGCTTCCCGTTTTGGAAGCCTTTATCAAAAGATAGATGGAGGAGTGGATAAAATAGCTTTGCTTAAAGCCATGCGTGAATCTGAAAATTTACGACAGGAAGTGATGAATATTATTCACCCCATTGTTTTGCACCGCATAAAAGAATTTTTTGTAAAACATAGGGAAGAAAACGCAGCTTTTGCAGAAATACCGCTTCTTGCTGAAACTGCTTGGACAAAGAAAGAAACAAATCCTTTAGATTTTGTTCTTGGAGTGGACTGCCCTGAAGAACTAAGGTGCAATATACGCCGAAAATCTCGCAACATGACAGCTGAAACTTTAGCTTTGCTTGATTCTTGGCAATGGACAGCCAAACAAAAACTTGCGCTCTGCGATATGGTTATAGATAATTCTGGCTCTTTGCATGAGTTGAATCAAAAAGCTCTTAAAATAATCGAAAAAATTAACTCTCTTCAAGCAAAGCAAAATCTTAAATTTCAAAAATATATAGAGACTTTGCTAAGTTCGTTGCCCGAAGATATATTGTAATTTTCACTAAGAAATAAACTGTTCAGCATAAAATACCCTTTGGCAAGCAAGTGTTAAATATGCCTCTTGACTATTAAGTCTTGATTCTTATTTTTTATGCATATTTTGCAACAAACAAATTTCAAGGAAAAACTATAAACAGAGGACAAATTAACATGGGGACAAAAATAACTAAATTAGGAAATGAACTTATACAGCGTACAGCTGGTTTTTCTGAGAGGCTTCAACGACTAAACGAAATATCGCAACAAATGCTTCCCCTTTATGGTCCTTATTGGCATAAACACTCTATGAATACCATGCGTGTTGAAGCAGCTAGTCGGTTTATTTACTATCAGGAATTATACCAAAAAATTATTGGGGTACCTGGGGTTATTTGTGAATTTGGAGTTCAATTTGGTGCTACTTTATCAACTTTGACAAATTTAAGAGCAATTTATGAGCCGTTTAACCATAATCGTTTTATCTATGGTTTTGATACTTTTGAAGGATTACGGAATACATCGTCATTAGATGGTAATTTAGCAAATGATGGTGACTATGCTGTAACAAGTGGCTTCGAAATTATTCTAGAAGAAATTCTTACACTGTTAGAAGCAGAAAGCCCGATGAATCATATAAAAAAATTCGAGCTTATTAAGGGGGATGCGACAAAAACTGTCGATAGATGGTTAGAAAAAAATCCACATGCTATTATATCAATGTGTATCTTTGACATGGACATATATACACCGACAAAATGCGTGTTAGAAAAAATCATTCCAAGGCTAACCAAGGGATCACTTCTTGTCTTTGATGAACTCAATTATAGTGCATTTCCTGGAGAAACTATCGCAGTTGATGAAGTTCTAGGACTCAACAAGATAAGACTTCAACGGACTCCGCTACAAGCTCACGCTGCTTGGTGTATATGGGAATAAGTAATTAAGAAAAAATATACAGAGTTCTAAATACCAGTCTGAGGCATATTGTGGAATACAAAGATTATTACAAGACGCTTGGCGTTTCCAAAACAGCCTCCCAAGAGGAAATATCCAAAGCGTTCAAAAAATTAGCAAGAAAAATGCACCCTGATCTCAATCCAGAGGACGGCTCTGCTGAAGCAAAATTCAAAGAGATCAATGAAGCCTATGAAGCCCTAAAAGATCCCAAAAAACGCAAACTTTATGATCAGCTTGGGCCAAACTGGGAACAGTATCAACAAACAGGGGGAGGATTTCAACGTCCCTCAGGTTTTAACAACATGCATTTCGATTTTAACGCCAATGCAGGAAGTGGTAATTTTTCAAATTTCTTTGAAACAATTTTTGGTGGTGGCTTTAATCAACAATCACATTTTACAGCGCGCCCCCGCCGAGGTGAAAATGTCGAGTTACTATACGAACTTTCCTTAGAAGATGCCTATAAAGGAGGCAAAAAAAGTATAACACTTACTCCTATGCAGCAGACAGAAAAGAAAACTTTAGATGTAAATATTCCAGCTGGTATAAAAGAAGGACAACGCATTAGGCTTTCAGGACAAGGCAAACAAAGCATAAACGGAGGCTCTTCTGGCGATTTGTATTTACGCATTAAAATACGTCCGCACGCCTTGTATAAAATTCAAGACAACAATATCATTCTTGATTTGCCTCTTGCACCTTGGGAAGCAGCTTTAGGAACAACACTTCGCGTCAATACCCTTGATGGCCCCATAGAACTCACTGTACCTGCCGGAATACACAGTGGCAAAAAATTGCGTATTCGTGGCAAAGGACTTGGCTCAGGTCTTCAAAAAGGAGATCAATTCGTTCAGCTAGAAATTAAAACACCTCAAGTACACACAGAAAAAGAACGTGAACTATGGAATAAACTCGCTGAAATCTCTCACTTTAACCCCCGTAAGGAATAAAATTTCTTGAAGCAGAGCTAAAAAAAAGCTCGTTGTCTTTGATAATTTTTAAGACACAAGGAGTTCATCATGAATCCAAACAGCTTTACCAAAAATACCCAAAATGCTCTCAGCATGGCACAAAACGAAGCCATTCGTAAAAATCATCAAGCCGTAGATGTTGAACATTTGCTTTTAGCTCTTGTTCAAGACCCTGAAGGACTGATTCCAAAAATACTAAAAAAGTTAAAAATAAAAGCAAACGATTACACAGCTGCCATTCAAGAAGAAATAGCCAAGCTACCCTCTGTAAGTGGGCCAGGTGCACGGCCAAATGAAGTAATGATCACGCCTCGGCTCAATTCACTGCTTGTGCGAGCCGATGATGCTCGTCAACGTATGCATGATGATTTTATCTCTGTTGAACATCTATTACTCGCCATGACAGATGAATCAACCTCCACCGGCGTAGGTCGTATCAATAAATCCTTTCAACTCAATAAAGACAAAGTATATAATGCACTTACTGAGCTACGGGGAAAACAGCGTGTTTCCTCAGATAATCCTGAAGCCAGCTACGAAGCACTGAGTAAGTATGGCAGGGATCTTGTTGATGAAGCTCGCAAAGGAAAACTAGATCCTGTTATTGGTCGGGACGCTGAAATTCGTCGAGCTATACGCATTTTAAGCCGGCGCACAAAAAATAATCCGGTGCTCATAGGCGAAGCTGGAGTGGGTAAAACCGCAATTGTTGAAGGATTAGCGCAGCGTATTGTCAAACAAGATGTTCCAGAAGGCTTGAAAGAAAAAAATATTTTTGCCCTTGATATGGGCGCGCTCGTGGCCGGAGCAAAATATCGCGGAGAATTTGAAGAAAGACTCAAAGCCGTGCTCAAAGAGGTTCAAGATTCAGATGGACGCATCATCATGTTTATTGATGAATTGCACACCATTGTAGGTGCTGGAAAAAGTGAAGGAGCAATGGATGCCGGAAACTTGCTCAAACCTATGCTGGCTCGTGGAGAACTGCACTGCATTGGGGCAACCACAACAGATGAATACCGCCAATACATAGAAAAAGACCCAGCACTGGAACGCCGTTTTCAACCTATTGTAGTAGAAGAACCTACTGTTGAAGATACCATTTCTATTCTCAGAGGACTTAGAGAACGCTTTGAAGTACATCATGGAGTGCGTATTTCAGATGGAGCTGTCGTGGAAGCTGCTGTTCTTTCAAATCGTTATATCTCAGATAGGCAATTACCGGACAAAGCCATTGATCTCATTGATGAAGCTGCTGCGCTCATTCGTACTGAAATAGATTCACAACCCTATGAATTAGACACAATAAATAGACAACTTTTACAGCTGGAAATCGAAAGAGAAGCCCTAAAACGTGAAACAGATACTGCGTCTAAAGACCGCTTAAGCAAACTAGAGATTGAACTCACAAGTTTACGCAATGCTCAAGCTGAATTACAATCTCAATGGGAAAGAGAAAAATCCTCTATCGAAGGACTGCGCCGGCTCAAAGAAGAAATAGAACAAGTGCGCTTACAGGTAGAAGAAGCTGAACGGATACTTGACTATAACAAGGCTGCCGAACTTCGCTATGGAAAACTGGATTCACTGGAAAAACAGCTTGAAGCAGCTAATACTTCCATGAACGGAGGCGAAACCGATAAAAAGCGTCTGGTCAAAGAAGAAGTCGGGCCTGATGATGTTGCAGAAATTATTGCTCGCTGGTCAGGGATTCCAGTCTCCAGACTCATGGAAGGAGAGCGAGAAAAATTGATGCGCCTTGCCGATATTCTGCACAAGCGGGTAATTGGGCAAGATCAGGCAATACAGGCAGTAGCTGACGCTGTCTTGCGAGCACGGGCAGGGCTCAAAGACCCTCGTAGACCTATTGGTTCATTTATTTTCCTTGGCCCCACAGGCGTAGGAAAAACTGAGCTCTGTAAAACACTGGCGCAGGCTCTTTTTGATACCGAAGAAAACATGATTCGACTGGACATGAGCGAATACATGGAAAAACATACCGTGGCCAGACTTATTGGAGCTCCTCCAGGCTATATAGGACACGATCAAGGTGGCCAACTCACCGAGGCTGTTCGGCGCAAACCGTTTTCAGTTATCTTGTTTGATGAAGTGGAAAAAGCTCACCCTGATGTATTCAATGCACTGCTGCAAATCCTAGACGATGGCAGGCTCACTGATTCCAAAGGTCGTACAGTGGATTTCAAAAACACGATCATTATCATGACCTCTAATATCGGTGCTTTGTTACTACTCGAAGGTATCAGCGAGCAAGGATTTCAAGAAGGCGTGCAAGATGCGGTTCTAAACGAGCTCAAAAAGCATTTCCGTCCTGAGTTTTTGAACCGTGTAGATGAAACAGTACTCTTTGAACCACTCAATTTTGCACAAATCAAAGCCATTATTGATTTACGCATAGAAGAACTACAAACCAGACTTGAAGAACAAAACATCGCACTCTCTCTCAGTGAAGCAGCCAAAGATTTCATCGCAAAAGAAGCCTATAATCCTGTATATGGAGCCAGACCACTCAAACGATATATTCAACAACATATAGAAACGCCACTTGCAAAACAACTAATCTCCGGAAAAATTGCTGATGGCACAACGCTACACATTGATGCGAGCGAGCATGGACTTACGTTCAACTAACCAAAAAAAACAACGAGAAAAAAATACGATTTCAGATGACTTGCCTGACATGAAAAATCATTCTACATATTTTGCATGTCAACAATTACCGGTTTAGTATTAACGTATAATGGCGCAAGACTCCTTGAGAAATGCCTTGCCAGTCTTGATTTTTGCGATAAAATTTTAGTTGTTGATTCTTACTCTACAGATGACACACTACGCATCGCAAACAGTGCAGGAGCGCAGCTTATACAGCGTCCTTGGGAAGGCGCAGGCCCACAACTCAAATTTGCTCTTGAGCATATCAAAACAGAATGGGTCGTTAGTCTTGATCAAGATGAGTTTCTTTCGTCCACATTACGTCAGGCCATTATTGACACACTACAAACAAACCAATCTACAAAAGATATTGCTGGTTACTATGTTTATCGACGTTCATTTTATTACAATCGCTTTATGAAACACTCTGGCTGGTATCCGGATAAACTTTTTCGCGTCTTCCGCCCTCAAAAACTTGAAATAACAGTTTCCGGTGCACACGAACATCTCCGTCCACTTGGCAAAAATGGACATCTTCCTTATGATATTATTCATTACCCGTACAAAAATTTCCACGAACACCTCCATAAAATCAATGCCTATGCCGAGCAGGGAGCCATTGATTTACGCAAAAAAGGTAAAAAAAGCAGCTTAGGCAAAGCTCTTATCAGAGCAAAATTTCGCTTCATCAAATTGTACTTCTTAAAACTTGGTCTTCTTGATGGTCAGGCAGGATTCATCAACGCCCTTGCCGGAGCATATTACGCATTTCAAAAGCATATCCGCATTACCGAAAACAAGGAATGGGGAAAGCCATATGGGGAGTAAGGGCGTGTGTAAATTTTTTCATCTGCAATGTCTCTACTCTTTATATTGCAATACCCTTTTCCCACCAAAACAAAAGATGAGAAGTCAATTTCTCATTTTGCCTTATGAAGAGAGCGATGCAGCAAAATATCCAAAATGAGAGTGCGCTATGATTATTCATTTTCCAGCCATGCTTCAGGAATATCTTGTGAATACAGCCCCACAAGGTGGATTATTTTTTGACGCAGGTTTTACAGAAGAAATACATCCTGAGCAATTTCGTCCTCAAGGTTTTCTCCTTTCCCCTGCAAAGGCAAGGCGACTTATTGAAGATAGCCTGCGTTTTACTGAGCAGTTTCGTGCGCCAGGGGAGATGGCAGTACATGCTATTTTTCAAGAAATGGAAGATCGCGAACATTCATGGACTATTCGTTCAGAATTAGAGCAACGGCTTACTGCTGATGCAGGAATTGTTTCAACAAAGACGACATGCGCTACAAACGCAAAGCACGTTCTTTTAGCAGAATCGCAATTTATGCTTTTGCTTGCGTATAGTTGCCAGCAAAGAGCTTGTGAGCTGATAGAGCTACAAAGAAATATGCGTCAAGCCCGTGAGAAATTTAATGCTGGCTTAGGTATGCCAAATGATCATGAAGATACAAGTACTGCCCAAACTCTGGCTAAAACTTTTGCACACGCCGGACAGTTGGATGAATCCTTACCCATGTTGCCATGGCCTTTGTTGCTGGGAGCTATGGCTGTTTGGCTTCCCCAAGGGACTGTATTGGCGACAAGTATGCCGGAAATAATTTGTGCTTGGAAAGAATCCGCTATTAATTTTGTACCAGCGAAAAAAGAGTTTGCTTTGCCTTCTGGCTGGTTAGTGAGCAATGCTCCGGCTTGGCAACTTGCAGGAAAGCCAAAGCCTTTATCCAAAACACATTGGTGCAAAGAATTTGTTGTAGCCATACCAGAAGAAGAGGCATAACAGCATGATTTACTTAAACGCTTTAGTTTCTTCAAAATATATTGGGCAGATGAGTGGACTGATTTTTGATTGCGATGGGGTGCTGATAGATTCTCTTGAGGCCAATGCTTTTTACTATAACTCATTTAAAAAATATTTTGGACTATCAGCTCTGAATGACGTAGAGCTGAAGTATGTACATTCCCACAATGTCTGGGAATCATTGTGTTATATCTTGCCACAAGAGTTACATGAGCAGGCTACAGAATATCGAAGTACTTTTGATTACCGTACAGTCTTGCCTTATATTCATATAGAAGAAGGACTGTTCAATTTTTTACGTTGGGCTCGTAGCTATGGTTTTCGTATGGGAATTGCAACAAGTCGAACTGATACCTTGGATATCATACTGGATTATTTTGGTCTGGATTCCTTTTTTTACCCATGTATCACATCGTCTAAGGTGAGAAATCCCAAGCCAAATCCAGAGTCTCTTCACGCTATTCTTGATGCGTGGCGTATGCCACCTCGTGACGTTGTCTTTATTGGAGATTCGCAAGTGGACGAGTATACTGCTCAAAATGCAGGGCTTCGTTTTTGGGCGTATAAAAATCCACGGCTTCAGTCCGCTCAGTTATATATCCCTGATTTTCGTACTTTACTTCGCTGCATGGCTCAAAGTTTGCGCTAATATTTTTTTGCTTTCGAAGACTTGATTTGTATTGCTTGCTGTGTAAATTTAGAGTGACATCTTTCTGGTGCTACGGAGGTTATATCAAAAACAATGGATGTCATACTGAGGGCTTTTGCCGATATTTTTCATTTCGTTCTCCATGCGTACTCGATGGTAGTGCTTGTTGCTGTCTTGCTGACGTGGGTTAATCCTGATCCATATAATCCTATTGTTCGCTTTTTAAGAGGCGTAACTGAACCTGTTTTGTATCGCATTAGGCGTGCTATGCCATTTGTAGTGATAAGTGGCATTGATCTTTCGCCTATAGTATTGCTTTTAGCACTTCATTTTGCACAAGCAGTGCTTCCAGCATTACTTTTCCGCGCTTCTTATGCTCTGTAATTTTGTTTAAGGAGAAATAATGGCTTTATCTAAAATTGATATTTTAAATAAAAAATTTTCACGCAAAGCACTTGGCTATGATCGTGATGAAGTTGATCATCTGATGGTTGAAATTGCAGAAATTCTTGGGCAAGAAACTGATACTCAAAAAGAATTGCAAGCAAAAATAAAAAGGTTGGAAAAACAGTTAGTAGAATACAAAAAGCGTGATGAGGCCTTGCGCGATACCCTTTTGTCTTCACAAAAAATGGTAGATGAATTAAAGCTTAACGCAAGTCGTGAAGCCAAGCAAATAATTGATGGTGCTCGCGCAAAAGGTGAAGATACTTTGCGTCAAGCCCACTCGCGTTGTGCTGAAGTACATGAAGAAATTGAAAACTTAAAACGCCAACGCAATCGTTTTAAGGTTCAAGTAACCAGCTTAATTCGCTCACATTTAGATTTACTTGAAGCTGAGAATCCAGAAGCGGAGCATAAAGAAGCATTGGAGTCAAAAGTAACCTTTTTGCAAAAAGCGGAGTAAGTTGACGCAGAATACCGATCCTGTGCGTCTTGCCGGAAAAGGCATGTGGCGTTTGAGTATATGGGCTCAACCGGGAGCCAAAACGAATGAAGTAACCGGGCTTTATCAAGGTTGTCTGAGACTTCGGATTAAAGCCCCGGCGGTGGATAATAAGGCCAATAAGGCCATTGTAAAATATCTTGCTAGAAAACTTGGCGTAAAAGGAAATCAAGTGAAACTTGAATCAGGACAGATGAGCCGGAAAAAAATTTTTCTTATTGAATCTGAAAAAGAACCACTTTGGGAATACCTGATTCCGGGTGGTATTGTTATAGCGATATAAACCAAGGAGAAACCATGGAAGCTCGTGATCTGACGCTTGTTGAAAAGTATAGGGAAAAAGATTCTGAAATTCAGGCTCTATGGGAACAGCATCTTGAATTTGAAAGTATGCTCAATAAACTTGAGGCAAAACCTTGTTTATCTTCAACACAAAAAGAAGAAATTAAGCAGCTAAAAAAGAAAAAGTTGGCAGGAAAAACTAAATTAGGTTTACTCTTAGATAAATACCGTGAAGCGGAGGCATGAACATGAAGCTCACAGGAGCTCAAATATTTTTGAAGTGTCTTGAAAAAGAAGGTGTATCTTGTCTTTTTGGTTTCCCCGGAGGAGCCATTATTGATATTTATGATCATCTTCAAGAATTTGAATTGGAACATATTCTTGTTCGGCATGAACAGGGAGCGATACACGCTGCGGACGGCTATGCACGCGCCAGCGGTCAAGTTGGTGTTTGTCTGCTTACATCCGGCCCCGGTGCAACAAATGCTGTTACCGGTATTGCCACCGCCTATATGGATTCTATTCCGGTGGTTATTTTTACAGGGCAGGTTTCCACGCCTTTAATCGGTAATGATGCGTTTCAAGAAGTTGATATTGTTGGAATCACTCGCCCTTGTACAAAGCATAATTATTTAGTCAAAGATGTAGCGCAGCTGGCCAAAACTGTACGACAAGCATTTTATTTAGCGCGTACCGGTCGCCCAGGGCCAGTGCTTGTCGATCTTCCAAAAGATGTTTTGCAAGCTGAAATAGATTTTATTTTTCCTGAAGATGAGGAAGTTAAGCTACGAAGTTACAATCCACATATACAACCTCATTCAGGTCAAATCCGTAAAGTCGCACGCTTGCTCAGTAAAGCACAACGCCCATTGATTTATTCAGGTGGAGGGGTAATTAGTGCTCAGGCGCATGAAGAATTGACTTGGCTGGGTAAAGCCTTGCATATACCTGTTACCTCTACTTTGATGGGGCTTGGTGCTTTTCCTGGAGATGATGAACTGTGGCTTGGTATGCTTGGTATGCACGGGACTTTTGCTGCCAATATGGCTGTGAGCGAATGTGATGTTTTACTTGCAGTGGGAGCAAGGTTTGATGATCGCGTTACAGGGAGATTAGAAACTTTTGCGCCAAGAGCAACCATCGTACATATTGATATTGATCCGACCTCTATTCAAAAAAATGTACCTGTGAGTGTTCCACTGGTTGCTGATTGTAAGTCCGCGTTGCTCGCGCTAAAAAATGAATTGGCACCAATTGTAGAAGAGAATGATTTTGCCCAAAAACGTCAAATCTGGGTTGAGCAAGTTTGCCAGTGGGCAACAGAACATCCTTTGACCTATAAAGATTCAGAAACGGAAATTAAACCGCAATATGTGGTTGAACAATTATACAAAATAACTGGGGGCGAGGCGATTGTTTGTACGGAAGTTGGGCAAAATCAAATGTGGGCTGCTCAATTTTATGACTTTAAAGAGCCAAATACTTTTTTAACCTCAGGTGGATTAGGCACTATGGGTTATGGTTTTCCTGCAGCCATGGGTGCACAAAAAGCCTGTCCTGATAAATTGGTTTTGGACATTGCCGGAGATGGCAGTATTCAAATGTGTATTCAGGAAATGACGACTGTTGTTTGCAGTAAATTGCCTGTAAAAATCATCATCTTAAATAATAGTTACCTTGGTATGGTACGCCAATGGCAAGAACTTTTTTATGATAAAAATTATTGTGCAACATGTATGGAGGCACAGCCTGATTTTGTAAAACTTGCTGAGGCCTATGGTGCTACAGGTTTTCGTATTAGCGAGAAAAAAGATGTACAGCCTATATTGCACAAAGCATTGTATGAAACAGACGGGCCGGTCATTGTGGATGTGCGCGTTAGCCGTGAAGAAAATGTTTATCCCATGGTGCCAGCCGGCGCATCATTAACTGAAATGTTATTGGTTTAGGAAAGGTGCAAACAATGAGAAACCATATACTTTCAATTACTGTTGAAAATGAGCCGGGGGTGCTTTCTCGCGTGGCCGGACTTTTTTCAGGGCGTGGATTTAATATTGAATCCTTAAACGTGGCACCTACTTTGGAAGCTGGTGTTTCACGTATGACAATTATTACTGCTGGCGACGAATCCATTGTAGAGCAAATAGTGAAACAGCTTCGTAAATTGGTTACAGTGATAACGGTACGCGATTATACCGAAGTCAAAGCCGTTGAACGTGAATTGGTACTGGTAAAAATTGATGCAGGGGATGCAAAACGCGCTGAGATATTGAGAATAGTTGATATTTTTCGCTGTAAAGTTATTGATGTTTCTTTGGAAGAAATAACTTTGGAATGCACCGGAGATATAGGTAAGATTGAAGCAATTTTGGATCTTTTGTCACGCTTTGGTATCAAAGAAATTGCTCGTACTGGCTCTGTGGCTTTGAAACGAGCCAAGCAATAACAAGAATCGTGTTATTTATTATTTCATGTACTTAAGATTTGGTGTGGAAAGATTGTAAGGAGAAATTATTATGAAAGTGTATTATGATACGGATGCGGATTTGACATTCTTAGAAGATAAAACCGTTGCTGTTATTGGTTATGGTTCACAAGGCCACGCTCATGCTCAAAATTTACGCGATAGTGGCATTAACGTCATTGTCGGGCAACGTCCGGGTGGCCCAAATTATGACCTTGCTCAAAAGCATGGTTTTGAACCTGTTTCCGCTAAAGAAGCTGCTTCTTTGGCAGACATGATTATGATTCTTTTGCCTGATCAAGTGCAGGCAAAAGTTTTTCGTGAGGATATTGCTCCCAATCTTTTGGAAGGCAAAATTATTGCGTTTGGGCATGGTTTTAATATTCATTTTGAACAGATTAAAACTCCGGCCGGAGTGGACTGTGTGATGATTGCTCCTAAAGGACCCGGGCATTTGGTTCGGCGTACTTTTAGCGAAGGTGGAGGGGTTCCTTGTTTGATCGCTGTTGAAGCAAATGCCTCAGGCAAAGCCAAAGATATTGCTCTTGCCTATGCAAAAGGTATTGGCGGAACGCGTTCAGGAGTGATTGAAACAACTTTTGCAGAAGAAACGGAAACTGATCTTTTTGGTGAACAATCAGTACTTTGTGGCGGTCTGTCTGAATTATGCAAGGCCGGTTTTGAAACCTTGGTTGAAGCCGGATACCAGCCTGAAATAGCGTATTTTGAATGTTTGCATGAGCTGAAACTTATTGTTGACCTTATGTATGAAGGTGGTTTGGCTCGTATGCGTTATTCTATTTCTGATACCGCTGAATTTGGCGATTATTCTACCGGCCCAAGGATTATCACTCAAGAAACCAAACAAACCATGAAACAGGTACTGGCTGAAATCCAAGATGGTACTTTTGCTAAAAACTTTATTTTAGAGAATCAAGCCGGAGCTCCGACCATGGCTGCAAAACGCCGGCAAACCCGGCAGCATCAAATTGAAGAAGTTGGTTCTCGCTTGCGTGAAATGATGAGTTGGTTAAAGAAATAAATAAGAGGAAAGATACATGTCAAGTTCCCTACGCTAAATTCAGGGCAAACGCCTTGGACACGCTGGGGCAATCTTAAAAAAAGACCAAGGTATTTTGGGAAAAATCAAAGCCATGCAGCAGGGCGGATTCACTGTCTGCCCAGACCTAGATTCTATTGCACCGACTGTTCGCCAAGTGCTGGGAAAATAGACGGAGCGTATCTAAACGAGCGTAACAGGACGTTACGCAGCATGTCTGAGCCTTGCGCTGTATAGCAACACCCTTGCTTTTGTCCTTCTGCGTGTAAATTGCAGTATCCAATTATTCGTTCATGTCATCCTGTGCAAAGTCGCGAAAGTCCAGTCCTTCTTTCCGTCATTCTGCGCGAAGTCGCAGAATCCAGTCTTGTCCGCTCTCGGCATTTTCAATACAACATAACAGTATTTTACACCGCCTGTGATATGTCCGCCTCTTTCCTTAAATTCCCCCTCCGCCTGTGGGGTGGCAGGTGTATCCTGGCGGGGTGATCTGGTGCTAGCAACGAACTAACACATTAAAATGAGCCTAAACCTGACGAGGTATTCTTCCAGATTACTCGCAAAAAGAAAACTCTATTTTCAAATATTGCCTTACTTTATCAAGCAATTCTATACGAAAAAGAAGATGAAAAACAATGAGGCTGACATCTGGCTTCAAATAAGTTAGGGAGCAACAATGTATGTAAGGCACTGTAAATTAAACTGTTATAAGCAACGGCAATTCTCTAGTTGAACAGTCAAGAGAAAATATGCGAATTGAAGCTATTTTTAAAAATGGAGCGTTGAATGAGAACTATTAATAGAGGGATAGCTGTTCTAAAGGCAAAACGGCCTTACTTGGACTGGATAGAGTCTTTGCCATATGCAGAGGATGGCCCAAGCGTAAGTCTCGATGATTTACACGATGATTGCATGAGCTTTCTGGTTTCTGAATACGACGACAATGCTCAGGCTCTTGAGTTCATCTTTAAGAACAGCAAGTTGATTCTTGAAATGGAGTTTGAGTCTTGGGACACCAGAACTGAACTCTGGCCGAAGAATAGAGATCGGAGACTGCTAAAAAAAATGTTTGAGATAGAGATTCACTCAGAGGTTATTGACCTGATGAGGAGCCCGATTGAAGTTGAAGAGTTTTAGCCCAAAAGGTAATCCCACTTTCAAAACACTTACCGCTGTGCTTGGGGCTGTAGGTTTACGGCTAAGTGCCGAACCTATCAATCCATCTTAGGGAGTTCCTGTCTCTCTACAGTCCTTCCTTGGATTTACGAAAAAATTTTACTTTTCAGAACTACTAATTTTCAGGGGGGTTACAAGTTTCCATTACTCCCACTTTATGCTACGCAATTTCAACCATAATTTATGATCAAGTATATCACAATGCTTCAAGGGTCAAAGCTGGCTGAGCTTGCCGAAGCCAGAGATAATGAAGAAAAGGCAACCACCCCGCCCTACGGGCACCCCCCCCGCTGGAGGGGAATTTAAGAGCAGAAAGAAACCTACCATACAGAGGTCTTAAAATACGGATTCTGCGACTCACGCGCAGAATGACAGGAAGAGGAAGGAGAAAAAAAGAGAGAGGGGAGAAAAAAAAGAGGAAAAAAGCTGAGAGAGAAGATTTTATCTCAAATAATAGACAGCGGAGAAGACATTTTATCTCAAAAAAAAAAGTTTCATTACAAAAAAAAAGTTCTGGCAGTGACCTACTTTCCCACAGGCTCCCCTGCAGTATCATCGGCGATGGAGTGCTTAACTACCGAGTTCGGAAAGGGATCGGGTGTACCCACTCCTCCAAGACCACCAGAACAAATTTTGTTTGATACATGCTAAGAGAGCTTAGAGCTGCTAATTCAGATTTGCTTTTGGCATTCCTAGAGTCAGGTATGCTTTAGCGTGCTTAAATTCAGCTTTGCTTTTTCTAAGTCAGAATTTTTCTGGCTTAGTTTTGCTTTTTAGCATGGTCAAAATTTATAGTTAATAGGGTAAGAGAAGAGAAATTAAGCCTCACGACCTATTAGTACTGGTCAGCTGAGTACATTACTGCACTTACACCTCCAGCCTATCAACGTTGTAGTCTTCAACGGGTCTTCAGGTCAAATGACAGGGAGAACTTATCTTGGAGCTGGCTTCCCGCTTAGATGCTTTCAGCGGTTATCCTGACCGAACATAGCTACCCTGCGATGCCACTGGCGTGACAACAGGAACACCAGAGGTTCGTCCATCCCGGTCCTCTCGTACTAGGGACAGACCTCCTTCAATTCTCCAACGCCCACAGAGGATAGGGACCAAACTGTCTCACGACGTTTTAAACCCAGCTCGCGTACCACTTTAAACGGCGAACAGCCGTACCCTTGGGACCTGCTTCAGCCCCAGGATGTGATGAGCCGACATCGAGGTGCCAAACCGCATCGTCGATGTGAACTCTTGGATGCGATCAGCCTGTTATCCCCGGCGTACCTTTTATCCTATGAGCGATGGCCCTTCCATGCGGAACCACCGGATCACTAAGACCAACTTTCGTTCCTGCTCGACATGTCTGTCTCACAGTCAAGCTCCCTTATGCCTTTGCACTCGACGGCTGGTTTCCAATCAGCCTGAGGGAACCTTTGCAAGCCTCCGTTACAATTTGGGAGGCGACCGCCCCAGTCAAACTACCCACCAGACACTGTCTTGGCGCCGGATAACGGCTACCAATTAGAATCCTAGACTATCAAGGGTGGTATTTCAAGGTTGGCTCCACCGATACTAGCGTACCGGTTTCAAAGCCTCCCACCTATCCTACACATGATAGCCCAAAACCCAATGTCAAGCTGCAGTAAAGGTGCACAGGGTCTTTCCGTCCTTCTGCGGGTACCCAGCATTTTCACTGGGAATTCAATTTCACTGAGTCTCTGGTTGAGACAGTGGGGAGATCGTTACGCCATTCGTGCAGGTCGGAACTTACCCGACAAGGAATTTCGCTACCTTAGGACCGTTATAGTTACGGCCGCCGTTTACCGGGGCTTCGGTTTAGAGCTTTGCTTGCGCTAACTCCACCCCTTAACCTTCCGGCACCGGGCAGGCGTCAGTCCCTATACTTCGTCTTACGACTTGGCAGAGACCTATGTTTTTAGTAAACAGTCGCCCCCCCCGATTCTCTGCGGCTCCCAAAGGCTCATCAAGTTAATCGAATCACCTTCAGAAGCACCCCTTCTCGCGAACTTACGGGGTCATTTTGCCGAGTTCCTTAACCAG